>DASXDD010000138.1:0-5024 GCA_036490775.1 Solirubrobacteraceae bacterium | reverse complement strand
GGGTTCGACATCTTCATGAAGGGGATCGACCCTCGCGACGCCCACTTCATCACCAGTCGCATCTGCGGCATCTGCGGTGACAACCACTGCACATGCTCGTGCCTCAACCAGAACATGGCCTATGGCGTCAAGCCGCCGGTGCTCGGCGACCTGGCGTTCAACCTGGCCGAGACCGCGGACTACATCTTCGACCACGCGATCTTCAACGACTGCATGGCGAACGTCGACTTCTGCGAGCAGATGGTCAAGGAGACCAACCCGTCGCTGCTGGCAAAAGCCGAGAACACCGCCGCGCCGGGCTCCGACATCCACGGCTTCAAGACGATCGCCGACATCATGCGGGCGCTGAACCCGTTCACCGGCGAGTTCTATCTCGAGACGCTGCACGTGGCGCGCTACACGCGCGAGATGTACTGCCTGTTCGGTGGGCGTCACACCCACCCCTCGACGATCATGCCGGGCGGGTGCAGCGCCGACATCACCCATCAGACGTGCACCGACTACTACGTGCGGCTGATGCGCTACTTCGACTACGTCAAGCGCAGCGTGCCGATGCACGACGACCTGTACGACTTCTTCCTGCAGGAGCTGCCGGGTTACGACATGGTCGGCTATCGCGAGACGAACCTCGTCAACTGGGGCTCGTTCGACGACCCCGACTACGTCGACTACGACTACCGGAACATGACCGAGTGGGGCCGCAAGCGCTACATCACACCGGGCGTCGCGATCGGCGGAGAGCTGATCTCGACCGACTTGGTCGAGATCAACCTGATGATCCGGATCCTGCTCGGCTCGTCGTATTTCGACGGCTGGGAGAACGAGCCGACGTTCGTTGACCGCGACCCGCTCGGCAATCCGGTCGACAAGAACCACCCGTGGAACAAGGTCACGCTCCCGCGCCCGCAGAAGCGCGATTTCACCGACAAGTACACGTGGGTCGTGTCACCGCGGATCTACGACAAGCGGACCGACACGCACGTCTGCTGTGACACCGGCGGCGGCCCGTTCGCGCGCCAGTGGTGCACCGCGAAGGCGGGGCTCGTCGACTTCGGCTACGCGAAGGCGACCGGCCACTCGCTGCAGATGGTGCTTCCGCGCTCGCCGAACATGCCCGAGATGGAGCTCGAGTGGAACGTGCCCGAGAAGTCCAACGCGATCGAGCGCGACCGCGCGCGCACCTACCACCAGGCATACAGCGCGCTGATCGCGCTGCACTGCCTCGAACGCGCGCTGGTTGAGGTGCGCGCCGGGCGGACCAAGAGCTGGAACAGCTTCAAGGTCCCCGAGAGCGCCGTCAGCTGCGGGTTCCACGAGGCCGCCCGCGGCGTGCTGTCGCACCACATGGTGATCCGCGAAGGCAAGATCGCCAACTATCAGCCCTACCCGCCGACGCCGTGGAACGCCAGCCCGCGCGACATCTACGGCACGCCGGGCCCATACGAAGACGCCGTGCAGAACACGCCGATCTTCGAGGAGAACGGGCCCGACAAGTTCAAGGGCATCGACATCATGCGAGCGGTGCGCTCGTTCGACCCGTGCCTGCCGTGCGGCGTGCACATGTACACCGGCAGCGGCAAGGTCAAGAAGGTGATGCACACCCCGACGGCGATGGCCTAGGGAACCGGCATGGCGACCGCCGTGACCACCGACGAGTCCGGAGCGCTGGTCGAGCGCGTTCAGGAGCTGCAGACGCTGCTCGACCGCGCCGACGGCTCCGAGACGCGAGCGCTGGCCGAGGAGCTCGTGTCGACGATCGTGCAGATGTACGGCGTCGGGCTCGAGCGGATCCTCGAGACGCTGCTCGAGGCCGGCCCTGAGGGAGCACGGATCGCCGCCGGCCTCGGCGAGGATCCGCTGGTCGCGACGCTGTTGCTGATCCACGACCTGCACCCGGTTCCGCTCGAGGAGCGGGTGCAGGCCGCGCTGGACTCGGTGCGCCCGTACATGGACTCGCATGGAGGCAACGTCGAGCTGCTGTCGCTGAGCGACGGGATCGCGCGGATCCGCCTGCAGGGAAGCTGCTCGGACTGCTCGGCGTCGTCGGTGACGCTCGAGCTCGCGATCAAGCAGGCGCTTGAGGACGCCGCGCCGGACCTCGAGGGGCTCGAGGTCGAGGGGGTGGCGCCGCAGATGACCGGGCTGGCGCTGCCGATGGCCGACACGACCGGGACGGAGCTGCCGGTGGTGATGGCGCCGGCGTGGCTGGACCTCGACGGTGTAGCTGAGGCACCCGAGGGGTCGCTGACGGCCGTCGCGATCGCCGGCGCCGAGCTGATCGTCGCCAACGTCGATGGCACGCTGCTGGCCTACCGCGACGCCTGCGCCCAGTGCGGCGGCCCGCTTCGCGACGGTACGCTCGCGGCTGGCGCGCTGCGCTGCCCCAGCTGCGAGCGCTCGTTCTTCTTGCCGCGCGCGGGGCGCTCGATGGACGAGGAGCGCCTACAGCTCGAGCCGGTGCCGCTGCTGCGCGAGCAGGGACGCGTCAAGGTGGCGCTCAGCGGATGAGCGCCGACCCGCAGGGCCGCCGGCTGATCGCCGACGCGGTCGCGTCGCGTCGGCGCGCCCAGATGGTGTCGGGGCTGCGGGGCCTCGCGAAACCCCGCAACGGGGCCCCCACCGTCGACGACGCCGGCACCGAGCACTGCGACCTCTGCGGAATCACGATCGCCGATGACCATCGCCACCTACTCGCGCTCGTCGAGCGGCGGATCGTGTGCTCGTGCGAGCCGTGCTGGGCGATGCGCGCCGGTGAGGGCGACTATCGCCCGGTCGGCAACCGGACCCTGTGGCTGCCCGAGCTCGACGTCCCCGACGATCTGTGGGCGAGCTTTCAGATCCCGATCGGGCTCGCGTTCTTCATGCAGTCGACCGTGACCGCATGCGTCGTCGCGATGTACCCCAGCCCGGCCGGAGCGACGGAGTCAGAGCTTCACTTCGAGACCTGGCAGCGGATGGTCGCACTCAACCCCGCGCTTGGCGCGCTCGAGCCCGACATCGAGGGTCTGATCGTCAACCGGCTGACCGAGCCCGCCGTGTATGCGATCGCCCCGATCGACCGCTGCTACGCGCTGACCGGCGCGATCAAGCTGACCTGGGAGGGGATCTCGGGCGGAGCCGGAGTCGGCGAGGCGGTCACGCGGTTCTTCGACGAGCTCCGCGACCGGGCGGTTGCGGCATGACGCTCGAGCCGGTGCCGATGCCCGAGCGCGACCCGGCGGCGCCTCCGGAGCCGGAGTTCGCAGTGCTTGGGGCACGCCCGGTGCGGCACGCGGCGGCGCCGATGCTCTCGCTCGACCTGCAGGTCTCCGAGCCCGACGGCCGTCCCGTGTACATGATCGCGCTTTCGATCCAGCTGATGATCGAGCCCGCACGCCGCGCCTACGACGACGCGACCCGCGAGCGCCTAGTTGAGCTGTTCGGGGCGCCGGAGCGCTGGGCGGTGACGACGCGGGCGCTCGTCTGGTCAAAGCTCGACGTGCTCGTACCGGCGTTCACCGGCTCGACGACCGTGCCGGTCCCGATCGCCTGCCACTACGACCTCGAGCTCGCGGCCGCCAAGTATCTGCACTCGCTGCCCGACGGTCAGGCGCCGCTGGCGCTGCACTTCAACGGCACGATCTACTACCCGGGCGAGCACGGCGGCCTGCAGATGGTCCTCGTGCCGTGGAACAAGTCGGCCAGCTTCCGCATGCCGGTGTCGGTCTGGCGCGAGACGATCGAGCATTACTACCCCAACACCGGCTGGCTGGCGCTGCGGTCGCAGACGCTCGAGTCGCTCCAGCGCGAGAAGCTCGCACGCGGCCTGCCGACGCTCGACGCGTGCGTGACGCAGCTGCTCGACGAGGTCGCGCATGAATGACGCGCTACAGCAGCTCGTCGACTCGCTGCTGTGGGAGGGATACGCGCTCTATCCCTACACGCCGACGGCGACCAAGAACGCGACCCCGACCCCGTTCGGGATCGTCTATCCGCCCGTCTACGCCGAGACGCTCTCGAGCACCTACGACCACCTCGAGCTGCGCTGCGTACTCGACGCGCCGCCCGACGCGGTGCTGTCGGCCGAGGTCCGGTTCCTCGCCGCCGACGGCGAGCGCCACCAGGCCCATGAGCGCCGCGTCGAGCTATCGGGCGCGATGGTCGGCGCGCTCTCGCAGGTCCCGGCGGACAAGCAGGCATCGGTCTCCCCCGGATCCGACGCACCCCCGCTGGCGGTCGCTCTCAGCCTGTCAGTCGAGTCGCTCCCAGACGGCCTGCGCGAGGTCGTGTTCCGTGTTGACAACGGCACGCTCGTCTCCAGTGGACTCGACCGCGCCGGCGCGCTCGGGCGGTCGCTGATCTCGACGCACCCGATCGTGAAGATCAACGGCGGCCGGTTCGTGTCGCCGCTCGAGCGGCCCTGCCGCAGCATCAACACGTTCCCGGTGCTCGCGACGCCCACCGACGACGTCGTGATCGGCGCGGCGATCGTGCTTCCCGACCACCCCGAGATCGCGCCTGAGAGCCGCGGCGGCCTGTTTGACTCGACCGAGATCGAGGAGGCGCTGCTGTTGCACGTGCACGCGCTGTCGGACGGCGAGCGCGAAGAGATCGAGCGCCACGATCCGGCGGTGCGCGAGATGGTCGCGCGGGCCGCGGCGGCGACGCCCGAGGAGATCATCGCGCTGCACGGCCGCGTGACAATCCGCGACCCGCAGACCGATGAGCCGCCGACCGAACCCCCGGGGCTCGTCGATCCCCGCGCCGGCGAGGAATCCGCCGACGTCGACGGCGTCACCTTTCGCCGCGGCGCCGCGGTCGTGATCCGTCCGGCGCCCGACGCGGATCTGCACGCACGGATGCTCGACGGGCGCACCGCGACGATCGAGCGGATCTTCACCGCCTACGACGGCCGCACGCATCTCGGGGTGACGATCGACGACGACCCCGGCCAAGAGCTGATGCGCGACACCGGCCGGTACCTGTTCTTCTTCGCCGAGGAGGTGGAGGTGATGGAACCATGAGCACGGACACGCCCCTGCGCA
>DASXDD010000137.1:0-32229 GCA_036490775.1 Solirubrobacteraceae bacterium | reverse complement strand
CTTCATCGACCCCAGCTACCACGCGCTCGCGACCGGACGGCCGGGCCGCAACCTCGACGCGTTCATGTCCGGCCCCGATCTGATCGCGCCGCTGTTCCGCCACGGGTCGGCGCAGGCCGAGATCGCCGTGATCGAGGGGGTCATGGGCCTGTACGACGGCGCGTCCGGACGCGGCGAGCTTGCGTCGACCGCCCACGTCGCAAAGCTGCTCGGGGCGCCGGTCGTGCTCGTGGTCGACGCTGCGGCGATGGCGCGCTCGGTGGCCGCGATCGTGCACGGCTACGCGAGCTTTGACCCCGATGTCGGCGTCGCAGGCGTGATCCTCAACCGCGTCGGCAGCCCAGCCCACGCCGAGCTGCTGCGCGAGGCGCTGGGGCCACTCGGGATCCCGGTGCTCGGCGCGCTCCCGCGCGACGATGGCGTCGCGGCGCCCGAGCGCCACCTCGGGCTGGTGCCGGCCGTCGAACGCGAGCGCCAGGCGCGCGAGGCGATCGAGCGGCTCGCGGCGGTCGTCGCCGACGCGTGCGACCTCGACGGGCTGATCGCGCTTGCAAGGAGCGCACCCGAGACGCCCGGCGAAGCGTGGAGCCCGGAGCCATCGACTGACCGCGCCCGCGTCCGGATCGCGATCGCCGGCGGCCCGGCGTTCAGCTTCCGCTATGAGGAGAACCTCGAGCTGCTGCGCGCGGTCGGCGCCGAGCTCGTCGAGTTCGACCCGCTGACCGACGAGCAGCTGCCGGCGCGCACCGGCGCGCTGCTACTGACCGGCGGCTTCCCGGAGGTCTACGGCGAGCAGTTGTCGGACAACTGGGCGCTGCGCGCCGAGATCGCGGCGCTCGCGCGCGCCGGACGGCCGGTGCTCGCCGAATGCGGCGGGCTGCTGTACCTGTGCTCGACGCTCGACGGCCGGCCGATGTGCGACGTGATCGAGGCCAACGCGACGATGACCAAGCGCCTGACGCTCGGCTACCGCGAGGCGACCGCGACCGGAGCGCACCCCGCCTGGCCCGCGGGCACGCACGTCCGCGGGCACGAGTTTCACTACTCGCGGATCGAGCCGAGCGCCGGCGATCGGCCCGCCTGGCGGATCGCCAGCGGCGACCGCGACGAGGGGCACGTCGCCGGCCGCGTTCACGCGTCCTACCTGCACACGCACTGGGCTGCAACGCCCGAGGTTGCGCAGCGGCTCGTGACCGAGGCGACAGCGGGCCGAGAGGTTGCGGCGTGACCGGGACGCTCGTCGGCGTCGGCGTCGGTCCCGGCGATCCAGAGCACCTGACGCTCAAGGCGCTTCGCGAGCTGCAGGCCGCCGACCGCGTGTTCGTTCCCGAGACCGACGCGAGCGCAGGTAGTGCCGGTCGCGCCGAGCGGATCGTCGCCGCGCATGTGCCGGCCGACCGGATCGAGCGCCTGATGTTCGCGATGCGCGACGCCGATGCCCGCGCGAGCAACTGGGACCGTGCCGGGATCGCGATCGGCGATCTGGTCGCTAAAGGCGGCACGGCCGCGTTCGCGACGATCGGCGACCCGAACCTGTATTCGACGTTCACCTACATCGCGCAGACGGTCCGCTCCGTGCATCCGGAGGTCGAGATCCGCACGGTCCCCGGCATCACCGCGATGCAGGACCTCGCCTCGCGCAGCGGCACGGTGCTCGCCGAGGGCGCCGAAGCGGTCGTGCTGATGCCCTACACGGCCGGCGACGAGGCGCTGCGCGACGCGCTCGCCCGCGGCGACACGGTGGTCGTCTACAAGGGCGGGCGGCAGATGCCGCGCGTGCTCGACGCGGTCAAGGACGCGGGGCGGCTAGAGCACGCCGTCTACGGCGAGGAGCTCGGCTCCGAGCAGGAGCTGCGCTCGCCCGCCCGCGACCACGCCGCTCCCGGCCCTTACCTTTCGACCGTGATCGTTCCGGCGTCTCGCAACGGCGACCGCGGAGGCAAGCTGTGACGCTTGCCCACCAGGCCCCCGTGCCTCCGGTGCAGACTGCGCTTCACCGGCTCGCGCCCGAGGTAAAGGTCGCGGCCGTCGGGGTGTTCGTGATCTCCGTGGCGCTCGTGCCCAGAGGCGTCTGGTGGCCGTTCGCGATCGACCTCGCGGTGCTCGCGGTGCTCGCCGTATGGGCGCGCGCGCCGCTGTCGCTGTTGGCGAAGCGGCTGCTGGTCGAGCTGCCGTTCGTGCTGTTCGTCGTGCTGCTGCCGTTCGTCTCCAAGGCACCCTACGTGCACGTGCTCGGCGTCCGGCTGTCGCAGCCGGGGCTGACGCTCGCCGGCTCGATCGTCTGCAAGGCGACGCTGGCGGTGCTTGCGACCGGCGTGCTCGCTGCGACGACGACACCGGCGGCGATCGTCGCCGGTCTTGGACGCCTGCGCGTGCCCGCCGTGATCACGGGCGTCGCGGCGCTCGCACTGCGCTACGTGCAGCTCGCTTGGGAGGACGTCGGCCGCGCTCGGCGGGCCCGGTTAGCGCGCGGTGACGATCCTCGATGGCTGTGGCAGGCCCGCGCAACCGCCCGCGGCGTCGGCGGCCTCGCGGCGCGCTCGCTGGCCCGCGGCGAGCGGGTGCACTCGGCGATGCTCGCGCGCGGGTTCGACGGGCGCGTACCGGTGATCGCGCTGTCGCCCGCAGCCACGGCGTATGCATGGGTCGCGGCAGCCGCGGTCGTGCTGCCGGCGCTTGCCGCGACCGTGCTGACGATCGGAGGCATGCATTGACCGCGCTCGCGAGCAACGGCGTGCAGGCCCCGCCGGCGCTGCTGGTCGTCGGCCACGGCACCCGCGAGGCCGACGGCGTTGAGGAGTTCTGGGCGCTGGCAGACGCGATTCGCGCCGCCGCCGGCGACCTGCCGATCGACTTCGGCTTCATCGAGCTCGCCGAACCGCTCGTCGACGAGTCGCTCGACCGGCTCGTGCTCGCCGGTGCGACCCGCGTCGTCTCGATCCCGCTGGTGCTGCTCGCTGCCGGGCACCTGAAGAACGACGGCCCGGCAGCGCTGGCACGCGCGCGAATGCGCCACCCCAGCGTCGAGTTCGCGATGGGCCGCGACCTCGGAATTGATCCGCTCGTGCTCGACGTCGTCGAGGATCGGATCCGCGCCTCGATCGGCGACGACGACCCGGCGCAGTGCGGGGTCGTGCTCGTCGGACGCGGATCGAGCGACCCCGATGCGAGCTCGGACCTCTACAAGGTCGCGCGCCTGCTGTCCGACGGCCGCGCGCTGCCGATGATCGAGCCCGCATTCGCCGGCGTCGCGCAGCCCGACGTCCCCGCAGCACTCGAACGCTGCCGGCGGCTTGGGGCGACGACGATCGTGGTCGTGCCGTTCATGCTGTTCACCGGCGTGCTCGTGCCGCGGATCTATGACCACGCACAGCAGTGGGCCGCGCAGCATCCGGAGCTGACGGTGCGCGGCGGCGAGCACCTCGGCCCCGACCGGCGGCTGGCGCGGATCGTGCTCGAGCGCTACCGCGAGGTGCTCCAGGGCGACGTGCGGATGAACTGCGACCTGTGCACCTACCGGGTACGGCTGCCCGGTTATGAGGACAAGCTCGGGATGCCGATCTCGCTGACGCAGCATGGCGACGGCCCGGCTCGTGGCGGCCGGCGCGGCCGGCGCGCGACGCGGCTGCCGGCGACCACCGCCCCGGTCGCGCCGCGCCGGGGCCTGCGACCGGCGCACGTCCCCGAGCCCGATCCCGGTGCCCCCGCGGCGGTCAGGGTCGACAACCTCGGCTACACCTATCCCGACGGCACGGTCGCCCTGCACGACGTCAGCTTCTCGGTCGCCGAGGGCGAGCGCGTCGCGATCCTGGGGCCCAACGGCGCCGGCAAGACGACGCTGCTGCTGCACCTCAACGGGATGCTCGACGGCGGGACGGGCGAGATCCGGCTGGGCGGTGTCAAGCTCGACGCCTCGACCCGGCGCGAGCTGCGCACGAAGGTCGGACTCGTGTTCCAGGACTCCGACGATCAGCTGTTCATGCCCACCGTGGAGGCCGACGTCGCGTTCGGGCCGGCGAATCTCGGACTGCGCGACGAGGCGCTGCGCGACCGGGTGCGCGAGGCGCTCGACGCGGTCGGCGTCGCCGACCAGGCCGCACGCGCGCCGCACCTGCTGTCGGCCGGCCAGCGTCGCAGGGCGGCCGTTGCCGGCGTCCTCGCGATGCATCCGGATGTGCTCGTCCTCGACGAGCCGTCATCGCACCTGGATCCATCGGCGCGGCGCGAGCTCGTCGACGTGCTGCGCTCGCTGCGGCTGACGACGCTTGTGGTCACCCACGATCTGCCGTACGCGCTGGAGCTGTGTCCGCGTGCGATCGTCCTGTCCAGCGGCGCGATCGCGGCCGACGGCCCGACCCGCGAGCTGCTCGCCGACGAGGGCTTCATGCGCGCGCACCGGCTCGAGCTGCCGGCGGGCTTTAACCCGTGGTCGGCGTGAGCGGGCTGCTCGAAATCGTCGGCCTTGGCCCCGGCGCGCCCGAGCACCGCACCGAAGCCGCTGCCGCCTCGGTCCGTGGCGCCGACACGGTGATCGGGTACGGCCCGTATCTGGACTACTGCGCAGACCTGCTGTCAGACGGCCAGACGGTCGTGCGCTGGGGCATGGGCCAAGAGCCCGAGCGCGCGCGTGACGCCGTCGACCGCGCCGCCGCCGGGGAGCGGGTCGCGCTGATCTCGACCGGCGACCCCGGCGTGTACGGGATGGCCGCGCGCACGCTCGCGCTTGCGGCAGAGCTGCCGCCCGACCGCCGCCCCGATGTCCAGCTGATGCCAGGCGTGACCGCGGCGCTGATCGCCGCGGCGCGGTTGGGCGCGCCGCTGTCAGACGACTTTGCGGTCGTGTCGCTGTCTGACCTGCACCTCGAGTGGGAGACGATCGAGCGCCGCCTCGAGGCGCTCGCCGCGTCGGGGATTGCGCTGTGCCTCTACAACCCCCGCTCGCGGTCGCGCACCTGGCAGCTCGGACGCGTGCTCGAGCTCCTGCGCCGCCATCGCGGCGACGACACGCCGGTCGGGATCGTCACCGACGCCACCCGCGAGGATGAGCGGGTCACGCGCGCGACGCTCGCGACCGTCGACGAACAGCAGGTCTCGATGCGCACCGTGCTGATCGTCGCCGGCGAATCGGCCGTCTCGAGCGGAGACTGGATCGTGGCGCAGCGATGACCGTGCATCTCGTCGGCGCCGGACCCGGGGACCCGAACCTGCTCACGCAAGCGGCGCGCGACGCGCTCGCCGGTGCGCAGGCGGTCGTGTATGACCGTCCTTCGCTAGGCGAGATCGTCGCCCTGGCCCCGGCCAGCGCGAGCCGCCACCTCGTCGGCCGGGCACCGGGCCAGCGGGCGCTGCCACAAGACGCGGTCAACGAGCTGCTCGTCGAGCTGGCTCGCACCCACGACGATGTAGTCCGGCTAAAGAGCGGCGACCCGTTCGTCGCGTCCCGCGGCGGCGAGGAGGCCCGCGCGCTCGCCGACGCCGGCGTCCCGGTCAGCGTCACCCCGGGGGTGTCGGCCGCGCTCGCCGCCCCGGCCG
Organism: Solirubrobacteraceae bacterium; assembly: GCA_036490775.1. GTDB lineage: Bacteria > Actinomycetota > Thermoleophilia > Solirubrobacterales > Solirubrobacteraceae > Palsa-465. Next base: position 26,697 of record DASXDD010000137.1, on the reverse strand, counting down.
CTGCCGGGATCCCGCTGATGCTGCGCCAGCTGAGCGTGACCGTGACGATCGTCGACGGCAACGACGACCCCGAGCACGCCTCTCCGCCCGACTGGGAGGCGATCGCGAAGCTTCGCGGAACGCTCGTGATCCTCACCGGCCGCGGGCATATCCGCCGGATTGCCGCGCGGCTGATCGACGGCGGCCTCGCGCCCGCCACGCCGATCGCCGCAATCAGCGCCGGCTCGCGCCCCGAGCAGCGCATCGAGCGCGGCACGCTCGAGGCGCTGCCGCCGCCGCTGCCGCCCCCGGTCACGTTCGTCGTCGGTGAGGTCGCAGCGCTCGACCTCACCGCCGGCCCGCAGGAGGCGGCGCTTGCACATCCCTGACGGCTTCTTGAACGGCGAGGCCGCACTCGCGGGCGCCATCGTCGGCGGCACCGCGCTCGGCTATTGCGTGCGCCGCGCAAGCGCCGAGGGACGCGAGCGCGACCTCCCGGTCGCCGGGCTCGCGGCCGCGTTCTTCCTCGTCGCTGACGCGCCGCTGTTCCCGGTCGCGGTCGGTACCGACGGGCACCTGCTCGGTGGGACGCTCGCCGTCGCGCTGCTCGGACCCTGGCTCGGAGGCGTGACGATGGCCGTCGTCACCGTGCTCCAGGCGCTCGTGTTCGGCGACGGCGGGATCAGCACGCTCGGGGTCAATATCTTCAACCTCGCGATCCTGCCGGCGTTTGTCGGCTATCCGCTGATCCTGACCCTGCGCCGGGTCGCGCCGCTGCCGATCGCCTGTGGGATCGCGGCGTTTTGCACGGTGATGATCGCCGCCGGCTGCTTCGTCGGCGAGTACGCGCTCGGCGCCGCGCAGACGGTCGACGTCGCTGCGCTCGCGGGCACGGTGCTCGGCACCTATGCGCTGGTCGCGCTGATCGAGGGGGCGCTGACGGCGCTCGTCGTGCGAGCGCTGCTCGGCGTGCGCCCCGAGCTCCTGCGGGTACGGATGGAGGCGGCGTCGTGAGCGGCCACGTGTGGTTCGTCGGCGCCGGACCTGGGGCGCCCGACCTGCTGACAATCCGCGCCGCGACGGTACTCGGGCAGGCCGACATCGTCGTCTGGGCCCGCAGCCTCGTCGACGAGCGGATCCTCGAGCACGCTTCGCCCGCGGCCGAGCTGATCGCATCCGACGACCGCACGCACGACGAGATCGTCGCGATCTACGCGCGCGCCGCCACCAACGATCTGAAGATCGCACGCGTGCAGTCGGGCGACCCGTCGCTGTACGGGACCCTGCACGAGCAGATCGAGGCCTGCCGGCGCCTGGGCCTCAGCTACGAGCTCGTGCCCGGCGTCAGCTCGATGGCCGCTGCCGCCGCGGCACTCGGTCAGGAGCTGACCGTGCCCGACGTCTCGCAGACGCTGATCCTCACGCGCCGCGCGACCCGCACGACGATGCCCGACAACGAGCGGCTGGTCGAGCTCGCCCGCCATCAGACGACGCTCGTCCTGTTCCTGTCGGTCCGCCGCCCCCGCGAGCTGCAGGCCGAGCTGCTCGAGGGCGGCTACGCCCCGGACTGCGCGTGCGCGATCGTGTACCGCGCGACCTGGCCCGACGAGATCGTGATCCGGTGCGCGCTCAGCGAGCTCGCGCAGCGGATCCGCGAGGCGAAGATCACGACCCAGGCGCTCGTGATCGTCGGCCCCGCGCTCGCGGCCACCGGGACCGACGAGCTTCGCTCGCACGTGTACGACGCCGGCTACGGACACCGATACCGCCCGCTCGGCCACCCCGCCCGCTATCGACGCAAGGCCGCGACGTGACCGACCTGCGCGAGCCCAACCTCCCCGCCAGCGCTCGCCGCGTCGCCACCGGCAAGCTGCGCAAGGGCTGGACGACCGGGAGTTGCTCGGCCGCCGCCGCGAAGGCGGCGTCCCTGCTGCTGCGCGACGGCGAGGCCCCCGACGAGGTCGAGATCCCGCTCGCCCGCGGCGATCAGCGGGCCCGCTTCAAACCCGAGCGCTGCGACCATGACCGCGACGGCGCGACCGCGGTCGTCGTCAAGGATGCCGGCGACGATCCCGACGTCACCCATGGCGCGCACCTGACCGCCCACGTGACGCTCTCAGGGCGCCCCGGAATCGAGCTGCGCGGCGGCGAGGGCGTCGGCACGGTGACCCGCGAGGGCCTCGGGCTCGAGGTCGGCGGCCCGGCGATCAATGCCGGCCCGCGGCGCCAGATCGAGGCCGCGATCTCCGAGGTGTTCGACCTCGAGCAGGTCGGGGTCGTCGTCGAGCTCAGCGTCCCGGACGGTGAGAAGATGGCTCGCCGGACGTCTAACCCGCGATTGGGGATCGTCGGCGGAATCTCGATCCTCGGCACGACCGGGATCGTGCGCCCGTTCTCGACCGCTGCTTGGCGTGCGAGCGTCGGGCAGGCGATCGACGTGATGGACGCCCAGGGCGAGCGGACGGTCGTGCTGACGACCGGCGGTCGCAGCGAGCGCGCCGCTCGGCGGCTGCTGCCCGAGCTGCCGGAGGTGTGCTTCGTCGAGGTCGGCGACTTCACCGGCTATGCGCTCAAGCGGGGACGCTCGCTTGCGATGGAGCGCTGCGTGTTCGTCGGGATGGTCGGCAAGCTCTCAAAGCTCGGCGCCGGCGTGTTGATGACCCACTGGACGCGCTCGCGGATCGACACCGAGTTCCTCGCCGAGCTGACACGCGAGGCCGGCGGCGACAAGGCCGTCCAGGACGAGGTCCGCGAGGCCAACAGCGCGCGGCACGCCTACGAGCTGTGGGCGGCGGCGGGCCTGCGGCGCGCGCCGGAGCTGCTGTGCGCGCGCGTCGCCGACAACCTCTCGCGCTATATCGACGGCGCGCTGGCGATCGACGTGGTGATGGTCGACTTCGAGGGCGCCTCCGTGGTGGGCGCCTCACCCGGGGCTCGCGAGGCGCTCCAGCTCGAGGCGCTGCAGTGATCGCCGTGCTCGGCGTCCACGGTGGCAGGGTCCCGGCCGGGACCGAGCAGCTGCTGGCCCAGGCGCAGCTCGTCGCCGGCGGCAGCGAGGTGCTCGACGCGCTCGCGCCGGCGGGAGCGCGGCGGCTGACGCTCGGCGCCGACCTCGAGCCCGCGCTGCGCGAGCTCGCCGGCGCCGGTGAGGACGCCTGCGTGCTGGCGTCGGGCGACCCGGGGTTCTTCGGGATCGTGCGCACGTTGTCAGAGCGCGTCGGCGCCGACCGGCTCGACGTGCACCCGGCGCCGTCGTCGGTCGCGATCGCCTTCGGGCGACTCGGGATCCCATGGGACGACGCGGTCGTCGTCAGTGCTCACGGACGCGATCCGCGCGCCGCGCTCGCTGCCGCGCTGCGCCATCCGAAGGTCGCGATCCTGACCTCCCCAGCCAACGACCCGGCGTGGTTTGCGGCCCGGCTGATCGGGCGCCGGCTGGTCGTAGCGCAGCGGCTCGGCCACCCCGACGAGCAGATCCGCTCGGCGACTGCCGAGGAACTCACCGGCCAGGCGTTCGCAGACCCCAACGTGCTGCTCGTGTTCGGCGACGAGGACGCCAACGGCGAGCGCGCACATGCGTGGCCGCCCCGCACCCCGTCGCGCTGGGCGCTGGCCGACGACCAGTTCAGTCACCGCGCCGGGATGGTCACAAAGGCCGAGGTGCGAGCGCTGGCGCTCGCGCGCCTCGGCCCTGGGCTTGGAGACCTGATCTGGGACGTCGGCTGCGGCAGCGGCTCGGTCGCGATCGAGTGCGCGCGCCTCGGCGCCGCCGTCGTTGCGATCGACAGCGACGCCGATGCGATCGAGCGCACGACCGCGAACGCGCGCGCCCATCACGTGCCGATCCGCACCGTCGCCGGCACCGCGCCGGACGCGCTGGCTGAGCTGCCCGACCCCGACGCCGTGTTCGTCGGCGGCGGTGGCGACCGACTCGAGCCGATCCTCGACATCTGCGCCGCTCGCGCCGGGCGCGCGGTGGTCGTCACGCTCGCGCTCGTCGAACGCGTCGGGCCGGTTATTTCCCAGCTCGCATCGCACGGCCTCGAGGCCGAGGCGACGATGCTCCAGGCCAGCCGCCTGCGCCCGCTTGCCGGCGGACACCGGCTCGCGGCCGAGAACCCGGTCTTCGTCGTCGCCGCGGAGCGCCGATGAGCTCGTACGTGATCGGCGCGGGCTGCAGTCGCGGATGCCCGAGCGCAGAGCTGCTCGAGCTCGTCCAGCATGTGCTCGGCGAAGCCGGCGCCACCCCAGGCCAAGTGCGGGCGCTCGCGACGATCGACACGCGCGCGAACGAGCCGGCGCTGGTCGAGGTCGCCGAGGCGATGCAGTGGCCGCTCGAGACCCACCCGGCCGACAAGCTCGGTGCCGTCGACGTCCCGACGCCGTCGAGCGTCGTCGCCCTGCATACCGGTACCGCCAGCGTCGCGGAGGCCGCGTCGCTGCTGAGCGCCGGCAACGGCCGCATGGTCGTCACCAAGCAGCGCTCGGCGCACGCGACCTGCGCGCTCGCCGAGGTGGTCGGATGACCGCGACCGTGTTCCTCGCGACAGCGGACTGCAAGGGCTGCGGCGTGTGCCTTGCCAGTTGTCCCGAGCGGGCGCTGCGCCCGGCGCCGCCCGGGACCGCCAACACCGGCGAGCCGCCGCTGATCACGCTCGTCGATCGCTGCACCGGCTGCGGCGAGTGCATGGAGGTCTGCCCGGCAGACGCGTTCGTCGAGGTGGACGTCTGGTGACCCGCCAGGTTCATCCGATCGAACGCGAGAGCTACCGCATCCTGCGCTCGCGCCACGACTTCTCGGCGCTGGCGCCGCTGTCGCGAGCCGTCGCCGAACGCGTCTGTCACGCGTCAGCCGACCTGTCGTTCGCCGACACGCTGGTGCTCGATGAGCACGCGCTCGAGCGCGGCCGCGAGGCGCTGCTCGCCGGTGCGCCCGTGATCTGCGACAGCCGCATGACCGCCGCCGGGATCACCTCGCGCGAGTCGCGCGTGCCGCTCGAGGACCCGCGCGCGACCGAGCTCGCCCGCGCCAGCGAGCTGACGCGTAGCGCCGCAGCGATGCGACTCGCCGCGCAGGACGCCGGCGACGGCGCCATCTGGGTGATCGGCAATGCGCCGACGGCGCTGCTGGAGCTGATCGAGCGCCCGCCGCCTGACCCGGCGCTGATCATCGGCCTGCCGGTCGGGTTCGTCGGCGCCGCCGACGCCAAGCGAGCGCTCGCGCACAGCGGCCTGCGCTGCGTGACCAACGACGGCGAGCGCGGCGGCAGCGCCGTCGCGGCGGCCGCCCTCAACGCTTTGATCTACGCGGAGAACGGGTGACACGCGCGCTGGTCATCGAACTCGGCGGCGAGCGCCGCTGCCTGTCCTCTGCGGTGCTCGGTGGCGGCCTGCACACCGCCACCTACTGGCTCAACGTGCAGGTCGACCACGGCTACGCACGGCTTGACCCAGGCGTGCACCTCGCCGAGGAGGCGCGCGCCCGTGGGCTCGACCCTGACGCCGTGATCGGGATGCTGACCGCGGCCGACATCAGCGCCGCCCAGACCCACAGCCACGGTGTTGCGCGCGCGCACACGACGGTCGGGGTCAGCCAGCCGCTCGCGGCCGCCGGTCGCCTGCCGCGCCGCGTCGCGCCGGTCGGAACGATCAACGTGCTGGTGGTCGTCGACGCGCCGCTCTGCGACGCCGCGCTCGTGGCGGCGCTCCAGACCGCAACTGAGGCCAAGGCTCAGGCGCTCGCCGACGCCGGCGTCCGCGCCGTAAACCATGACGGCCACGCGACCGGTACCGCGACCGACTCGATCTGCATCGCCGCCTCGCCCGGCTCAATCGAGCAGTTCGCAGGCCCGGTGACGCCCGTCGGCGCGGCGATCGCGACGACCGTCCACGACGCGATCCTCGCCGGCGCGCTCGCCCACCGCCAACACCGCGAGCGCCAGGTCCCCGGGCGATGAAGCGCCCGGTGCTCGACCGCTCGATCGACCCCTCGCGCGCCGCCGAGCGGGCCGCGGATCCGAGCGGCTGGAAGATGGCCGACAGCGTGCGCGCGGCGCTCGCCGACGTGATCGAAGGGCGGCGCGACATCCGCCGGTTCCGCCCCGATCCGGTGTCCGAACAGCTGATCGAGCGGGTGCTCGAGGCCGCGCACCGAGCCCCGTCGGTCGGCCTCTCTCAGCCGTGGCGGTTCATCGTGATCCGCGACGCGCAGACCCGAGCGCAGGTCCGGGGGCTCGCCGAGCGCGAGCGCTGGCGCCAGGCGCACCGGTTCGACCAGCGCGCCGCCGAATTCCTCGATCAGAAGGTCGAGGGCGTGCTCGAAGCGCCAGTCGGGATCTGCGTGTGCTGCGTGCCGCCGGCCGCGGGCATCGAGGTCCTCGGCCGCTCGACGATCCCCGAGACCGACGTCTACTCGACCGCGTGCGCGATCGAGAACCTGTGGCTGACCGCCCGCGCTGAGGGCCTTGGCGTCGGCTGGGTGAGCTTCTACCGGCCCGCCGAGCTGCGCGCGGTGCTCGGGATCCCAGATCACGTCGAGCCGCTCGCATGGCTGTGCGTCGGCTGGCCCGACGAGCGCCCAACGCGACCCGGGCTGGAGCGTGCCGGATGGTCGGCGCGGCGGCCGGTCGACGACGTCGTGATGCACGAGCGGTGGTCCGGAGAGCGCGGCGAGCCACCGAGCTACCCGACGCCGAACCCCGCGGCGCGGACCGCCGCGCGAGACCGCGCCGACGAGCTCGTCAAGCCAGCCGGCAGCCTCGGGGCGCTGGAGGACGTCGTCGAGCGCTGGGCGGCTGCGACTGGCGCGCCGCCGCCGGTCCCGCTGACGGCGGCGCACCTCGTCTGCGCGGCCGACCATGGGCACGCGCGACGCGGGTCGAGCCTGTTCGACCAGCCCGTGACCGCCCAGGTTGCCGCGGCCGCAGCCCGCGGCGAGACCGCGATCGGCGTGATCGCCAGATCGCGCGGCGAGCGGCTCGTGATTGCCGACATCGGGCTCGCGGGCGACCCCCCGGACGGCTGCGCGCAGGCGCGTGTGAGCGACGGCACCGCCGACTCGACGACCGCGCCCGCGATGACCTCCGCTGAATGCGATGCGGCGATCGCCACCGGCGCCCGGCTGGCCGGCGAGCTGCTCGACGAGACAGGCGCCGACTGCCTCGTGCTGGGCGAAATCGGGATCGGCAACACCGCGACCGCGGCCTCGCTCGTGTGCGCGCTGACCGGGGCGACGCCCGAGCTTGCGGTCGGGCGCGGCAGCGGCCTCGACGCACAGGGGCTCGAGCGAAAGCGCTCGCTCGTCACCGGCGCGCTTCAGCGCCACCGCCGTGAGTGCGCGGACCCGGCCGCGCCCGAGGTGGCGCTCGCGGGGCTCGGTGGCCTCGAACTGGCCGCGCTCGTCGGTGCGATCCAGTGCGCACACGAGCGCGCCGTGCCGGTGCTGCTCGATGGGATGGCGACCGGCGTCGCTGCGCTCGTGGCCGTGCGGATGCGGCCGGCTTGCCGGGAATGGCTGTTTGCCGGGCACCGCTCCGCGGAGCCGGCGCATTCGCTGGTGCTGTCCGAGCTCGGGCTCGAGCCGCTGCTCGATCTGCGTCTGCGCCTCGGCGAGGGAAGCGGTGCGGCGCTCGCGCTGTCGCTGATCGAACAGGCCGGCCGCCTGCACCGCGAGATGTCGACGTTCGAGCAGGCGCGCGTGGATGTCACGTAGCGTCGGGATCGCGTTCGCGGCGGCCGCCGACGAGCTGCTGGGCGATCCTGCCCGCTGGCATCCAGTCGCCGGCTTCGGCGCCATCGCCACCGCCGCCGAGCGCCGCATCTACCGCGACTCCCGGGCGGCGGGAACCGTCCACACGGTCGCGCTCGTCGTTCCGCTCGCGCTTGGCGCCGTGTGGCTCGAGCGCCGCCTCTCCCCCACGCGCCGGGCGCTGCTGATGGCGGTCGCCGGCTGGGTCGGGCTCGGCGGGCGGACCTTGCGGCGCACGGCACTCGAGATGGCCGAGCTCGTAGACGCGGGCGATCTCGACGCGGCGCGCCGGCTCGCGCCGGCGTTGGTCGCCCGGCGTCCCGATCAGCTCGACGGTCCCGAGCTCGTCCGTGCGGCCGTCGAGTCGCTCGCCGAGAACACCGCCGACGCGGTCGGCGGACCGCTGCTGTGGGGTGCGGTCGCGGGCCCGGGCGGAGCGGTCGCGCACCGCGCGATCAACACGCTGGATGCGATGGTCGGATACCGCTCGCCGCGATACCTGCGCTTCGGCTGGTGCGCCGCGCGGCTCGACGATGCGCTCGGCTGGCCGGTCGCCCGCACGACGGCCGCCGCGACCGTGGTCGCGGCCGGCATCTGCGGCGACGATCCGGCCGGAGCGCTGCGTACGTGGCGCCGCGACGCCGCCAGCCATCCGAGCCCGAACGCCGGGCGCGCCGAGGCCGCGTTCGCCGGCGCGCTCGGGATCACGTTGGGGGGCGCCAACGACTATGACGGCGTCGTCGAGCACCGGCCGCCGCTCGGCGACGGGCCGCGCCCCGACACGGCCGCGCTGCGCAGGGCCGTGCGGCTGAGCGCAGCCACGTCGTACCTGCTTGTCGCGGCCGCCGTGGCGTGGGCGTGGCGCTGACGCTCGTCCTCGGCCCGCAACGCTCGGGCAAGAGCGAGGTCGCCGAGCAGGTCGCGGCGCAGCACGGCGACGAGGTCGTCTACATCGCGCCGCTGACCCCCACCGACCCCGAACTCGAGTCGCGGATCGCGGCGCACCGGGCGCGGCGCCCGGGCGCGTGGAAGACGGTCGAGACGATCGCGGTCGCCGACCTGATCGAGGCGGCCCCGCCGGGCACGGTCCTGCTGCTGGACTCGCTCGGAAGCTGGATCGCGGAATCGCTGTGGCGCGCGGGGGCGCTCGACGGCCACGGCGACAGCGAGGCGCTCGCCGGCCTGACGGCCGAGATCGGACGCGTCGTCGAGCTCGCCACCAGGCGCGATTGCGATGTCGTGATCGTCGCCGAGGAGGCCGGCTGGGGGCCGGTTCCGCCGCACGCCGCCACCAGGCGCTGGCTCGACATGCTCGGCGACGCCGCGCAGGAGCTCGCACGCCGCGCCGACCGGGTGCTGCTTGTGATCGCCGGCCGCGTGCTGGAGCTGCCATGAGCGAAGAGCTGCACGGCGACGACTTCGCGCGCGGCGCGCGCCACGACTTTGCGGTCAACGTCTCGGCCGACGCGCATCCGCCGTGGCTGACCGCCGCAATCGCAGATGGGGTCGCGCGGCTCGGCAGCTATCCCGACGACACCGCCGCGACCGCCGCCACCGCACGACGTCACGGGCGAGAGCCGGACGAGGTGCTCCTCCTCAACGGCGCCGTTCAGGGGTTCTCGCTGCTCGCCCACGGGTTGTCGCCGCGCCGGCCGCTGGTCGTGCACCCCGCATTCTCAGAGCCCGAGCGGGCGCTGCGCGACGCCGGGCTGGCGCCCGAGCGACTCGTGCTCGAGCGACCGTTCGAGCTGGACCCGCAGGCCGTGCCCGACGACGCCGACCTCGTCGTCGTCGGGAATCCGACGAACCCGACCGGGGTGCTGCATCCACGCGAGCGGCTCAGCGCGCTATGCCGGCCCGGGCGCACAACCGTGATCGACGAGGCGTTCATCGACTACGTGCCCGGCGAACCGGAAACGCTCGCCGGCGACCGCGAGCTGCCGGGGCTCGTCGTGATCCGCAGCCTCACGAAGACACTCGGCGTCCCCGGCGTCCGCGCCGGATACCTGCTGGGCGGCGCGCCGCTCGTGCAGCGGCTGCGGGACGCTGCCCCGAAGTGGTCAGTCAACGCGGTCGCGCTGGCGGTGATCGAGGCCGCGGCCGCGCGGCGCGACTCGATCGACAGCCAGGCGAAGCTCACGGTCGCGAGGCGCGAGGCGCTCGCGCGCGCGCTCGCGGCAACCCCCGGGGTGTTCGTGCACCCCGGCAGCGCGAACTTTCTGCTGCTCGAGTTCGACGACGCGGTCGCCGTCCACGCGCGGCTGCTCGCAGCGCACGGCATCGCCACCCGGCCGTGCTGGGGGTTCCCAGGGCTCGATCAGCGCCACCTTCGCGTCGCGGTCCGCGGCGAGCCGCTGGACTCGAAGCTGATCGCGGCGATCCGAGCCAGCGTCAGCGCCGCACCGCGAGCATCAGACCGGTCGCGAGCGCCAGCGCAACCGCGCCGATGACGCTGGCGCCGAGCATGAACGCCTCGTGCGTCCGGGCGAACGTGACCACCGCATGCGGCCGCGCGAGCGCGATCAGCAGCGCAAGCACGACGGCTCCGAGCACGGTCAGCGCCGACGGTCCGAGCTCATGCCAGAGCCGCGCTCTGGAGCGGGTCGCCGGCGTGAGCTCGCGGTGCTCGACAGCCAGCAGCCAGCTGATCGCCAGCAGCGTCCACACGGTAGCCACCAGGAAGCCGCCGAGCACGTCGCTCGGGTAGTGCCATCCCAGCGCCAGGAACGAGTAGCAGACGGCGACCGCAAACACGGCGCCGGCCGCTACGACGAACGGCCGCGCCCGCTGTGGCGCCGCGAGCACCGCGCACAGCACGAACGACATTGCCGCGGTCGCGTGACCGCTCGGCCACGAAGCGGCGCCGATCGTTGTGTCCTTGACCGCGCCAAATGGCGTGTTGCCGAGCAGCAGCTCCGGGCGCGGGTGGGCCAGGAGCGGCTTGAGCACATGGGTCGTGACGTTCGCGCCGAGCAGGATCACGCCGATCGCGAGTGCCACGCGCGGCCGCCCGCGGAGCAGCGCGACCAGGATCGGGATCCACGCGTAGAGCAGATACGGGATCGGATCGCAGAGGCTTGCGATCTGGTCGGCGATCGGCTTGACGCCGCCGTGGCCGGCGACGTCGAAGAACCCGATCAGGATCGAGCCGTCCGCTTGTCGAGCGGGTCCGATGTAGGCGGCCGCAACCCAGGTGAGCATCAGCAGTCCGGTCGCGATCGCGGCTGCAATCAGCGTCGTCCTGTAGGTCAGGCGTACGGGCACCAGGGCGAGGTTAGCCCACGCCAGACCCCGATTTACGGGGTTTTTAAGGTGCCTTAGGCGTTGCGCGTGATCCGGATCTCGGGTGAGAGCCCGGTCCGGCGCACGTGCGCGTAGTGCTCGATGTGCTCCGGCGAGGCGACCTCGATGCTGAGGTCACCGGCGAGTTGGAAGCGCGCCGACTCGTAGAGCAGCTCCTGATAGCTCGGGCTCTCGGACGCACGACCCTCGATGTCGAGGTCGTAGGCGCCGCAGCGGACGGTCCACAGCTGACCGCGTCCGAGCTTCTCGGGGGTGAGCTTGATCTGCATCGTCTCGGTCTCCCCCTCCTTGTCGCCGGCGATCCGCACGCGTGCTTCGGCGGCGGTCAGCGCCCGCGACAGGCGCTCGAAGTTGCGGCCATATGGCGCCGGAACCACCGCGACGGGGCCGTTTGCGTCGGTCGAGCCGCGGACGGCTTCGGCGACGGCGCCGACGAGCACGAAGTCGACCCTGTTTGCGCGCAGCCACTGCAGGACCGAGACTGAGCGTTCGTCTAAGTGCTCGAACCCCTTCCGCGTCGTGGCTGGCCGGGCGTCATCGATGCGAGGCGGTCTGTGTCTGAGCAGCATGTTGCGCGTTTCGCCCCCGCGCGGCGGAGTCCTTCCTCGCCGGCGCGTGATCGTGCCCGTTCGTCGGGTCGATCTCGATCACGACCCGGCACGGACGATGCGCGAGCAGATAACTCGCGGTCGGCCCGAGCGCCTGCTCTGACGGCGGCGCGTGCGCGGTTCCGAGATAGATGATCTCGGCCTTGCTGCGCTCTGCTTCCTCGACGAGCGCCAGCCCCGGATTGCGCGCCCGGATCAGCCGCGTCTGCACCTTCAGCCCGTTCTGGCGGCCCGCCAGCTTGGCGCTCTCGAGCACGCTGTACCCGAGGTGCTCCTCCTCCTCGAGCCCGGCGTCGAGCGAGAGCTGGTTAGGCACGCGCAGCACGTACACGGCCTCGACAGCCGCGTCCTCGCCGACCAGCTTCGCCGCCGAGCGCAGCGCTGCAGCGTCGACGTCGGTGCCGAAGATCGGCACGATCGCCGAGCGATACTCGAGCTCGACGAAGAACGGTGGACGTTCCCGGTGCGCAATCTTGTGGTGGCTGGTCAAATCCATACCCTGCCGGCGGCGGTAGACCGTGTAGCCAACGAGGCCGACCACCATCCAGCCGACGCCGACGGTGCGCGCCTCGACGTGCAGCGCGAGCACCGAGATCCAGGCCGCGAACGTCCCGATGCCGCCCACCACGGCCGAGATCGGTACCTGCCGGCCGCGGATCCGAACGTTGCCGCGGATTCGATAGGGCCGCTCGCGATCGGGATCCTTGATCCGAAGTGCGATCACCGCCGCGTGCGCGATCGTGAACGACAGCATCGCGCCGAACGAGTAGAGGTTGCCGAGGAACGTCGTCTTGCCGGGGATCAACAGCAGGCCGGCGATCACCGAGAAGAACACGATCGTGAACCACGGCGTCCGGTGGCGCGGGTGCAGCTGCGCGAACAGGCCCGGCAGCTGCCGGTGCTCAGCCAACGACCACGACAGCCGCGAGATCCCGATCAGCCCTGCGTTGGTGGCGATGAACAGGATCGTCGCCGCCAGGATCCCGACGTAGTAACTGAGGACATGGCGGACCGTGACGCTCAGCCCGAGGTGCTGGATGATCCCGAGCACCGGGTCGTTCTGGTAGCCGCCCTGGTTGGAGGCGAGTCCCAGGAGCGTGTACGAGTGCGCTCCGTGCCCCTGGACCGGAAGCGCCGACAGCGCGACGACGGTGATCCCGGCGTACACGCCGAGCACCGCGATCAGGATGTAGTTGACCGCCGCGGGAACGTCTTTGCCTGGATCCCTTGCCTCCTCGGCCATGTTCGAGACGGTCTCGATCCCGGTGTAGGCGAGCATCGCGAGCGACAGCGCGAAGATCAGATGCGAGTACGTCGGCACCGTCCCGAGGTGGACCTGGTTGATCAGCAGCGACGGGTTGAGCACCAGGAACGCGCCGATCGCGATGATCGTCACCTGCGTGGCGAGGTCCAGGATCGCGAGGATGAAGTTGACCTTGGCCGACTCGCCGATCCCGCGGATGTTCAGCCAGGCGAGCGCCGCGATGACGATCAGGCCACCGATCACATCGCCCGGCGGATGCTCGAGCGCCGGCCAGAACGCGCTCAGGTAGTGCGGCACGAAGAACGCCGAGATCGCGATCGTGAGGATGTAGTCGAGGCTCAGCGCCCAGCCCGCGAAGAACGACACGAACTCGTTGAACGCGTGGCGCGCGAACGACGACGAGCCGCCGGCCTCGGGGAACATCGCCGCGCCCTCGGCGTATGTCTTGGCGGTCAGCGCGAACAGGCCGCCGGCGAGCATGAACACGATCGGCGTCAGCCCGAGCGCGTAGGCCGCGACGAGTCCCAGCGCGTAGTAGATCGAGGACCCGACGTTGCCGTAGGCGGTCGCAAACAGTCCGCCAACGCCTACGGTGCGTCGCAGTCCGTGGGTCTCGATGCGCGCCATATTCCGCCGCAAATGACGGTATTCCGAACGCCGTCAAGATCGCGCTAAAGATGCGGGCGCCGGCGTAGAGAAAGCGTTAATTTTCCGCTGGAGCGGGGTCCACCAGCCGGTAGCCGACGCCGGGCTCGGTGATCAGATACTGCGGCCGTGAGGGGTCGGGCTCCAGCTTGGCGCGGATGTGCGCGACGTGGACACGGAGGTAGTGGGTCTCGTCCCCGTACTCCGGACCCCAGACCTCGCGCAGCAGCTGGCGATGGGTGATCAGGCGGCCCTGGTGCGACGCGAGCACGCGCAGCAGGTCGAACTCGATTGGCGTCAGATGCACTCGCTCTCCCGCCCGATCGACGCGACGGTCGGCAAGATCGATCACGACGTCGCCGATCTTCAGCTCGGGGTCGCTCGCGCCGTCGCCCGAGCGCCGCATGATCGCCCGCAGCCGCGCGAGCAGCTCGTCGGTCCCGAACGGCTTGGTCACGTAGTCGTCGGCGCCGGCATCCAGGGCGCGGACCTTCTCGCGCTCGTCGCCGACCGCCGAGAGCATCAGGATCGGCAGCCGGCTCCACTGGCGCACCTCGCGGCACACGTCAGAGCCGCGCCCGTCCGGGAGCACGAGGTCGAGCACGAGCGCATCGGGCGGACGCGTCGCCAGCAGCGCCAGCGCCTGCTCCTTGGTCTCGGCCGCCTCGACGACGTAGCCGGCGCTGCGCAGGACGATCTTCAGCCCCCGCACGATCTGAGGCTCGTCGTCGACGACTAGGACGCGCGGCCCCGACGCGGTCATCGCAGCGCTTCCGCCTCGCCGGGCGGTCTGGCCGGGATCTCGGCGACGGGCTGTCGGACGACCGGGAAGCTGACCGCAAACGACGTCCCGCGGCCGGTGCCGGTCTGCAGCACGATCCGCCCGCCGTTTGCGTCGACGAAACCGCGCGAGATCGCAAGCCCCAGCCCGGAGCCGGCGCCGCGCGCGCCGCGGCCTCTAAAGAATGGCTCGAAGACACGCGCGCGCTCCTGCTTGTTGATCCCTGGCCCCTGATCGGTGATCCGCACCGTCACCAACGCGGGCGTGGCGCTGCCGCTGATCTTGACCGGCGAATCCGGCGGGGAGAACTTGACCGCGTTCTCGATCAGGTTTGAGAACACGCGCTCGAGTTGCGCCGGGTCAGCTCGGATCAACGGGAGGTCGCTTGGCAACGCGAACTCGATCGGGTGATCGCCGCCGAGCTGCACGGCCGCCGATGCGACGACGTCATGAAGGTCGGTCCAGTCGCGCTGTGGCGCCGCGGCGCCGGCCTCGATCCGTGACAGGTCGAGCAGATCGTCGACGAGCCGGGCGAGCCGCACGCCCTCGCTCTCGATCACATCGATCAGCTCGTCGCGCTCGTCCTCGGTCACGCCGGTGCCGCGCAGCGCCGATCCCGCGGTCGTGATCGCGGTCAGCGGCGAGCGCAGATCGTGTGAGATCGCATGCAGGATCGCCGTACGGGCGACGTCGGCCCGCTGCGCGGCGTCGGCCTCGGCCGCGCGCTGTCCGACCTGCTCGCGTTCGACCGCGACGTCGATCAGCTTCCCGAGCGGCTCGGCGAGGCGGTCGAGCTCGTCGGCGCTCCAGCTGGAATCGGCCGCCACGTACAGCCACGCGCGCCGCGAGCGGGCGTTGAGCGCGACTGAGATCTCGCCGGGGTCCGGGGACGGCACCGGTTCGAGCGTCACGCGCGCACGGCTCGCGCCGGTCGCCGCGGCGACGCGGGCGCCGATGTTCTGCAGCTGCGTGTCGACGCTGCGACCCGCGAGGATCGCGGACGCGACCTCGGCCAGCAGCTTCGCCTCGCGCTCGCGGGCGACAGCCGTGAGCGCACGGTTGTCGGCTTCGGCGGCCCGCTGACGGGCGAGCGCCGCCAGGCGCCCGACGACGACAGCGGCGATCAGCAACACGACGAGCTGCACGACGTCCTGCGAATGGGCGATCGACAGCTTGTGGCGCGGCGCGATGTAGAAGAAGTTGAACGTCAGGACGCCGAGCACGGCGGTGACGAGCGCCGGAATCTCGCCCCACGCGATCGCGACGGCGAGCACCGCCAGCAAGTACACGCTGCCAAGGTCCGATGCCGACGTAAGGCCCTGCAGGGCCGCGATCACCAGGGTCGCGGCGGCAACGGCGACCACCACCTCGAGCGCGCCGATCGCGAGCGCGCGCAGCTTCGGCGGCCGCCGGGCGAAGGCCCCGCTCGGGACTCTCGATGGTTGCATGCCGGCTAAACGCTACGCCGCGACGGTGGGGCGGCCAAGTCCCGGCTCGGGAGTCGACTCGATGATCACCCGACAAGGCCGTTCGCGCAGCACGGTCGCGAGCGCCCTGCCGAAGCCCGAGCCGTCGTTGATCATCGGCATCACGATCGCCTCGGCCCGCATCGCCCGCGCCTCGTCGACGATCTGGCGACCGGTCTGGCCGGCCCTCACCTTCACCCAGTGGCCCGACACCCGGCGTCCGGCCTGGACCTTGGCCTCCTCGATGATCGACTGCGCGAGCTCCTCCTGAGCGGGCAGTCGCGCGTCGATCGGGACGCTCGACGGCACCGAGATCGTGACCAGCACGTGGATCCCGCGGCGCTTGCGAGCCGCCATCCGCTCGGCAGTCGCCAACACGTCGGGCTCGAACCCGTGCTCGTCGAACGCGACCAGCACCGACTCGTACTCGGCTTCGGTCTCGCGCGCGGCCTTCGGGATCGCAATCTTGGCGGTCGTCGTCAGGTCGAGGCCCTGGCTGTGGCGATAGACGATGTACACGCACACGCCGGTCAGCAGCCAGCCGATGCCGGCGCCCGCGACGTTCAGGTGAAGCGCGGTGACGGTGATGAACGCAAACCCGGTGCCGATCCCGCCGAGCACCGCGAACAGCGGCAGCTTGTAGCCGGCGATGCGCAAGATGCCGGGACCTCGGTAGGGACGTTTGCGGTCGGGGTCCTTGATCCGCAATCGGATCACGGCGAGGTGGGCGATCGTGAACGACAGCATCGCGCCAAACGCGTACATGTTGCCCAGGAAGACTGCCTGCCCCGGGATCAGCGTCAGGCAGGCGATCCCGCCGAACACGATGATCCCGATCCACGGGGTGCGGTACTTCGGGTGCAGCTGGCGCAGCTGATCGGGCACCTGACGGTGTAGCCCCATCGAGTAGACGAGTCGCGACACGCCGATGATCCCGGCGTTGGTCGCGATGAACAGGATCGTCGCGGCGAGCAGGCCGACGTAGATCTCGCCAGCGTGCTGCAGCGGACCGAGGTTCAGGTGCTTGACGATCCCGAGCACCGGGTCGCCCGCGAACCCACCCTTCTCCTCCGGCAGGCCGAGCAGCGTCTGGCACTTGCCGGCGGCGTTGCACGTCACCGGCAGCGCCGACAGCGCCACAGCCGGCATCAGTGCGTAAATCGCGAACACCGCGACGACCACGCGGTTGATCGCCTTCGGGATCGTGTGCGACTCGTCCTTGGCCTCCTCGGCCATATTCGAGATCGTCTCTATCCCCGTATAGGCGATCATCGCCACCGGGATCGCGATGATGAAGTTCTTCCACGTCGGCACCGTGCCGAGCTGGACGTTGTTGACCAGCGTTTCGGGCGATAGGACGAGCACGCCGCCGATGATCACGAGCGCCAGCTGCGTCGAGAAGTCCACGAACGCGAGCACGACGTTCAGCCCCGCGGCCTCCTTGACGCCGACGATGTTGATCGCGCACAGCACCACGATCACGCCGATCCCGAAGAAGATGTCGCCGGGCGACGTCTTCAGGTAGGACCAGAACAGGCCGCCGATGTAGTGGGGCACGAAGAACGCCGAGATCGCGACCGTGATCACGTAGTTGAGCATCTGGCCCCACGCGGCGAAGAACGACCAGAACTCGTTGAACGCATGGCGGGCAAAGCTCGACGACCCGCCCGCCTCGGGGAACATCGCGGTCGCCTCGGAGTAGGTCGCAGCCGTTAGGTAGAAGATCCCGCCCGCGATGATGAAGACGATCGGCGTCAGCCCGAGGGCGAACGACGCGACCAGGCCCAGCGCGTAGTAGATCGACGAGCCGACGTTGCCGTACGCGGTCGCGAACAGGGCGTTGGTGCCCAACACCCGTTGCAGGCCGGGGGTATGGCGTTCAGCCATCGGGTGTCAGTTGTCCGTCGATGTTGGAGCGCCAGTCGGCAGGCGGTGCCGTGAGGATAACCCGGCACGGAGCCTTGCTGACGACGTATTTCGTGACCGCTCCGACGTAGTTGTCCAGCGGACCGCCGGCGCCGCCCAGCCGCGACCCGCCGCGCACCCGTGAGGGCTCCTCTGCACCGAGCACGATCGCCTCGACACCCCGGCGCCGGGCCTCGTTGACGATCGCCTGACCTGTGCGGCGGGCGCGGACGATCGCGGTCGCGACCTCGACACCCTCGTACTCCTCGCCGACCAGCTTGGCCCGGGCGAGCGCATCGCGCGCGCGGCGCACCTGGGCGTCCGACAGCGGCGCGTCCAACGGAACCGCGAGCGGCATCTCGAACACCCAGATCGCCTCGATCACGGCGCCCTCCTCCTCGAGGTCGTCGTGCGTCTCCCCCGCCAGCCGGCCGGCGGTCTGGACGATGTCGTCGTCCAGTGGGGAGCCGAAGATCGGGACCAGGATCGAGCCGAACTCTGGCTCGAGCGCCTCGTGGCGAAGGGCGCGCTCGGGAATCGTGACGCGGCGCAGCAGCGGCTTCTGCTCGCTCTTTCGGTAGATCACATACAGCACGAGGCCGCCCAGCAGCCAGGCCGCGCCGACATACCGGGCGCCGGAATGGAACACGAGAACGGTGATCCAGCCGGCGGCGGCAAGCACCGCGCCGAGCACCGCCGGGATCGGCACCCGGCCGCCCCGGATCGTCACCGAGAGCGGCACCTCGTAGGCCCGCGGGCGATTGGCCTCCCGATAGCGAAGCGCGATCACCGACACGTGCGCGATCGTGAACGCCAGCAGCGCCCCGAACGCGAAGATCCCCACCAGCAGCTCGAGGTCGCGCGGGATCACGAGCGCCGCGGCCCCGAGCGCCGCAAACGCGATCACGACGAACGGCGTCCCGAAAGTGGGGTGCAGCCGCCCGATCGCGCTCGGAATCTGGCGGTTGGTCGCGAGCCCGTAGCCGACCCGCGAGACGCCGAGCATCGACCACCCGGCGGCGGCGGTCAGGCCGACGGCGCCTCCGACCGCGACCGCGTACTTGAGCACGTCGGCAACCCACTGCGGGTGAAACGCCTCGACGACGCCGACCAGCGGCGCGTTGATGTGGCTCGTGCCGAGCTCCGTGAGTCCGTTGTGAACCGGAAGCACGCCGACGCCGACGATCGCGATCCCGACGTACACCAGCACGATCAGTGCCGAGCCCGAGCCAACCAGGCTCTTGATCTCCCGGCGGGTCGCGCTGACCTCGCCGGCAACACTCGCGGCGGCCTCAAGACCAGTGAACGCGATCACCGCGATCGTCAGTGCGAACGCCAGGTCAGACGCCTTCGGGGCGGTCCCGAAGTTGATGCTCTCGCTGAGGTGATGGGGATGGAACGCGAGCGCGAAGCCGAGCACGATCACAGCGGCCTGGAGCACCAGATCGCCGGCGGTGATCCAGATCCGCTGGCGCATGCGGCGGGCGCTGACGCCCGTCAGGTTGTCGACCGCGACGTACAGGATCACTGAGAACGCGACCGCGATCTCGAGCGCTCCGTGGCCGATCTGTCCCCAGAACACGGCGAGGTACGCCGGGACGGTCAGCGCCGTGACCGCAATCAGGATCGTGTAATCGAGCACCAGCGACCAGGCGGCGACGAAGCTGACGAGCTCGTTGAACGCGTAGCGAGCGAACACCGGCGAGCCGGCGCGCTCAGGATGCAGCGACGCCCCCTCGACGTACGTCATCGCGCAGAGCTGGAAAAAGATGCCCCCGGCGAGGAAGACCGCGGGCGTGAGCCCGTTCGCGCGGTGGGCGACGACGCCGAGCGCGAAGTAGACGGAGCTGACCGAGGCCGTGTAGACGACCGCGAACAGCGCGCGGTAATTGAACGGACGCTCAGTCACAGGTGATCGAGCTCATCGTCCTCGTATCTGCAGATACAGGCGCGCGGCGCCCGCGAGGACGAACAGAATGCCCAACAGCACCCCGGCGGCGATCGGGCCGCCGCCCTCGGCGAGCGTGCGGACGAGCAGCACAATCCCGATCACGATCATCAGGGTCGACATCACGCGGGTATATCCGCGGTGGAATTGGCGCTGCTTGGGCATGTGTGCGTAGATTAGGTGCTTGCTCGGTGGACGCGTATTGCGTCGTCGTATCGAGCAGGTCGGCCCTCGATGGGCTTTGAATGCGCCTGGGTAGGATCGATCGAGTGGATGACCCGGCGCACACCAAGAACGGGCCCGAGCTAAGCCGCAGACGCCGGCTGTTGATCCTGCTCATCTGCTCGATGAGCCTGCTGATCGTCGGTCTCGACGTGACCGTGGTCAACGTCGCGCTGCCGGCGATCCACCGCGACCTGCACGCGTCATTCGACGGACTGCAGTGGACGATCGATGCATACACGCTGACGATCGCCAGCCTGCTGATGCTGGCGGGCTCGACCGCCGACCGGATCGGCCGCCGCAAGGTGTTCCAGGTCGGGCTGGTCCTGTTCTCGCTCGGATCACTCGCGTGCGCGGTGGCCCCCACGCTGAACCTGCTGATCGCGGCCCGCGTCCTGCAGGCGGTCGGTGGCTCGATGCTCAACCCGGTCGCGATGTCGATCATTCGTAACACGTTCGAGGACCCGCGCGAGCGGGCTCAGGCGATCGGGGTCTGGGGCGCGGTGATCGGCGTCAGCCTCGCGCTGGGGCCGGTTGTCGGCGGCGCGCTCGTCGACTCAGTCGGGTGGCGATCGGTGTTCATCGTCAACGTGCCGGTCGGCATGCTCGCGCTGCTCCTGACCGCGTTGTACGTGCCCGAGTCGCGAGCACCGCACGCGCGGCGGATTGACCCAGTCGGCCAGATCCTCGTGATTGTCGCCCTGTCGTCGCTGACCTACGCGATCATCGAGGGTGGCCGCGTCGGGTTCTCAGACCCCGGGATCATCGCGCTGTTCTGCGTCTCGCTGGCATCGTTCGCGTTCCTCGTCTTCTACGAGCTGCACCGCCGCGAGCCGCTGCTCGAGATGCGCTTCTTCAAGAGTGTTCCGTTCTCGGGCGCGAGCGCGATCGCGGTCTGCGCGTTCGCCGGACAGGGCGGCTTTCTGTTCTTGAACACGCTGTATCTGCAGGACGTGCGCGGCCTGTCGCCGTTCGAAGCCGGCCTATACGTGCTGCCGATGGCCGCGATGACGCTCGTGTTCGCGCCGATATCAGGCCGGATCGTCGGCCGCCACGGGTCGCGAGGGCCGCTCGTCGTCGCGGGCGCTGCGCTCACGATTGCGGCCGTGATGCTGACCCAGATCTCGGCCGACACGTCGACGGCGTACCTGCTCGGGGCCTATTTCGTGTTCGGGTTCGGCTTCGGTCTCGTCAACCCGCCGATCACCAACACGGCGGTGTCTGGCATGCCAGGCTCACAGGCCGGGGTCGCCGCCGCTGTCGCCTCTACCAGCCGCCAGGTCGGCAACACGCTCGGCGTCGCGATCGTCGGCGCGGTCGCGGGCGCCGGGGTCTCGGGCGCGCTGGGCAAGAGCTTTGCGACCGCCACCCACGCGAGCTGGTGGATCATTGCCGGCCTCAGCTTCATCATCCTCGTGCTCGGCGTCGCGACGACCTCACGCTGGGCCCGCGAGACGGCCGAGCAGACCGCCAACCGCTTCCGCGAAGGCGGCCCGGGTGTGCGCGCGCAGCGCTACCCGCAGGGCGAGGCGGCGCCGGGGTAGGTGTTCGGGGTCGGCCGCGGACCCGCCGCGCCCCACGGGCCGGGCTGGGCCGGACGCTGGATGTAAAACGCCGAAATAGCCGTCGTTTCACATCCCACCCCTCCCCTCAGGCGAGCCCGGCCACGACAAAGCCCTGATCGCAATCGCGGGGAACTACGGGGGCCCTACGCGGGGATATTCGGTTGCCGAATCAACCGTTCCTCGTGTTTATTGGCGATGTCAGTTATTGCGTGGAAGGAAGTCTGAAGTGATCTCGGCACCGACGGCTCCGCCTGTAGAGGCGCAGCTTCCTGATCTTGAAATTGAGCTTGCCGCTCCGGAGAACATCGGGGAGCTACCGGAGCTCGACAGTCCCCAAGACCTCGAGGGCATGGATGACCTCGAGGAGTCCCCCACGCAATACGTAGTAGATGCGATGGGACAGTTCCTCGGCGGGGTGAGCCGATACCCCCTGCTCACCTCGCACGAGGAACTGCGTCTTGCACAGCTGATCGAGCGCGGCGACCTGCGCGCCAAGGACCGGCTGATCATGCACAACCTGCGGCTGGTCGTCTCGATCGCCAAGCGCTACCAGGCGAGCACCAGCATGTCGCTGCTCGACCTCGTCCAGGAAGGCGCCGTCGGCCTGATCCGCGCCGCCGAGAAGTACGACTGGCGCCGCGGCCACCGATTCTCGACCTACGCCACGCTCTGGATCCGGCAGTCGATCGGACGCGCGCTGGCCGACAAGGCCCGCGTGATCCGCCTGCCGGTCGCCGTCGAGCAGCGCGAACGCAAGCTCTCGGCCGCGCACCGCCGGCTGAGCGCCGAGCTCGGCCGCGAGCCGACCCCCCACGAGCTCGCGGCCGCTACCGGCCTCGGCCTCTCCGACGTCGCCACGTTCGGCCGCGCCCCGCGCGTGACCACGAGCCTCGACAAAGCAGTCGGCTCCGACGCGGAGATGACGCTCGGCTCACTGCTCCCCGCCGACGGCCCCGAGGTCGGCGAGACGCTGCACCTTGACTTCCAGCGCGACCGCGTGCTGGACGCCGTCGCGGCGATCGAGGAGCCTGGCCAGTCGGTGATCCGGCTGCGCTTCGGCCTCGACGACCAGGGCGAGACCAAGAGCTACGCGGCGATCGGCCGCGCGCTCGAGCTCGACCCCGAGCGCGTGCGCCGGATCGAGCACCGCGTGCTCGCCCAGCTCGCGCTGCACCGCGAGCTCGAAGCGCTGCACGCCGCCTGAGTCGGCGCGCGGCGTCTCTCCACGCCGGGTAAGGAACGGCCGGGACGCGACGCATACGATGCGTACGTGTACCTGACCTGATCGCGGCAACGAGGAGAATTGGATGACCGAGCAGACATTCGTCATCGTCGGCGCGAGCCTGGCCGGTGCCAAGGCGGCAGAGGAGCTGCGGGAGCGAGGGTTTGACGGCCAGCTGGTGCTCGTCGGCTCGGAGTCAGAGCTGCCGTACGAGCGCCCGCCGTTGACCAAGGACTATCTGCGAGGCGAGTCCGAGCGCGAGAAAGCCTACGTCCACGATCGGGACTTCTACGGCCAGCACAACATCGAGCTGCTGAGCGGTGTCACCGCGACCAAGATCGACCCCGACGCTTCGCGGGTCACGCTCGACAACGGACGCGAGCTCCAGTTCGACCGGCTGCTGCTGACGACCGGCGCCGCGCCCCGGGTGATCCCGGTGCCGGGGGCGGATCTCGACGGCGTCTTCTACCTGCGCACGCTCGGCGACTGCGAGACGCTCAAGCAGCGGCTCGACGCGGGCAGCGGCCGTGTCGCCGTGATCGGTGGCGGCTGGATCGGCAGCGAGTTCGCCGCTTCGGCGCGCCAGAAGGGCCTGGAGGTGGCGCTGATCGACCCGCTGGAAGTACCCGCGGCGCGCCTGTTCGGCGACGAGGTCGGCACCTTCTATCGCGACGTCCACGCCGAGCACGGCGTCGAGTTGATGCTCGGCGACGGGGTCGAGTCGTTCGAGGGCAACGGCGCGGTCTCGCGCGTCAAGACGAGCGGTGGGAAGACAGTCGAGTGCGACTTCGTGGTCGTCGGGATCGGCGTCGCGCCGCGGGTCGACATCGCCAAGGATGCTGGGATCGCCGTCGACAATGGGGTCGTCGTCAACGAGCACCTCGTCAGCTCGGCGCCGAACGTGTACGCGGCCGGCGACGTCGCCAACGCCCGGCACCCGTTCTTCGAGCAGCACATCCGTGTCGAGCACTGGGCAAACGCCCTCAACCAGGGGCCCGCGGCCGCCCGCGCGATGCTCGGCGACGATGCCGGCTATGACCGGCTCCCGTACTTCTTCTCCGACCAGTACGACGTCGGCATGGAGTACTCGGGCTACACGACCGACTGGGACGAGGTCGTGTTCCGCGGTGACCGCGCCGGCGGCGAGTTCGTGGCCTTCTGGCTCAAGGACAAGCGCGTGCTGGCGGGCATGAACGTCAACGTCTGGGACGTCAACGAGCACGTCCAGGCGTTGATTCGCTCACGCCGGCAGGTCGATGCGTCAGAGCTTGCAGACCCCGACACGTCGCTAGAGTCGATGGTGGGGGCAAGCACCGACAACTGAGGAGTCCCGATGGCACCGAACCCGAATCTGCAGCGGCTTCACGACGCGGGCGTTTCGATCTGGCTGGACACGCTGTCGCGCGACCTGTTGCAGGGCGGCGAATTCGCCGAGCTGATCAGCGACTACAGCGTGACCGGGGCGACGTCGAACCCGACGATCTTCGCCAAGGCGCTGTCGGGGTCCGACCTCTACGACGACCAGCTACGCGAGGTCGCCGGGCGCGGCGAACGCAACACGCAGGAGCTGTTCTTCGCACTAGCGCTCGACGACATCCGAGACGCCGCGCGGCTGTTGCGGCCGACGTATGACGCGACCGCCGGCATTGACGGGCTGATCTCGTTCGAGTGCACGCCCGACCTCGCCGACGACACCGACGGGACGATCGCCCAGGCATGGGACCTGTGGCGGCGCCTCGATCGCCCCAACGTGATGATCAAGGTCCCCGGCACCGAGGCGGGGCTGCCCGCGATCGAGGAGCTGACCCGTCGCGGGGTCAACATCAACATCACGCTCTTGTTCTCGATCGAGCGCTACGAGCACGTGATCGACGCCTACCAACGCGGTCTCAGCGCCCGCGTCGAGGCGGGCGAGCCGATCGACGGGATCACGTCGGTCGCGTCGTTCTTCCTGTCGCGGATCGACACCAAGGTCGACAAGCAACTGCCGGAGGATTCGCCGCTGCGCGGCCGGATCGCCGTCGCCAGCGCGCGCGTGGCCTACCAGCGCTTCCTGCACAAGTTCTCGGGCGCCGAGTGGGAGGCCCTGAAGGCCAAGGGCGCACGAATCCAGAGGCCGCTGTGGGCGAGCACCGGCACGAAGAACGCGGCGTACTCAGACACGCTGTACGTGGCCGAGCTGATCGGGCCCGACGTGATCAACACGATGCCCGAGCAGACCGTCCAGGCGTTCGCGGAGCACGGCCAGGTCGCGCGCACGCTCGATCGCGACCCAGCCGAGGCCGAGCAGACGCTCGCCGACGCGTCGGCGGCCGGGATCGACCTGCGCACCGTCACCGACGAGCTCGAGCGCGAGGGCGTGAAGACGTTCGACGACTCCTACGCGCAGCTCAGCGCGGGGATCGAGAGCAAGCTCGAGGCGGTCGCGGTCGGCGCGCCGTCCTCGGATGATTGATTCGCTGACGCTGGCGCTGTTCTTCCATCTGCTCGGTGCCTTGATGTTCGTCGCCGGGATCGTGCTCGCGGGCGTCGCGTTCGAGAGCGCGCGCCGGCGTCAGCAGCCCGGTGAGATCGCTGCGCTGCTGGGGCTCAGCCGAATCGGCGCCGGACTAGTCGCGGTCGGCGGCCTGATGCTGCCGATCTTCGGGCTGTGGCTCGTGCATCTGGGAGGCTTTCGGCTCGGCACCGGCTGGATCTCCTGGGCGCTGCTGCTGTACGTGGTAGCGCTCGGGCTCGGTGGCGTCGGCGGCCGCCGCCCGAAAGAAGCGCGGCTGCTCGCAACGCGGCTCGCCACCGAGGGCGCGGTGGTGACCGACGAGCTCCGAGGGCTGCTCGACGACCGTGCCTCGCGGATCCAGAACTACGCCTCGGGGGCGCTCGTGCTCGTGATCTTCGCCCTGATGGTGTTCAAGCCCTAGCTGCTTCTCGCCGCTGACCGAGCTCTACAACCACGCCGAGACCGATCCCGCGCTCGACGTGGCCGTCTCGCACGCGCTGCTACGCGCCGCGGCGACCGACGGGACCGCATCTGTGCGTATCTGGCGCCCGCTCCGCCCTGCGCTGTCGGTCGGCCGCCTCGACGCACGCGACCCGCGGCTGCGCGACGTACTGGAGCTGAGCAGACAGGCCGGCGTGCCGGCCGTCAGGCGGCTGGCCGGCGGCCGCGCGGCGGCGTTTGACGCCGGCTGCCTGTGCCTCGGGTGGGCGCAGCCGCGGCCGCGACTCGAGGAGTCCGGCGCGCGCTATCAGCTGATCGGTGACGCGATCATCGAAGCGTTCGGCGCGCTCGGCGCGGACACGGCACTCGGCGAGATCGACGGCGAGTGGTGCCCGGGAGCTTGGAGCGTGCACGGATCGTCGGGCAAGCTCGCGGGGCTCGCCCAGCGCGTGATCGCCGGCGGCGCCTGGTGTGAGGCGCTGATCATGATCGACGTGACGCCCCAGCTCCGCGACCTCGCGAGCGAGGTCCACGCCGTGCTCGGACTCGACTGGAGTGACGCCGCACAGGGCGCGCTGCGACCGCTCGTCCACCCCACCCCAGACCTGCACGCCGACGCCGCGACCGCGCTCGCCCGCGCGCTCGAGGGCAAGCTCGGCCCGCTCGAACCCGCCGCGCTCCCCGAATCGGCCGCCGCCCGAGCCCGGGAACTCGCTCCCGAGCACCGGTTCGTGTAGCCGCGAGCTAGAGCTCGATCCCGATCAGCGTCGGCTCGGGGTGCAGGCTTACGCCGAACGCGTCCTGGACCCCATCGCGCAGCTCGCGCGCGAGCCCGACCAGCTCCGCGCTCGTCGCCCCGCCCCGGTTGACGATCGCGAGCGTGTGCTTGCTCGAGATCCCGGCGCGACCGTCGCCGTAGCCGCGGTGAAAGCCCGACCGCTCGATCAGCCAGGCGGCCGAGGTCTTGACGCGACCGTCGTCCTCGGTCCACGCCGGGACCTTGACGCCGTCTCCAAGCCGCGCGAGCGCGCGTTCGCGCAGCGCTGCGAACGCGTCTCCCGCCAGCACCGGGTTAAGGAAAAACGAGCCCGCGCTGACCGAGTC
>DASXDD010000136.1:0-47261 GCA_036490775.1 Solirubrobacteraceae bacterium | reverse complement strand
ACGGGCTCAGCGACCAGAGCACCTAGGCTCGCCACCGCACGCCAGTACGATCGCGGCGATGGCGGTCGAGGAGCATCCGTGATGAGCCGCCGCGCGTGGCTTGCGTTCGCCGCGATGTCGGTGATCTGGGGATCGTCGTACCTGTTCATCAAGATCGCGGTCGACGGCGGCGTCCCGCCTTTGGCGCTGGCCTGGTCGAGGGTGACGCTCGCGGCCGTCGTACTGCTCGCGCTGGCGTGGCGCGCCGGGACCCTGTCAACGCTGCGGGGTGGGTGGCGCTGGTTGGTTGCGTACGCGGTCGCCGAAATCTCGATCCCGTTTCCGCTGATCGCCGCGGGCGAGGTGCATGTCGCATCGTCGCTGGCGGCGATCATCGTCGCCGCGGTGCCGCTGATCGGCGCGGTGCTCGCGATGCGCTTTGACGAGAGCGAACGGCCGACCCCGGTTCGGGCGCTCGGACTGGTCGTCGGCTTCGGCGGTGTGGTCGTGCTCGTCGGCGTCGACGTCGCTGGCGACACGAAGGAGCTGATCGGCGCTGGCGCGATCCTGCTCGCAGCCGTCGGCTACGCGATCGGACCAATGCTCGTCAAGCACCGGCTCGGAGGCTTGGACCCGCGCGCGACGATGGGAGCGAGCCTGGCGATCTCATCGCTGCTGCTACTGATTCCGGCGGCGGCCGACCACCCCGACAAGGCGCCGACGCTCGGCGCGATCGGCGCCGTCGTGTTCCTCGGGCTCGCCTGTACCGCGGCCGCGTTCGTGATCTTCACGGTGCTGATCAACGAGGCGGGGACGAGCCGCGCAACCGTGATCACCTACGTCAACCCGGTCGTCGCGGTTGCGCTCGGCGTCGCGTTGCTCGGCGAGCGGCCCGGCACGGGTGCGATCGCCGGTCTGCTGCTGATCCTCGCCGGTTCATGGCTGTCAACCGACGGCCGGCTGCCCCCGTCGGTGCGGCCGCTGTTCGCGCGCCGGGCGTCGAGCAAGCAAAAACGCACGCAGGCATCGCCCGCGAGCGAGGTCAGCCAGATCGTGTCCTGAGCGCTAACTGATCTTGATCAGGATGATCGTGTTGATCGCGAACGCGATCGCGAAGCCGATCGTCCAGCGGTTCAGGTTGCGCTCGACGAGCGAGCCGCCTCCGAACGGGCCGGCGCCGGTGCCGACGCCGAATGCGCCGGACAGGCCCGCGTCCTTGCCCGAGTGCATCAGCACGAGGAAGATCAGGACGACGGCCAGAAATACCTGGACTACGCCGAGCAGAGTTGACATCGCTGCGGATGGTAGCGGTCGCTCAATCCTTCTGTGCGCTGTCGAGCGCGTGCAGGATCTCAACCGCCTCGGCCCGCAGCGTCCGCTCGACCGCCTCAAAATCGGCGTCGGAGAGCTTGCCGGTGTTGTGATCGAGCTCGGCGTCGCGGATCTCGCGGTACTTGGCCTCGCGCGCGGCTTCGAGGTCGGCGACCTGCGAGGCGATCCGCGAGGCGGCCGGACTCACGGGGCGTGAGTCCCGGCGCAACGGCGCGGTCACGACGATCACAACCACGGCCAGGATGGCCAGCACGATCAAGAACTGCAGCATGCGGCGCTGAGGCTACGCGGTCTCGCGCGCGGCGACGGCGGGCGCCCGCCGTCCCGCGCCGGCGCGCGCAACCGCCCGGCGGCGTGCGAACGCGGGCACCGGCCAAAGTGCGATCAGACCGCCGAACGCGATGATCAGCGCGCCGAGCCAGATCCAGGTGACGAGCGGCGAGACGATCATCAGGAAGTTCACAGACCACGGGTGGGTGACGAACCTCGACACAAGTCCCGAGATCGCCGTGTCGCGCTCGGCGAACAGCGAGTTCAACGCCTGCTGGGTCTGCGCCGTGGGCACCCTCGCGGCCTGAGACATGATCTGGTTCTCGTCGGCGGCGAACAGCCGGTCGCCCTTGTTGATCAGCGTTTGCAGCGGCCCGAGGTCGGGGTTGATCACCGTCCAGATGTCCTTCCTCAGCCCGGCTCGAAGCCCGACATTGCTGTCCGCAGAGCCGTTGAAGAAGCGGCCGATGACTCCGAGGCTCGCATCCTGAGCGGGATAGAACCCGCGCGTCGTCGTCAGCGTGGTCACGTGCTTGCCGCCCTTGGACACGTCGAGCACGGCGCCGAACGAGATCTTTTGGGGGCTCGCGGACGCGAGCGGCTTGACGTAGCGGATCGTGTAGCCGTTGACGACGGTGTGCTGGCCCGGCGCGAGCGTGACGTCGCGGGAGTGCTGGAACGACGACGACGCGGCGACCCCGATCAGCAGCACTGCCAAGCCCGCGTGAACGATGTAGCCGCCGTAGCGTCGGCGGTTGCGGCGGATCAGCTGCACGAGCGCGATCGGCACCGGGTCGTGCGTCATCGCACGCCGGGCCGCGACTCCGCGCCAGATCTCCTGCGCGACGCTCGCGAGCACGAACGCGCCGAGCCCGAACATCAGCAACGCGAACGGTCGCGAGCTCGTGCCACCGCCGAAGAAGATCAGTACGACGATCGTCCCGAGCCCGACCGTGACTGGGATCGTGAAGCTGCGCCTGAGGTTGGCGACCGTCACGCGCCGCCAGGCGATGATCGGACCGATCCCCGACAGCAGCACGAGCACCAGCGCCAGTGGCACGATGAACGGCCGGAACGCGGGCGGCCCGACCGACACCTTCGTGCCGGTGACGGCCTCGGAGATCAGCGGGAAGAACGTGACCCAGAAGACGACGAACACCATCGCGACGAGCACCACGTTCTGGAACAGGAACACGGCCTCGCGCGACAGCAGCGAGTCGAGGTGGGATTCAGAGCGAAGCTGCGGCCGCCGCCAGACGACGAGCCCGATCGAGCCGCAGACCATCGCGCCGATCAGCACCACGAACGGGATCCCGAGCGTCGACGCACCGAACGCGTGGATCGAGTCGAGCACGCCGGACCGGACCAGGAACGTGCCGATGATCGCAAGCGTCGCGCTGGCGAGCACCAGCGAGGCGTTCCACACCTTCAGCATCCCGCGCTTCTCCTGGATCATGATCGAGTGGATGAAGGCGGTGATGCACAGCCATGGCATCAACGCGGCGTTCTCAACCGGGTCCCAGGCCCAGTAGCCGCCCCATCCAAGCTCCGTGTAGGACCAGCGCGCCCCGAGCAGGATCCCGATCCCGAGAAACAGCCACGCCGCCAGCGCGAACCGCCGTGTGACCGCGATCCACTCGGAGCCGAGCCGGCCGGTGATCAGCGCGCCGACCGCGAACGCGAACGGGATCGTCAGCAGCGTGTACCCCGAATACAGCATCGGGGGGTGGATCATCATGCTCGGGTGAAGCAGCAGCGGGTCCAGGCCGGCGCCCTCGGCCGGCGGGCGGGACGTCGTCGCGAATGGGTTTGCGAAGAACACCGTCAACGAGGTGAAGAACGTCGCGTAGCCGAGCAGGATCGCGGTCGCCCAGGGCGCGATCTCGCGCACCTTGCCCCGCGTCAAGAACAGCACCAGGCTCGACCACAGCGACAGCAGCAGCACCCACAGGAGCAGCGACCCCTCCTGCGAGGACCACGGCGCGGTCATCTTGTAGAAGGTCGGCGTCGTCGTCGACGAGTGCCCGGCAACGACGTTGTAGCTGAAGTCCGAGCGCAGGAACGCGGCCTCGAGGATCACGAACGCGATCACCATCAGGCCGGCGAGCGTGTAGACCGACCGGCGGCCCGAGTCGACCCACTGGCGCCGGCCGGTTCGGGCGCCGTACAGCGACGCTCCGGCGCCGTAGACGGAGACGGCGAGGCCGAGGAGCAGCAGCGCGCGACCGGTCAGCGCCATCTCAGTACGACGAGCTCGCTGCCTGGTACTTGGACGGGCACTTGGTCGTCAGCGAGTTCTGCTCGCCGATCCACTGCGAGCCCTGCTGGTGCACGGTCACCAGTACGCCCCGGCCCTCGGCGAACGGGTCCGGCACGATCCCGGAATAGCGAACGGGGACCGACATCTTCAGCTTCGGGTCGCGCACCCGGAACACCAATATCGAGCCTTCGTGGCGCACCGAACCAGCCAGCACGGTCCCCGCGAGGATGTAGGACTTTCCGGGCTTTGCCTTCTGCAGCAGTTGTGACGCGGTGACCTCGTCGCGGCCGGCCGCAAAGCTCGTGTAGACGAGCGCCGACGCGAGCAACAACGCGGCGGTCAGAGCGACGACGAGGCGGATGGCGCGCTTGCGGCTGGGATCCATGCCTGGCGCAATTCTCCCACACGAGTCCGCCCAAACGCCCCCGGGCGAACCACCTGCTGCGGTCAAGACCCCGTAAATCCTGCCGATTACGTTCTTGTTAGCAGCAAAGAAATATTGCCTTCAGGGCGAAACAAAACACGAGAAGTGGCGTTACCGGTTATGAACATGATTGTCCGAACCAAGCGGGGACAGAGCAGCACCTGGCAGCGACGGGGTCGTCGCCCAGGCCGCGAAGCAGAGCATTCGGGCACTACCAGTGAGGCGGTCGCTCCGCGTGGCGCGACCCTTGAGCCATACGAGACGCCGAGTTCCAGGAGGCGCCAAGGCGGCCCCTCCCAGGACACGGCGGTCTACAACTGTCAGTGCGGCTACGTGTTCGAAGAGCACGTGTCGACGACGGTCGGCTGCCCGCACTGTGGCCACACCCAGGCCTGGTAGTCGCTGCTCTGAAAGCCGCCACCGGCGGCTGTCCCACCTAATAATCCGACGGCTTCGCCGCGCGCGGCGCCCCTACCCGTGATTGAATACGCATGGGAGATGCCCGGGGCCAGGAGGAGCGCGTGAGACGAGCAGTTGCCGGTGTAGTGATCTTGATCGTTGCTGCGCTCGTCGCTGCCACGCCCGCGATGGGCGCAAGCGGGGTTGAGCACCTGCACTTCGCCGCGGGGCCCTACACGGTCACGCCCGGCGCCAACGCGATCCTGACCGACCTCAACGAGGTCCCCAAGCCGCTGGTCAACGGCTTCATGACGCGTGTCTCGCCGAACCTTCACTACGCGCTGCCGAACGGCAAGTGCTGCGGCGCGATCCCACGCGTGGACGTGATCCATCTGCATCACGGCGTCTGGCTGACCGATGGCCCCGCCGGCGCGGGTGAGGGCAACGCCCAGTCGGGCTTCTACCCGTTTATGGCCTCCGGCGAGGAGAAGACGGCCTACCAGCTGCCGCCGGGCTTCGGCTACCCGGTCGCCGCGACCGATCACTGGATCCTCAACTACATGATCCACAACCTCCGCGTGAAGCCGGCCAAGGTCTACATCACCTACGACATGGACTTCATCCCCGACACGTCGCCGGCGGCACGCGGGCTGACGCCCGTGCATCCGATCTGGATGGACGTCGAGGATCACCAGCTCTACCCGGTGTTCAACGTCTACCGCCACAGCGGCAAGAACGGCAAGTTCACGTTCCCCGACATGGCGAAGAACCCCTATCAGGGCGGCCCGCCGCTGAACACGTTCACGGTCGACCACCCGGGCACGCTGGTCGCGACCGCCGGCCACCTGCATCCGGGGGGCCTGTATGACGACCTCGACCTGATCCGTCCCGGCGCTCATCGAGCAGCCAAGACGGTCAGAGGCACCCAGCCCAGCTCGGTGCGGCTGTTCCGGTCCAATGCGGACTACTTCGACAAACGCGGGCCGATCTCGTGGGACATGGCGATGACCGCGACGGCCAAGGACTGGCGCCCGCACGTCGACGCCAACGACGTGCTGCGGATCAGCTCGACCTACGAGACCAAGCGCGCGTCCTGGTATGAGTCGATGGGGATCATGGTCGTGTGGGAGGCCTGGGACGACCAGACCGGCCTTGACCCGTTCACGGGCGCACGCGACGCGCGCGCACACGTGGCGAGCGTCGACCCGTTCGCGCACGCGGTCAACCAGGTCGGCCACGTGACCCACGGTCACCTGGCCGAGAACAACCACCACGGCGGCACCCCGTGGCTGACCATTGACCCCAACACGCTGCGCAGCTGCGACACCCATAGCGTCCAGATCGCGGGCTTCGTCTACAGCCCAGGCGACCTCGAGACGCCGGCAGGCAAGCAGCGGTGCGCGCCGACCGTCAAGCAAGGGCAGTCGATCACCTTCCACAACGATGACGCGAGTCCGCTGTCGCCGGGGATCCCCGGGATCGCTCCGAGCCCCGCGTACGTGCAGTCGATCTTCCACACGATCACCTCGTGTCAGGACCCGTGCGGGCTCGACACCGGCATCTCATACCCGCTCGCCAACGGCGCCGGCGGGTTTGACTCGACACAGCTGGGAGTCGGCACGCCAGCCAGCGGCCAGCTCTCCTGGAGCACGCCGAAGAACCTCAGGCCCGGGGTCTACACGTTCTTCTGCCGGATCCACCCGTTCATGCGCGGCGTGTTCCGGATCATCCATTAGCCGTCGAACCGTCTAGGCCTCGGTCCCGCCCGACAGCACGGGTCGCAGCTCGACCGCCCAGTGGCGGGCGTCGGGCCAGCGCGTTGCGACCTCGAGCGCGCGCTCGGGGGTCTCGCAGTCGATCATGCAATAGCCGACGAGATGTTCCTTGGCCTCGAGGAACGGCCCGTCGGTGACCGCGGGAATTCCGCTGCGGACCCGGACGGTCCTGGTCCGGGAGTGGTCAGCCAGCGCATCGCCGCCAATCAACTCGCCCGACTCGGTCAGTTCCTGCACGATCGCGCCCGCCTCCTGCATCACGTCGTTGCGCGCCTCCTCGCCGAGATCGCTCCAGTTGGCAGGGTTCTGGTAGATCAAGAGCATGTACTTCATGTCGGCCTCCTTGTGGGTCTGACGGCCGTTGTCGGCCGCCACCGACTGGTCGAAGCCAGCGGGGGTTTCTCGACATCCGGCGCCGTTAGCTACTCGTAAAGGTCGCAAAGCGGGCCTTGAACGGCTCGTTTCCCTTCGATATACACGGACGCGTGCGGTCGCGCAGCAGCGACGCGTCCAACGTGGGAGAGGCGCCTCGAGACGGTATTGCCGTGGCGGCGCGCGACCTCGAAAGGCGCTACGGCGAAGGGGCTACGGCAGTGCATGCACTGCGGGGCGTGTCGCTCGACGTGCAGCATGGCGAGCTCGTCGCGGTGATGGGCCCGTCGGGCTCGGGCAAGTCGACCCTGATGCACCTGCTCGCCGGCCTCGACAAGCCGACCTCGGGTGAGGTCACGATCGCCGGCATCGACATCGGCGGCCTGGACGACGCGAAGCTGACGCGGGTGCGCCGCGAGCACATCGGGTTCGTGTTCCAGTTCTTCAACCTGCTCCCGATGCTGTCGGCCGAGGAGAACGTGCTGCTGCCGCTATCGATCGCCGGTGAGAAGCCCGACAAGGCGTGGTTTGAGCAGCTGCTGTCGAGCACCGGGCTCGCCGACCGCCGCAGCCACCGGCCGTCGGAGCTGTCGGGCGGCCAGCAGCAACGCGTCGCGATCGCCCGCGCGCTCGTCACGCGCCCGACGATCGTCTTCGCCGACGAGCCGACCGGCAACCTCGACTCCAAGACCAGTGGCGAGATCCTCGAGCTGCTCAGGTCCTCGGCCGCGACGTACAAGCAGACGATCGTGATGGTCACGCACGAGGCGCGCGCGGCGGCGATCGCCGACCGGATCCTGTTCCTCGCCGACGGGCTGATCGTCAAGGAGCTGTCTGAGACGAGCTCGTCCGAGGTCCTCGAGGTGATGGGCACACTGGCGTCGTGACCAAGGTCGCTCTCGCCGGACTGCTCGGGCGCAAGCTCCGAGCGTCGCTGACAGCGGTCGCGATCGTGCTCGGCGTCGCGATGGTCAGCGGCACCTACATCCTCACCGACACGATCCAGTCGGCGTTCTCGACGGTCTTCACACAGGCCAACAAGAACTCCGACGCCGTCGTCAGCGGCAAGAGCGCGATCGGCGGTAACAACGACAACGGCCCGAATGCCTCGACCCCGTCGGTTCCACAGTCGCTGCTGACGCGCATCCAGGCGCTCCCCGGTGTGGCCCAGGCCTCGGGCGGGATCTCCGACACCGCCCAGCTCGTCGGCCACAACGGCAAGGTGATCTCTCGCGGCGGCGCCCCGGGGCTGGCGTTCAGCTACTCGCCCGAGGGCCAGCGATTCAACCCGCTGTCACTGACCCACGGCACGTGGCCGAGCGCGCCCGACGAGGTCGCGATCGACGCCTCGACCGCCGACAAGGACCACTACGCGGTCGGCCAGCAGATCGGGGTCGTCGCCCGTGGCCCGGTGCGGAAGTTCAAGATCGTCGGCACGGTCAAGTTCGCGGGTGTCTCGTCGCTCGGCGGCGCGACGATGGCGATCTTCACCGTGCCGACCGCCCAGCAGCTGTTCGGCAAGCAGGGACAGCTCGATTCGATCGACGTCGCGGCGAAGCCGGGCACCTCGCCCGACCAGCTCGTGAGCCAGATCCGGCCGCTGCTGCCGCCGGGCAGCCAGGTCAAGACCGGCCAGCAGCAGGCGGCGCAGCAGACCAAGGACACGAGCGGTTTTCTGAACATCTTCAAGTCGTTCCTGCTCGCGTTCGGTGGCATCGCGCTGTTCGTCGGGAGCTTCGTGATCGCCAACACGCTGTCGATCACCGTCGCGCAGCGCACGCGCGAGCTCGCGACGCTGCGCACGCTCGGCGCGACCCGCCGGCAGGTGCTGACGTCGGTGATGCTCGAGGCACTCGTGATCGGGGTGCTCGCATCGATCGTCGGGCTGTTCGTCGGTCTCGGGCTCGCGCATGCGCTCAACGCGCTGCTGGTCTCGTTCGGGATCGACCTGCCGTCGACGGGCACCGTGTTCGCGACGCGGACGGTGATCGTCTCGCTGCTGGTCGGGATCGTGGTCACGCTGCTCGCGGCGATCCGGCCGGCGCTGCGCTCGACGCGGGTCCCGCCGATCGCCGCCGTCCGAGAGGGCGCGGTCCTCCCCCCCTCGAGATTCGCGCGCTTCGGACGTCAGGCGGCGGTCGCGACGATCTCAGTCGCGGTCGCGCTGCTGCTGGTCGGCCTGCTCGTCAGCGGCCTTGCGACGGGCCTGCGGCTGGCGATGCTCGGCATCGGCACGATCGTCCTGTTCCTCGGCGTCTCGATGCTCGCGCCGACGCTGGTGCCGCCGCTCGTCAAGGTGCTCGGCTGGCCCGCGAGGCGAATCGGCGGCGGCGCCGGGATGCTGGCCCAGGGCAACGCGTCACGCAATCCCGGACGCACCGCGTCGACGGCGTCGGCGTTGATGATCGGGCTCGCGCTCGTGACGTTCGTCGGCGTGCTCGCCGCCGGCCTGAGAAGCCGGTTCACCGACGCAGTCGACCAGCTGTTCGTCGCCAACTACGCGATCACCGCGACCAACAACTTCTCGCCGATCAGCCTCTCGTCGGAGAACGCACTTCGTCGTGTGCCAGGCGTCACGGTCGTATCCGGCGTCCGCGGCGGCGACGGCAAGGCGTTCGGCTCGCGGATCAACGTCACTGCGGTCGAGCCGAACGTCAGCAGGGTGATCGACGTCAAGTGGCAGGACGGTAGCCCGCTGACGCCGGCCCAGCTCGGCAACAACGGCGCGTTCGTTTCGCACGACTACGCCAACGCCCAGCACATCACCGTCGGCTCGCCGCTGTCGGTCCAGACGCCGACCGGCTCGGTCATGCACCTGACCCTGCGAGGAATCTTCTCGCCACCCAAGGGCGGCAGCCCGTACGGCGACGTGACGATCTCGCAGTCGCGGTTTGACCGCGAATATCCGAGTCCACAGAACCTGTTCACGTTCGTGAACCTGGTGGGCGGCGTCAACGCCGCGAATACGGCCAAGCTCAACTCGGCCCTGAGCGGCTTCCCTGACGCGAAGGTGCAGACCAAGGATCAGTTCAAGAAGAACCAGCTGCAGGGACTCGACATTCTGCTGAACCTGCTCTACGTGCTGCTGTCGCTGTCGATCATCATCAGCCTGTTCGGGATCGTCAATACGCTCGTGCTGACCGTCTTCGAGCGCACGCGTGAGATCGGGATGCTGCGCGCGGTCGGGATGAGCCGTCGGCAGCTGCGGCGGATGATCCGCCACGAGAGCATCATCACCGCCCTGCTCGGCGCGACGTTCGGGATCCCGCTCGGCGTGATCCTCGCGCTGATGGTCGGCGTCGCGATCAAGTTCTCCGCTTTCGTGATCCCGGTCGGGACGCTGATCGTGTTCGTGATCGCGGCGGTGATCGCCGGGATCGTGGCCGCGATCTTCCCCGCGCGCCGCGCGGCCCGGCTCAACGTGCTCGCCGCGCTCCAGTACGAGTAACTCCGGCGAGCCACTCGCCGATCGCCGACCGGATCGCCGGCAGATCGGCGGCGAGGCTGTGGGTGCCGCGGACCGTCACGACCTCGCGGTTGCGCCCCGGCGGCGGCATCCCGAACGGGTCGCTCTCGCCCTGCACGACCAGCGTCGGGACCGCGACCGCGTCGAGCTCTTCGAGTCTGGACTTCTCGGGGCGGCCCGGCGGATGCACCGGGAATGCGAGGCACAGGACGGCCTGTGCGCCTGTAGCCGCCGCGGTCCTGCACGCCACGCGCGCACCCGACGAGCGCCCCCCGACGACCAGCGGGCCGGCCCCGGCGAGCTCGCGCTCGGCCAACTCGGCGACGACTGCAGTCCAGGCTGCGTCGAGCTGCGTCGCCGGCGCCGGGCTGCGCCTACCGGCGACCCGGTAGGGCTGTTCGACGAGCGCAACGCTGAGACCGGTCGAAGTCGCCGCCTCGGTCGCCGCCACAAGGTCGCGGGCGCCGACGCCGCCACCGGCGCCGTGACCGAGGACCAGCGCCCCGACCGGGTCTGCGACGGGGTACAGGTGCACGCGCGCCGGGCCGTGAGGGGTCTCGATCTCGCGCGAGTTGGTCACCCGCCGATCGTAACCCCGGGCTCAATGCGGCAGTACCCTCGGACCCGTGGCCGGCGAAACCTCGGTGTCGTCATCCAGGCTGGTCAGCGGCCTGCGGCGGCGAATGCTGGTGCGCGCGCACCGCGGCGACGCGGTCCACTATCCGGTCTGCGGCGCGGACTTCGACTCGTTCAAGGACGACTGGAACCGCGCCAACGCCCTGTGCTGGAACTGCGGGTCGCACGAGCGTCACCGGGCTCAGTGGCTGCTGTTCGAGCGTCGCCCGCAGCTGCTCGCCGATGCGCAGTCGCTGCTGCACTTCGCGCCCGAGTGGGCGCTGAGACGACGATTCCCGTCGATCACCGCTGCTGCTGACCGCGAGCGCGAGTTCTTGCAGCACGACCACGTCCGGCTCTACGCCCCGGACATCGAGGAGCGCCTTGAGCAGGGCGGGTTCGAAGTCGAGATGATCGAGCCCCAGCGCGAGTTCGGCTCAGAGACCGTCGCGCGCTGCCGGATCAACGACGCGGACTACATCTGGCTGTGCCGGCCGAAGTCCGGCGACTAGGGCGATGAATATGCGGCGCATATGCCCACATATTCATCAGTGTGGCCGCGTCGGGTGCCGACCCGCGCTCACGGCGCGCCCGCCCTCGTCAGGCACCGCGCGCCGCACCTAGCACCGAGTGCCGTCGCCTCCTCGATCGACGAGCCCTCGGCCAGCGCGTACGTGACCCCGGCGGCGAACGAGTCACCGCAGCCGTAGGCGTCGTGGGGCTCGCCCGGCGGCGCGACCGGGGACCAGCTTCCCTCCGACTCGCCCCACCAGCGGCCGCCGTGCGCGCCGTCGGTCGCGACCTGGAGGCGGACCCGGTGCGCGACGCGCTGGGCCCAGTCGCATTCGCCGGGATCGCGCGAGCTGTAAACGAGCGCGTCGATCCCTGGCCCCTCGGCGCCGAGCGCGCTTCGCGCGCGTGGCGATACGACCATCACCCGCGCCTGGCGAGCGTGGTTCATCGCGCCGGCGTCGCCGGCGGTCACGTAGACACCGTCGGCGCCGCGCAGCCGCTCCCAATCAAGCGTGTCGGCGCCGACGGGCTGCAAGCGGTCGCCGATCGTGATGATCGTCCGCTCGTGGTCGCCGTCGAGCAGCGTCAGCGCCCGGCGCGTCGGCTCGTCGCGCCACGCGACGTGGGCGCGCACGCCGCGGTTGCCGAGTTGTTCGGCGGCCGCGGCGCCGAGTTCGTCGCGGCCGAGCGCGCAGTAGAAGTCGACGTCGGCGCCGAGCTCGGCGAGCACCACCGCCACCACTCCCCCACCCCCGGCCGCGCGCGCGAACGCACCTTGGGAGTGGTGGATCTCACCGGGACTGGGGAACCGCTCGACCGGTACGAAATCGACCCACTCGACGTGGCCGACGACCGCGACCCGGGTCATCGGGCCGGCGAGTGGACAGTCAGTCGGCGCGCAGCAGCTCCTCGGGCGACTCGGCGACGGTCAGAAGCTCGCCGACGCCGGTGAGGCTGAGGAGCCGCTGAATCTGGGCGCCGCCCTGGATCACGGCGAACTTGCGGCCGGCCTCGCCGGCCCGCTTGTTGGCCTTGACGAGCGCGTGCAGGCCGGTTGAGTCCATGAACCGCAGCTCGCGCAGGTCGACGATCAGCAGGTCGATGTCGTCGCCGCTGACGCCGTCGATCGCCTGCTCGAGTGTCGGGCTGGACGCCAAGTCGAGCTCGCCCTGTACGGCGAACACAACCGCCCTGCCCTCGTTGTTTACGTCGACGCGAAAGTTATCCTGCGCGCTCATCGCTACCGATCTGCCTCACCGTTGCTCATCGGTTGCGCGGACACCCCGCGCCCCCATGCGCCCCAATCCTACCTGTGCTCACCCGGGTCCGACGCTCCCTGGCGCTCATCGCGTTCGGCCCATTCGAGCAACATCTCCAGCGAGAACACGGCCTCGTCGATTTGCGCATGCAGATCCCCGAGCCGCGCGAATCGATCCGGAACGGTTGCGATCGTGAAGTCGTCGGGCGCCACCTCGTCGATCTCGTCCCAGGTGATCGGGGTCGACACGGTGCCCTCCTTGACGCCGCGTACCGAGTACGCACTCGCGATCGTGTGATCGCGAGCGTTCTGGTTGTAGTCGACGAACACCTTGTCGGGCTCTCGATCCTTGCGCCACCAGGTCGTCGTCGCGTGCTGCGGCACACGACGCTCGACCTCACGCGCGAACGCGAGCGCCGCCCGACGAACGTCGACAAACCCCCATCGCGGCTCGATCCGGACGTAGATGTGCATCCCCGACCCTCCCGAGGTCTTCGGCCAGCCTCGCGCCCCGAGCTCGTCGAGCACCTCGCGAGCGACGCCGGCGACGCGGCGGACGGAGTCGAGGGTCGCTTCCGGCATCGGATCGAGATCGATTCGCCACTCGTCGGGTCGCTCGACATCGGCGCGCCGCGAGTTCCACGGATGGAACTCGACCGTCGACATCTGCACCGCCCAGATCACGCTGGCCAACTCGGTGACACACAGCTCGTCCGCGTTTCGGCCGTAGCGGGGAAAGTGGATGCGCACGGTCTCGAGCCACTCGGGCGCGCCCGACGGTACGCGTTTCTGGTGGACCTTGTCGCCGTCTACTCCACGCGGGAACCGGTGCAGCATGCACGGGCGCTCGCGTAGCGCCCGCACGATCCCGTCACCGACGCTGATGTAGTAGTTAGCGAGGTCGAGCTTGGTCTCGCCGCGCGCCGAGAAATAGACCCGCTCGGGGCTCGAGATCCGGACTGTCCTGCCGGCGACGGAGAGGTCGACCGCGTCGCCGGCCAACTAGAAGCTGCCGAACTTCGTGCTCAGCCGCCAGTGGTGCCCGCCGTCCTTGGAGACGTACACCGAGTTCTCGGTCTTCTGGCCACTGGACCCCGCGGGCGACTGCGTTGAGGCGACGAGGTGGCCGTTGGAGGTCGAGACGACCGACAGCACGATGCCGCCGAGCAACGCCCCCCACCAATGCTTGCCCGCGTCGGGGCTGACGTCGACTGCGGGGCCGCCGCCTGGCCCGCCCCACGCGAAGTACGTGCGCTTGTGCGCGCCTACCTGCGTGACCACGAGCGGCGCCTGGGCGGCGTTGACGTGGAGTGGCGGCCCGTCGATCTTCCAGGTCTTGCCGCCGTCGGTGGTCGCTGCCGGGTAGGTCGCGTCCGCGACGTTCGCCAGCGCGAAGCCGTTGCTGGCGTTGGCGAACACGCGAACGCCGAGGCGCGCCGAGCCGACGGTCTTGCCGGCCTTCAGCGCGCCCTTGGGGGTCGAGATCCGGTGCGCGGTCACCAGCGTCGGGACCGCGCCCGTCGCGACCGAGGCGGCGACCGCACAAACCGCGATCGCCGCCGGGACGGCCCGCTTGGCCGTCTGTCTAATTGACGCGTGCGCGATCGTCAGCCGCATTCCGGTCAACGCTATCGCGATCGACCCGGTCGCGAGTGACAGATTCGCGGCCGCTCAGCGTGTGCGCTCCCGAGGGGCGTCTGCCGATGCGTCGCGGTCGGCGTCACTCGATAGCAGCCCGTGCCGCTCGGCCACGTCTCGATCCACTGCGACAGTTCTGCCATCGCGCGTGTCGCGGTCGACAGGTTCGCCGTTGACCCGGTCTCGGTCGCCGGTCTCCCGGGCGACCTCGTCGCGGTTTCGAAGCGACCCGTCCTCGTTGACGAACTCATCGTCGGCCTGCCCGCGCTCGTGGGCATCCGCCCGCTCGCTGTGCAGGGTGGCCTCGGCCCGCTCGCGCTCGGCTTCGGCCGCGGCGATCCGGGCCTGGCGCTCAGACGTGTCGGCGCGCTGTTCGCGCACCTGGGCCGCCTCGCGATGCTCGCTCGCAGCGGTTTCGCGCCGCTGCTCCAGAGCGCGCTCCCGACGGCGGGCGGCCATCCGACCGCGCATCGAGAACAAGATCAGCGCGGCGATCACAAGCACCACAACGACGATGATTGCTACCAACAATCCGGTGGACATTCCTCTACCTCCTTCAGGGGTTGCGGGAATGCTTCCCCACCTCGAAGGCGGCAAACGAGGGCGTCAGGCGCCGGCCACAAACTCGATCCGGTTGCCCCATGGGTCGGCACAAAAGAACCGCCGGACGCCCGGAATGCTGTCGTCCCATGTGACCTGCCCACCGGCCCCGCCGAGTCTGCTCGCCAGCGATTCGATCTCCGACGCGCGCACCAGCAGGGCCGGATGCGCCTTGCGCGCAGGCGAAAACGGCTCTGCGACGCCGACGTGAAGCTGCT
Organism: Solirubrobacteraceae bacterium; assembly: GCA_036490775.1. GTDB lineage: Bacteria > Actinomycetota > Thermoleophilia > Solirubrobacterales > Solirubrobacteraceae > Palsa-465. The sequence continues at coordinate 32,142 of DASXDD010000136.1, read as the reverse complement.
GGTCGCCGAGCTTGAACCACGCGCCGCCGCGAGCACGCAACGGCTCGGGCTTGTCGAGCTCGACGAGCCCCAGAAGCTCTCCATAGAACCGCCGTGCCTGCGGCTCGCAGCCCGCCGGAGCGGCCACCTGAACGTGGTCGAGACCGACGATTTCCGTCATCCGAGGTTGACGACCTCCCCGTCTGCGGGCCCGGCCTCGATCTCGAACAGCCGCTCGAGCACGCGTGCGACGCCCGCGTCGTCGTTAGAGGTGGTCACCTCGTCGGCCGCCGCGATCAGGTCCGCGTGCGCGTTGGCGACAGCGACCGCGTGCCCGGCCCATTCGAGCATCGGCAGGTCGTTGGGCATGTCACCGAACGCGATCACGTCCTCACTGCGCAGGCCGCGCTCGGCGCACACCCGGGTCAGCGCCGAGGCCTTGCTGACGCCGGCGGCGGCGATCTCGAGCAGACCCTCGGCTGAGTTGGAGTGAGACAGCTCGGCGAGGTGACCGACGACCTCGCGTGCGCGCTCGAGCAGCACGTCGGCCGTCAGATGCTCGTGTCGGAGCATCAGTTTGAGCGAGGGCTCCTCGACGAGCGCCTCGACCGCCTCGATGATCGTGTTCTCGGGTACCGGCCAGCGCGGCTCGTACGTCGGCTCGTGTCCGAAGCCGTCCGCGCGCTCGACCGCCCAATGGCCACCCGGTAGTGCCGCCTCTAGCAGCGCGACGACTTGCCGCGCAATCGCCGGCTCGAGCGGGAACTCCTCGATCGCGCTGTCGCTGTGCAGGTCCCACAGGACGCCACCGTTGGCACAGATCGCGACGCCGCGATGGCCGGTGGCGTCGGCCAGCGGTCGCATCCAACGCGCCGGCCGCGCCGTGCAGATCACGAACAGCGCGCCGGCGGCCTCGACGCCCGCGACCGCGCGGCGCGTGCGCTCGTCGATCGACCCGTCGGATCCCAGCAGGGTTCCGTCCAGATCGCTCGCGACGACCCTGAAAGGCATGTCGCAATGCTGTCAGGTGGAGCTACGGCACCGTCACACCGTGCAGCACCACCGGACCCCGAGTCGGGTCCAGCTCGGTCGACTGGTCGACGCTGGCCGGCGTGAACGTGTCCAACACCTTGGCCACGGTTCCCGGGTCGACTCCACAGATCGGGCTGCTCTCGCCTGCCGAGCAGACCCCGAACGAGAAGTCCTGCGGCGTCGTGGTGAACCCACGCGCCTGGTCTGAGCTGAACCCGTCCTGACCGGTCAAGGTGACGGTGAACGTCCACCCCGATCCGACCTTCCCGAACTCCGAGATCGGCAGCTCGATCGTTGCCGTCTGGCTGCCGTCGTCGGGCACGAACACCGCCGAGCCGACCCCGTTGCCGGAGGAATCGAGCCACACAGGCGCCGCGAAGCCCTGGACCTCAACCCGCTCGCTCCAACCGTCGGCTGGCGCGATCGTGTAGTTGCGCTGTTGGAACGCCGCCGCGGTCGACGTCGATGTCGCCGCCGGATTGCGGACGTACAGGTCGAGCAGCTGCGCTCCAAACGCGCTGCCGAAGGTCGGAACCAGCGTGCGGAACTTGATCTCGATGAACACGTCGGTGTCGGTCTGGTTGATCTGCATGCCGGTGAGGTCAAACGAGCCGGCCGTGAAGTTTGACGAGGTCGGGTAGGCGTACGTGCCGGGCCCGTTGTCATCGCCCGTTGGGTCGGTCGTGCTGAACACCGTCGTCCCCAGCACCAGCGAGCTCGACACCGAGGTCTGGGCATAGCCGGTGCTCCCGCCGAGCGTTGCGGTCACCGTGATTGTGCTCGGGCCGAAGCTCACGGGCAATGTCAGCGACCAGTTCCCTGAGGAGTCGGCCGTCGCCGACGCGATCGCCGCGGCGCCGCCGAGGAAGCCGCTCGCCTCGGCGACGACCTTCGCGTTGGGCGTGGTCGAGCCGGTCACGTTGACACTCGAGCCATCGATCGTCGACCCGCCGGCGGGCGAGGTGATCGTCACCGGCAGCGAACCAGGCATCCCGTGCGCCACGTAGCGGTCGGTCACGATCGCCGGGGTCTCGACGTTGCGTCGCGCGCCGAGGTCGATCGCAAGCCGCGCGTACGTCGCCTGCGCCCACGTCAGCGGGCTCGCCGACCCGGCCGGTAGGCCGTTCTTGAACCCGATCGAGGCGGTCGTTGGATCCGATCCGAACGCCGACGCCTGCAGGTCCGCGTTCTCCCACACCTGCTCGGGCTCGAGGTACTGGCCCGACGTCATCTTCGCGATCGCCGACAGCAGCGCACCGGCGTCCGACGAGTCCGAGGCGGCGATGTCGTACTCGCCGCGCTCGCCTGACAGGACCGGCCAAAGGTGGCCCGTCCCGGCATTCGCGGTGGGCCAAGGCTCGCCGTTGATCTGGCACGTGCTGAGGCTCGGCTGGAAGCAGTCCCCATAACCGTCGGCCGACTCCGTCGGGTTGGTCCCGTAACGGTAGAAACCAGGGCCATTGCTGGTGTTGCGCTCGATCACCCGGTCGACGACGCCTACCGAGTTCTGAATGTCCGAGTCGCTCGCCGGCAGCACCCCGAGCCGCACCAGCTCGAGGAAGCCGGCGTCGATCACGCTGCGCTGGTCGACGTCGGGCTGGACGCCGTTGCCGAGGTTGTAGGTGATCGCGGCGTTCGGATCGCCGGTCTTGCTCAGACGCAGGAAGTACGGATTGGCGCTGAACGGACCGGTCGTCGTCACCGTCCAGCCCTTGATGCTGCGCGCAAAGTCGTCGGCCGTGGCCTGGTAGACCGCGGCATGCAGCGGGTCTCGGTTAGCCGCCGCGATCTGTGCGGCGGCAGTTAGGCCGGCGATCTCGGCGGCGATCGTCGACGGCGAGTAGCCGTTCTGCTCCTCCCAGCGCTCGACCCCGTCAGTGGGACCGTGCGCCACCAGAAAATCGGCCGCCGGGATCACGTGATCGCGGTACAGGCGACGGTCGCCCGCCAGGCCCGACTGCCAGTCCATCAGGATCGGATACGAGGTCTCGTCGAGCTGGGTGCCGCCAGTGTCCGGCGCCACCTTGCCGTTCTCCAGCGAGTTGCGCGGCATCGAACCGTCGGCTTGCTGCTGGTCCTCGAACAGGAAGCGCGTGGCGGCGCGAGCGGTCCTCAGGTCGCCCGCGACGAGCAGGCCGCTGAATGCCTCGTACAGGTCGCGGGCGAACACCTCGCGATAGGAGCCGAAGTAGTGCGGCTTGCCGTTTACGATCGTGTTGGCCGCGATCGCCTGTCCCCACGGGGATGCCAAGCCGGCCGCGATCGCGCCGTGGAACGTCTTGTCCTCGCTCGCCTTGACGACGTTGACCGAGCGGTAGTACTGGCGCGCGGCGGCGAAGCCGAGGCGTGCTGAGGGCCGGCGCAGGCGCGCGTCATAGCGCTGCCACTGGCGCTCGTACCGCGACCACGCATGCTCGGAGGACTGATCGGCCGCACTCCCGGCGACCCGCAGCGCCTGCTTCTCGGTCGTCGCGAATCCGAGCGCGAGGTCGACGCTTCGGTCGCGGCCCAGGCGCAGCCCGGCGGTCAGCGCGACGTGTCCGCTCGGTGCCGAGTCGTACTGCGTCAGGGTATGCGTCGTGTCGAGCAGCTGCTGCCCGTCGCTGGCCGACCCCGCGTAGCCGACGCTCGAACTCGAGAACCCGCCCGAGGACTCGAGCGCCTCGTAGGTCGGCACGGCGTAGCTGCGGTTGACGGCATCGGTCGACGTGTTCGTGTTGAACGCCACCGGCACGAGGTCGCCGTGGAAGCTGTCTAGCTTCGCGCTGTTGGCGCCTCCGTTCGTAACGCCGCCACCACCCGTGCCACCGGCAAGCGCGTCGAGCCGGGCATACAACCGATCGTTGGACGGACCCTCGAACCGCGTCTGCATGAGGACAGCGTCGCGAGCAGGGTCAGCCAGATAAGTCGTCACGATCCGGTAGTGGTGGGCGCTGCTCGAAGCGATGACCGTGCATGCCATCCCGGTCGGGTCGGGAAAGCTCTGGTAGGTCATGTCGCGCGTCTGTAGGTCGGTGAAGCTGTGCCCGTCGCTGACCAGGTACTGCAACGTCTTGACGTTGGTGGCGTCGACGTTGGGCCAGTACGTGTCAGACAGGACGCCGTCGGCGACGGTGAACCACACCTTCGAGGTGTTGTCGCGCGCCGTGCCCACACAGTCCTTACGCGCGAGATCGAAGTAGCTCGTCGTTCCCGGAGCCCCGGGCGCCGTGGCGGCACGCGCGGCCGGCGCGACGCCTGCAGCGATCGCGCTCGCTACGGCAACCACGCTGATCAGACGTCGTCTCATTCCCTCTCCCCTTCGGTCGCTCGGCGGAGGGCTTCTATCAGAGGCCCACCGCGCCGTCAACGGGGCCGCCTCAGGCGACCGGGACCCCGCCGCCCGGCGAGGTCGACTGCTGTGCCGGAGGCGAGTGGTTGTCGCCGGGGTCGTCGGGCGCGCGGATCCACGCCAGGATCTTGCCGTGCGCGATCACGAAGTTCGTGCGAGCGGTCTGGCCGACGCCCGAGCCGCAGTTGGTGCCGCCCGGACCCGAACGGCCCGTCAGCCGGAATAGCACGTTGGTAAAGCGGCCCCGCTGATCGGCCGACACGAACTGAGCGCCGCACGGCAATGTCGTCTGGGCCGAATCGGCTTGCGAGCGGGTGCTCAGCGTCAGCACCACTGCGTCGCCCTTGTTGTCGGCGCCGGGGATCATCTGGCTCGGAAGCGCGAAGTAGCCGCCTGCCGCGTGCACGTCACCGCGACCAAGCGCCACCGACCATCCGCGAATCACCGCGATCGCGGCCTGGCTCGCGGGATCGCCGGTCGGGGACGGAGCCGGGACGAAGCCCGACTGGCTCTGCTTGGGCTGCGGCAACGCCTGAATCGGCTTGGAGGGCACCTGCACGCGCTTGCTGGTGCTCGTGCTGCTGCTGCCGCCGCCGCAACCGGCCACCGCGATTCCCGACGCAACCACCGTCACGAACAGCCTCCGGCGACCTCGCGCGATCCAGAACGTCATCGCACCATCTCACGCAGATCATTGCATGCCGGCAATCCCGCCTTGCGGCAGGCAGGTGCCGCGCCATATCGTCTTCACATGTCGGATACAGGACTGCCCGAGTGGACGCTGCGTGACGACGAGATCGCGGTTTGGACGATCGCGACCGAGCGCTGGTCAGAGCCGGAATGCGCCGAGAGCCTGTCGGCCGACGAGCATGCCCGGGCTGAGCTGATCCGCCTCCCGGCCAGGCGCGCCGAATTCATCGCCGCGCACGCCGCGCTGCGGACAATCCTCGGCGGCTATCAGGACGCACCTCCGGAGTCGCTGCTGTTCACGACGACCTGCGCCTGGTGCGGCGACCCCAAGCACGGCAAGCCACGCCTGCAGGAAGCGGGCGGGCTCGCGTTCAACCTGACCCGCGCGGGCCGGGTCGCGCTGGTGGCGGTCGCGCGCGATGTCGAGGTCGGAGTCGATGCCGAGCCGCTCGATCGTGTCGTCGACTGGCGCACGATCGCGCGACGCGCGCTCTCGACGGCCGAGCAATCGATCGTCGAGTCCCAGCAGCCGGCTGGGCGCGATGCGCTCGCGGCGCGGCTGTGGTGTCGCAAGGAAGCTGTCGCGAAGGCCACCGGACTCGGGCTGGCGCTGGAGCTCAAGGGCTGGACGGCCGAGCAGAGTAGCGACGCGCCGTGGTTTGCGGCGGCGCTGACCGAGCTGCCCGAGCCCGTGCTCGTCTGCGACCTCGACCTCGACCTCGACGACGTCAACGGAGCGCGCGCCGCAGTCGCGGTCGCCGGAGCGAGCAAGCCACCGGCCGTCACGGTCCGCGAGGCCAGGCCCGACTGACGCCCGAGGCGTATCCTCGGGCGGCACGATGGCGCGCGCCGCACTGGTCACTGGCAGCTCCGGCGGGATCGGCGGCGCGATCCGCGATCGACTCGTCGGTGACGGCCTCGACGTGCTCGGTGTCGACCTCAGCGCCAACGACTCCGGGCACGCAATCTCGGCCGACCTCGCGACCGCCGAAGGCAACCGAGCCGCGGTCGATGCGGCGCTCGAGCGCTTCGGGCGGCTCGACGTGATCATCGCCGCGGCGGGCTTTCAGCACATCGCGCCGGTCTCGGAGTTCCCCGAGGATCGCTGGGAGGCGCTGCTGTCGGTGATGCTGAGCAGCCCGTTCCTGCTCTCGAAGTACGCGTGGGACGCGCTGTCGGAGAGCCCGGAGCCTCGGATCGTCGTGATCGCCTCGGCCCACGGTCTCGTCGCGTCGCCGTTCAAGGCCGGCTACGTGGCGGCCAAGCACGGAGCGGTCGGGCTCGTCAAGGTGCTCGCGCTCGAAGGCGCCGAGCACGGAATCCTGGCGACCGCGGTCTGCCCGGGGTTCGTCCGCACGCCGCTCGTCGAGGGCCAGCTCGAGGATCAGGCAAAGGCCCACGGCACCTCGCCCGAGCGGGCGCTCGAGGACGTGGTGCTGGCGCCGCACGCGGTCAAGCGGCTGATCGAGCCAGACGAGGTGGCGGACGTCGTCAGCTTCCTCGTCGGCCCGGGCGGGCGCACGTTCACCGGCGCCGCGGTGACGATGGACATGGGCTGGACCGCTCGCTGAGCGGCCGCGCTCAGCCGGGACGCGCCTGGCCGCTGTACTGCTCGTTGGGGAGCATGTTTGTCGCCATCGCCATCCGATTGGTGAGGTTGTACATCGCGGCGATCTCGGCGACGTCCCACGCATCCTCGAGCGTCAGCCCCGCGTCGAGCAGCGACTGCAGGTCCTCGCGCGTGACATCACGCGGCCGTAGGGTCAGCTTCTCGGCGTAGGCGCAGATCGCGCTGCGGCGCGGGTCCAGCCCGGCCCGCCGCCAGTCGTATGAGATCCGCTCGCCGAGGACCGGGTCGCCGAGTTCGTCACGCAGCGCCGCGCCGTGGGCAACGAGGCAGTAGAGGCATCCGTTCGCGGCGCTGACGACGACGGCGATCATCTCCCGGTCGGCGGCGCTGAGCTGCTCGCTCGGCCGATGCAGCTCGCGGAAGTGCGTGAACCACGCGCTCAACCGCTCCGGGCGAAACGCGTAGACGCGAAACACGTTGGGCACGAACCCAAGCCGCTCGCGAGCCTTCGCGAACAGTCCTTGAAGGTCGGACGGAAGCTCGGCCTCGTCAGGGACCGGGAACCACGAGCCGGTGTCGCCGGAGTCGGACAATGCTTGGCGAACCGTACCGTCACACGCAGGCCGGCCACAGGTCTCATCCCTTGATCGAGACGCGGCCGGCCCGCGTTGGTTGCCTGCTCAGACGGCGGCCGGCACGTGGATGCCCAGCTTCTCGGCAGCCATCTTCGCGCCCTGTACTCGGTTGGCGATCTTCTGAAACGCGACGTCGCGCGCGTAGTCGGCCGAGCCGTGCAGCGGCTTCTCATCGATGCTGAACGGCGAAAAGCCGCAATCGTCGGTCGCCCCGAGCCGCTCCTTGGGGATGTGCTTGGCAGCGGCAACGAGCTCGTCGCAGACCTCCTGCGCAGACTCGACTCGAGGGTTCTGCGGGTTGATCACGCCGATGAAGACGACCTGCGGCACGCCGTTGGCGTCGTCGCGGCTGTGCTGGCCGACTAGCTTGTACACGGACTCCCGGTCTCGTTCGCTCTTGCACTGCATCATGAAGTAGCCGGCATTGAGCTCGAACAGGCTCGGCAGCAGCGCGCTGTATGGAACGTCGGCGCTGTGCACGGAATCGCGGTCGCCTCCCGGGCAGGTGTGGACGCCGATGTTGGCGCGCTCCTCGGCCGAGAAGCGATCCAGCACGCGGTTGCAGAGCTCGATGAAGTGCGGCAGCATCCCGCGGCCGGTCCACGGGTTTCGCGAGTCCTCGCGAAGCGCGAGTCGACCCTCGGTGAAGTCCATCGACACGCGGGAGGCGCCGGCTTCGAACGCCAGGCGGATGTCCTTCTCGCACTCGTCGGCGAGGTCGGCCTCGAACTGCTCGCGGGTGTAGCCCGAGATCTCCTCGTCAAGCGGGTACAGCAACGCGAGCATCGACGGCGCGATCACCGCCTGCTTCATCGGCTTGGTGGCGAACTTCAGCGATTTCTTGAGCGTGTCGGCGGCGAATGACCTGTATCGGAACGGGCCGCCCACAAGCTTGGGGAGCTGGCGGTAGTGGCCGTCGGCGAAGATCGCGAAGTACTGGCCGCCGGGGCCGAGATGGTCGGCGAGACCGGTGCCCGCGAGCGTTTCGGCTACCGGGTAGGTCGCAAAGCTCGACCACCACTGCTCGCCGTCAGACACGATCGGCTCGCCGGCGTCCTCGCCGCGGGCAATCGAGTCCCTGGCCGCCGCCTCCTGCTCGACCTCCAACTGCTCCTTGCTGATCTCGCTGGCGTCGTACTGCGCGTATGCCGCCTGCAGCTTGTCGGGCCGCGGCAGCGAGCCAACAGGCTCCGTCGGGATCCCCGTGTCCGTGTGTGGGTCGTAAGCCATCTGCTCAACTCCCTCGCGTCGGGGTGCATGAGACCGACTGGTCTCCCTCTGGAGCGAGCCTACGCCGCGTGTGACCCGGCGTCAACGGCGCCGAGCAATGCCTCACCGATTCTCCTCGCGCGCCGGGCAGCGTCGCGGTCGCCCTCGGCCGCGGCGACGATCGAGCCCTTCATCAGGATGTGCCACTGACGCGCGAAGCCCTCGGCGTCGGCGATCCCGGACTGCCGCGCGAGGTCCTCCAGAAACGCCCGGATCCCGGCGAGGTACGCGACCCCCGCGCGGTTGATGGCGTCGGTCGGATCGGGATATTCGAGCATCACGTTGATGAATGAGCACCCCTCGAAATCGTCGCGCCGAAACCACTCGTCGAACACGTCGAAGATCGTCAGCAGCCGCGCCTCCGGCTCCGCCGCCCGCCGGCGGACCTCGGCCTGGAGCCAGCCCTTCGTCCAGAGCTCCTCGCGGCGCTCGAGGAACGCAAGCACGAGCGACTCCTTGGATGCGAAGTGCCGGTAAAGCGTCTGTCGTGCGACGCCCGAGCGTGTGATCACCGCGTCGACGCCGACGGCCTGGATCCCGTTGCGCGAGAACAGCTCATAGGCCGCGTCAAGAATTCGTTCGCGGGCCCCTGCCGGCCGGGCGTCGGTGTCGAGCATGGAACGGGACTCTAGCCGTCAAATCGGCCGATTCCCAGCCCATCAGGGAGAACGATCTGTCCCGTTCTGAGAGCCTTGGAGCCGGGGATAGACTCGGCGGCCGTGGCCAGCGGCGCCAGCGCACTTTCCGTGTCACGCCTGAAGCGGCCCTGGACGCCGAGTCCGGGATCGACCCGCTGGCTGCCGGTCTGGTCGGTGCCCGCGGCGATGCGCGCAGTCCGCGCGACGGTCGTGATGCCGACCCTGTTCGTGATCTCGCTGAAGGTCGTCGGCAACGTCCAGATGGCCACATTCGCCGCGTTCGGCTCGTTCGCGACGCTCGTGCTCGCGTCGTTCGGCGGAAGTCGACGCGACAAGCTGATCGCGCACGCCGCGCTCGCACTCGCGGGTAGCCTGCTGCTGACGATCGGCACGGCGGTCAGCTCTTCGACCGCGCTTGCTGCGATCGTCACCGTGCCGGTCGCGTTCGGGGTGTTCTTCGTCGGGCTGACGGGCCCCAACGCCGCATCGGGCGCGGTTGCGGCGCTGCTCCCCTACGTTCTGCCTGCCGCGTCGCTGGGGACGATCTCGATGGTCCCCGACCGGCTCGCCGGCTGGTGGCTTGCGTCGGTGGTCGGCACCGCCGCCGTGCTGCTGTTCTCGCCGCCCAGCCCGGGCGACAAGCTCCGCGCCTCCGCGTCGAAGCTCGCGGTAGGGCTCGCCGGGCAGCTCGAGGCGATGCTCCGCGGCGCAGCGACCGATGAGCAGCTCCACGATGTAATCGCCTCCAAGCTTGATCTGCTCGCTCAGTTCACGTCGACGCCGTACCGCCCGACGGGAATCGGCGCGAGAGACCAGGCGATGGCCAACGCCGTTGAGCTGCTCGAATGGTGCACGTCGCTGGTCGCCGACAGCGCTCGCGAGCGCAGCGATCTGCGGCAGGCGGACGCGGATGACCGGGAGCTGATCGACGTCGCCGCGGGTGTGCTGCGGGACGTCGCGAAGCTGCTCGACGGCGGCCACGCGCGGCCGGACCTCGAGCACCTCGAGGCCTGCCGGATCAAGAGCCTGAGCAGGCTTCGCGAGCTCACCCCCGACCGCGATGACTACATCGCCCAGGCGCAGCTCTCGTTTCACGCGCACGCGTGCGCGGTGACGATCCTCGCGATCGGCGCCGATGCGATCGTGGCCGCGGGCGTCGCCGATCCCGATTGGCTCGCCGAGCAGGGCACCCGGTGGTTCGCGGCGACCACATACGACCCGCCGCCAAGCCGCCACCTGTCCGGCGTCACCGAGGTCGCGGGGTACGCGCTGAGGCACGCCAGCGTCCGCTCGGTGTGGTTCATAAACAGCCTCCGCGCGGCGCTGGCAATCGCCGCGGCCGTCGCCGTCGCCGACCTCTCAAGCGTCCAGCACGGATTCTGGGTAGTGCTCGGGACGCTTTCCGTGCTGCGGACCAATGCCGCGTCGACTGGCGCCACAGCCGTGCGCGCGCTCGTCGGGACGCTCGGCGGGTTTGTGATCGGCGCGGCGCTGATCCTCCTGATCGGCACCAATACGGCGGTCCTGTGGGCGGTGCTTCCGGTCGCCGTGTTCGTCGCCGCCTACGCTCCGGGCACGGCGCCGTTCGCGGTCGGGCAGGCGGCGTTCACCGTCACGATCTCGATCCTGTTCAACCTGCTCGTCCCGGTCGGTTGGAAGGTCGGCGTGCTGCGCATCGAGGACGTGGCGATCGGCTGTGCGGTCAGCATTGTCGTCGGGCTCCTGTTCTGGCCACGGGGCGTCGCATCGGTCGTCGGCGACGACCTGGCCGACGCATATCGGGCGGGCGCCGCGTATCTGACGCAGGCCGTCGAATGGGTCTCGGGCCTGACGACGCGCGCACCCGACGGAGCGCGTGCGGCGGTCACAGCCGGCCTGCGGCTGGACGACGCGCTGCGCGCGCTGCTCGCCGAGCAGGGAACCAAGCACATCCCCAAGGAGGAACTCTGGCGGTTGGTCGGCGGCACGCTGCGGCTGCGTCTGACCGCCCACGCGGTGGTCGGACTACCGCGCAACGAGGTGGCCGAGATCGCGGAGTCGTCGCGCTCGGTGCTCAACTCCCGGACCGGGACACTCGACGCGTGGTACGAGCGGCTCGCGGCGCAGGTCGACCGCCCGCGTGGCCGCGCAATCGAGACGCTCGAGCCGCCCGACCTCGAGGGCGCAGGCGGAGCACCGAGCTCGCCGCACGCGGTCTGGCTGTGCGAGCACCTCAACCACCTGACCGACCACCTCGCGGAGCTGATCGCGCCGGCGACGCGCGTGGCGGAGATCCGCCGCCGCCCGTGGTGGCGGTAGCGCGCTGTTATTGAGGAGCGCTACGCGGCGGCCTGGTCGTCGCGCTCGTAGGTGACCGGCAGCTGCGCAATCTGGCGCTGCGTGGCCGCGAACGAGGCGCTGAGCGTAAGGCCGCAACGTGTGCAGTAGACGACCGCGAAGTGCCCCGGCGGGCTCCATCGGTGCTCGTGATCTGCACAGTGCGGATTGAATGGATTCATGGCCCTTGCTGACCTGTCTGGACGGTTTGCGCGGTACCCGCACCGCGAATCCGCCAAACCAAGGAACCGTTCGCGCCGACACGGCTTGCAGGCGTAGGATCGGATGATGGCCGCCGATGAGTATCTGCTCGATACTCCCGTCGTCCGCGGCTTCGTCGATGCGGTCCGCGCCGCGATCGAGCAATCCGACGGCCCGGCGGACGCGATCGATCGGATCCGCCCGCGGTTCGACGAGCTGCTCGCCGACGCCGACTGGCTCCCCGACCGCTACCGCGAGCCGGCGCCCGAGAGCGGCATGGGCGGCGGTATCGGCCAATGGCTGCTGTACCGCGCCGGCGACGGCTCGATGTCGCTGTTCAGCCTCGTGGTTCCACCCGACGCGCAGACGCCGGTGCACGACCACCTGGCGTGGGGCCTCGTCGGCCTTTACCGGGGCACGCAGGACGAGGAGATCTACGCGCACGAGGCGGGCGAGCTGCGGCTGAGTGAGCGCCGCTCGCTCGCGCCGGGCGAGTTCTACGCGCTACTGCCGCCACGCGATGACATCCACCGCGTTCGCACCACGTCACCCGAGACCTCGGTCTCGATCCACCTGCTCGCTAACGACACGGGCTGCGTCTGGCGGCACGCCTACGACCCCGAGTCGGGCGAGCAGCAGCCCTTCCGATCGGGCTACGTGAACGCTCCCTGCGAGGAGCGATGAGTTCTCGCCGGCGCCGGGGTCATAGCTGCTGAGATTCCACTATTCAGGAGGAAGCGCAGTGAGCACTATTGCTAGCAGGATCGGGGAGATCAGCCTCGTCGCGGTCCCGAGCGACGATGTCGACAAGCAGATCGAGTTCTACGAGTCGCTGGGCTTCGAGAAGCGGACCGACGTTCCGTTTGGCGGGCAGTACCGGTGGGTCGAGGTCTACCCTCCGGGTGGCACCACGGGAATCGCGCTGGCGCCTCCGCCGCCCGGCGGCGAGGCCGGATCGAAGGAGACCGGGATCATCCTGACCACGGACGACATCGACGCAAGCCACGCCCAGCTCAAGGAGCGCGGCGTCGACGTCGACGCCGACGTCTCGCGGATGGGCGACCCCGTGCCGCCGATGTTCTGGTTTCGCGACACCGAGGGCAACAGCCTGCTGATCATCCAGCAGCAGGGCTGATCGCGCAGTCGCTGCCATCCGACCGCCTCGTTACCGTGCTCTCCAAATGAGGGGAGCACGGCGTGGCGACCGGAGCCGACGCAGCAAAGCCGCCTGATCCGGCGGCTCAGGCAAGAAAGCAGCAGCTGGCGGTCCTCCGGTCCGAGCTGGCGGCGCTCGGCGGCGCGCTGCTGTTCGTGGCGCTCGGGTTTGCGGCGATCCTGCTCGTCGCCAAAGTCGCCGACGTCAAGGACGGCACCGTGCTGGCCTCACTGCTGATCTTGCCGGCGCTACTGTACCTGCTGCTGTCGGGCCGGGTCTCAGACCTGAAGGGTCCCGGCGGGCTGGAGGTCTCGCTGGCCAAGGTCGCCAACCAGACGATCCCGGTCGCCGGCCACGAGCACGACACCGCGGCGCTCGCGTTCGAGGAGGTCCGGCCCGTCGAGCGCGGCCGCGCCGAGAGCTTCCTTGACCGCGTGCGAAACATCACGCCCTCCGATCCCGTGGTGCTGACGCTGACGATGGGATCGGGGCCGATCGACGGAAAGACAGCGGCCGACTACGCGCGCGGGCTGACGCAGTTCCCGCGCTTTCGCTTTGTCGCGGTCCTCAACGACGACGGCACGCTGCTCTGCTACATGGACGAGAGCGCGTTTCGCCACGTGATCGAGGCCGACGTCGTCGACGCGGCGACACTGCTGCACAACATCGAGCACGAGGTGGCAGGCATGGTGCGCGGCTTCTCGGGGATGATCAGCACGACAGTCACGCCGGGCGCGAACGTCGCCGACACGCTGCGCCTCATGGAGCAGTCGCGCACCGACGCGCTGCTCGTCACCGAGGACGGCAAGATCAAGGGGATCGTCGAGCGCGACCGGCTCGCAAACGCGCTGCTGCTGTCGCTGCTCGACCGCGTCACCTAGACCGCGCGATCGGGGCTCAGCCGCGCGCATCCTCGGCGATGAAGCGCGGGCTGTCGGCGATGATCCCCCGCCGTCTCAGGCCGGCGACAAACGGCTCCTGGTCAGAGAACCCGACGACCGTTGCGACGCCCTGACACAGGCGGATCCGCAGCTGCCCGACGCCGCCGGCGACGACCTGGCCGTCGACCTCCAGACGCACGCCGCCGAACCCGGTCGTGATCTCGAGCTCGAGCTCGGAATCCGGGGTCAGCACGAGCGGCGGGCACGAGCCGCCGTGGGGATACAACGGCGTGAACACGAACCCGTGCGTGCCGGGCGCGAGCAACGGCCCCCCGGCCGACAGGCTGTAGGCGCTCGATCCGAGCTGCGTGCTGACCACGCAGCCGTCGCCCGCGACGCGCGCGAACAGCGTTCCGTCGATCACGGCGCGGACGCGCACCTGGCCTTCGCCGACGCGCACGAGCGCGATGTCGTTGAGTGCGAACACGGGGTCCGCGCCATCGCGCGTCCCGTCGAGCGCCGGCAGCAAGCGCGGCACCCAATCGCCGGCGCTGAAGCGATCGAGCGCTCTCGCGACGCCGTCGGGTGCGACCGTCGTCAGCACACCGAGGCTTCCGCACGAGACCCCGAGCACCGGCCGTCCCGCCTCGACCCCGGCGTGGATCGCGGCCAGGGTCGTCCCGTCGCCGCCGATCGAGACGATCAGATCGCAGTCGACCGCGTCGCCCCGCTCCGCCACTTGCTTCTGGCGGCAGAACGCGTAGACCTGGACCAGGTCGACCCCGCAGCGAGCCGCCCATTCGCGCAGTTCGAGCAATGGCCCGTCGATCGCCCGGCTGGGATGCGTGACCAGCCCGATCCGGGCGAGCACGGCCGGACCGGGGTTACGCTCGTGCGAAATCTCCTGTCGCCCTGACGTCGCCATTCGAGCGCATCCTAGTCGGGGCCGTCGGCGGCGCCGGGATCAGATCTCGAGCCTGGACTCCTCGAGGTCGAGCTCGCGGATCACCAGGTTCATCGTCTCGTTTGAGATCTCGCCTTCGTTGCGCAACCGTACGAGCGCCTCGCGCTGGGCGGCGAGCACGAGCTGGATGACCTGCTGGTAGGCGAGCGAGCGATCCTCGTAGCCGTCGTCCTCGATCTTGCCTGCGCGCGCGGCAAACCGGCGCTTGCGGTAGTCGTACACGCGCCGCAGGCGGTCGATCGTGTCGTCGCGGGTCCAGTCCTCGCGGGCGAGCTCGTCGAGCTCGGCGAGCGCGGCCTTGGTCGCGACCAACCGCGCGCGGATCTCCTCGTCGTCCTCGCTGCCGTCACGTGCCACCCCCAGCAGCCGAATCAGCGGTGGCAGCGACAGACCCTGAACCACGAGCGTCGCGAAGATCACGGCGTAGGTCAGGAAGATGATCAAGTCGCGATCCGGGAACGCTGCTCCCGAGCCGGTCGTCAGCGGCAGCGCCAGTGCAGCCGCCAGCGACACCGCGCCCCGCGTGCCGGCCCATGCCAGCACCAGCCGTGAACGGGCCCCAACGCGGCGATCGCGCTGACCCGGCCGGCGGTCGAGCGCCCTGATCAGGTACGGCGTCGTGAAGAACCAGGCGAGGCGAATCGCGATCGTGGCCGCGCTGACGACGATCGCGTAGACGGCCAGCCTCCCGACCGGGACATCCCCGAGACGGTTGACCACCGCCCGCAGCTGCAGCCCGACGAGCACGAACAGGCTCGCGTTGAGCACGAAATCGAGGATCTCCCAGACGAACGCTCCCTGCAGGCGGATCCTCGCCGGGATGATGCTCGGGCCGCGGATCCCCATGTAGAGGCCGGTCGTGACCGCCGCGAGCACGCCGGAGGCGCCGATCGCGTTGGCGGGGATGAACGCCGCGTAGCCGCTGAACAGCGAGATCGTGACGCTCGTCTGGACGTCGGTGGTGCGAGCTCGCAGCTCAGCGATGATCCAGCCGACGACGAGGCCGATCGCCACTCCGCCCGCGGCTGCAGCGAGAAATCGCCCGCTCGCGTCGAGCAACGAGAAGCTGCCGGCGACGACGGCCGTCACCGCGACCTTTAGGGCGACCAGCGCGGTGGCGTCGTTGAACAGCCCCTCGGCCTCGATCGCGCTGACCAGCCGGCGCGGGAACTCGAGACGCCGCATGATCGTGGCGCCGGCAAGCGGGTCGGTCGGCGACACGATCGCCCCAAGTGCGAACGCCGCGCCCCACGGCATGCCGTCGACGACTGCATGCGCGACGATCGCCACGGCGACCATCGTCGCGAGCACCAGCCCCACCGAACTGAGCGTGATCGCCCGCATGTTCGCGCGGATGTCGCCGAGGTTGGCGAAGAACGCCGCCGCGTAGACGAGCAGCGGCAGGAACACGACCAGGACGACGTTCGGGTCCAGCGTCACGGTCGGCATCCCCGGGATGAACCCGAGCACGGCGCCGCCGATCACGAGCACGATCGGGTAGGGCACCGCCAGCAGCGTGGCCAGCGCGCTGAGCCCGGCAATCGCGACCAGCAGTCCGGCGATCAGGAACTCGGCTTGACCCATCGCCCGGAGTCTGACCGGTAGCGTTGGGCCAATGGTCGCCAGCTTCGCATCGGCGTTCGTCGCTGTCGACCAGCATTACCTGCTCGAGGCGCGGCAGATGCAGGCGCTGTCGTTCGCGGTCCACATCCCCCTGGTCGCGTTCGGGATCTCGTTCCCGGTGATGGTGCTGTTCGTCGAGTGGCTCGGCGTGCGCACCGGTGATCAGCTCTACATCACGATCGCGCGCCGGTGGACGCGGGTGATGGTCGCGCTGTTCGCCGTCGGCGTGATCACCGGGACCGTGCTGAGCTTCGAGATGGGGCTGCTGTGGCCGAACTTCACGGGGACGTTCGGCAGCGTGTTCGGCGTCGGCTTCGCGATCGAGGGCTTCTCGTTCTTCATGGAGGCGATCTTCATCGGGATCTATGTCTACGGCGCCGGCCGGCTGTCGCCGCGAGCGCATCTCGCCAGCGGCATCCCGATCGTGATCACCGGGTTCACCGGCTCCTGGATGGTGATCGCCGTCAACGCGTGGATGAACCACCCCGGCGGATTTCGGCTGGTCGGCGGCAAGGTCGTCGACGTCAGCCCGTTCCACGCGCTGTTCGCCAACAGCTACCTGTGGCATGAGCTGATCCACATGTACATCGCCGGCTACATCGTCACCGGCTTCATCATGGCCGCGGTCTACGCGGTCGCGCGGCTGCGCGGTCAATGGGGCCGCTACCAACGAACGGCGTTGCTGATCCCGCTGACGATCGCAGCGCTCGCGTCGCCGGTGCAGATCCTCGTCGGCGATTGGGCTGCGCGCGAGGTGGCCATCCATCAGCCGACCAAGCTCGCCGCGATTGAGGGCCTCTACAAGACGACGAGCGGCGCCCCCGAGCACGTGCTCGGCTGGTACACCGACAACGAGGTCAAGTATGGGATCGGGATCCCCCACCTGCTCTCCCTGCTCTCGTTCCACAGCTGGAACGCGCGGATCCAGGGGCTCGACGCGGTGCCGGCCGATCAGCGCCCACCGGTCAACGTCGTCCGCGTCGCGTTTCAGATGATGGTCGGGATCGGCTCGCTACTCGGGCTGATCGGAGCCGTTTACGTCGCAATCTGGATCCGGCGCCGGCGGCTGCCGGAGTCGGTCTGGTTCTACCGAGCGGTCGTGCTCGCGGCACCGCTGTCGGTCGTCGCCCTGATCTCCGGCTGGGTCGTGACCGAGGTCGGCCGCCAGCCGTGGGTCGTCTACAAGGTGATGCCGACCGCGGCGGCGGTCACCGGCGCTCACGGGATCCCGGTCGGCTACGCGGCGCTGGCGGCCAGCTACGTCATCGTCGCGGCCGGCCTGGCGTGGGTGCTGCGCCGCCTGGCGCGGATGCCGCTCGAGCTGACCGGCGACGCCGCTACGGTCACGGAAGCGGTGTAGTCACGATGTTCTTGCAGTCGCTGCCGCTCGTGTTCGTGCTCGCTGGCCTGGCGCTGTACACGGTGCTGGCGGGCGCGGACTTCGGCGCCGGGTTCTGGCAGCTGATCGCCCCGCGCGGCGAGCGCGGCGAGCGCATCCGCGAGCACGCGCACCACTCGGTGGGACCCGTGTGGGAGGCCAACCACGTGTGGCTGATCTTCGTGCTGACCGTGTTCTGGACGGCCTATCCGCAGGCGTTCGGCGCGATCTTCTCGGTGCTGGCGGTGCCGCTGTTCATCGCCGCGATCGGGATCGTGTTTCGTGGAGCGGCGTACGCGCTGAAGGCCGGCGCCGCCAGCCGGCGCGAGTCGGCCACGATCGACACGATCTTCTCGGTCTCGTCGATCCTGACGCCGTTCGCGCTCGGGGCGGTGATCGGCGCGATCGCCGCCAACCGCGTCCCCGCCAACCCGACGACGATCCACCTGTTCTCGAGCTGGTGGACTACGACCTCGCTGTTCATCGGCGTGCTCGCGGTCACGAGCTGCGCGTACCTGGCGGCCGTGTACCTCGCCGCCGACGCGGCGAGCGGCGGCCAAGCGGAGCTCGAGCGCGCGTTTCGAGCCCGCGCGCTGATCGCGGGCGTCGTCGCCGGCGCGGTTGCGATCGCGGGATTGATCGTGCTCAACGGCGACAACCACCGGCTCGTCCACTCGCTGCTAACCGGTTCGGCGCTGGTGGCGGTGATCGTCTCGTCGGTGGCCGGCGTGGCGACGATGGCGCTGGTCTACACCGGCAGGTTCGAGACGGCGCGGTACACCGCCGCCGTGGCCGTTGCGGCGATCATCGCCGGCTGGGCGATCGCCCGCTGGCCGATGATCCTCCCGGGACTGACGATCTCGGAGGCCGCGGCGGGCCACGACACGCTCGTTTGGGTCGTGGTGTCGGTGCTTGCCGGCGCCGCGATCCTGTTCCCGTCGCTGGTGATCCTGTTCAGGCTCGCGCTGACCGGGCGCTTCGACGCCGACGCCGACGCCGGCGCCGGCGCCGAGGCGGCCGTCGAGCAGGCACCCCCTGGGATGCGTGACTTCAGACCGCGGCTGCTCGTCCGCGTCGCCGCCGCGACACTGATCGCGGGCTTCGGCCTGCTGACGCTCGCTGACGCCTCCTGGGCGCACGCGGTCGGCGTGGTCAGCCTGTTCACCTTCATGATCACCGGCTTCGGGGCGATCATGTCCGATGCGCTCGCCGACCAGCCGGCGGCGTGACCGCAGCGCTACGGTACGCGTAATGCCCGACTCGCCGCGACTGATCATCGAGCTTCCGCGCGGCAGCGCGGTGGAGCGCCAGGTGCGCTCAGAGCCGCCCGCCAGCGTGACCGATGGCGACGCCGTCGTCGAGGCCGGCCCGACCGATGCCGACGGGGCGCTCGAGGCGCAGACGGCGGGTCAGGTCGTTCTGTCGGTGCCCTCCCCCGAGGCGCTCCAGCGCGACGCCGACACGGTCCTGCGCGTGGTCGGCCAGGCGGGCACCGGCGTCGAGCCGATTGTCGTCGTGGTCGAGGCGGCCGAGCAGCTACGAGACGATGAGCTGGCGAGCCTGCTCGAGGCCGCCGAGCACGCCCAGCGGCCGGTGATCCTGCGGATCATCCGCGACGCCTAGCCGCCCGCGGCGTCGAGCAACCGGTAGAGCGCGTCGATGTCGTCGTCGCTCGGGGCCCAACCCGCGGCGGCCGCGTTGCGCCGGACCTGCTCGGGCTTGGTCGCGCCGGCGATCACCGAGGAGACCACCGGCCTGGCGAGCAGCGCCCCGATCGCGACATCGATCAGCTCGACGCCGCGCTCGCGCGCGTACGCCTCAAGCGCCTCCACCAAGTCGAACTGCTCCGCGGTCGCGATTTCGTCGCGCTCTGACAGACGCGTGCCCGCCGGCGCCTGCTCGCCGCGCCGGTACTTGCCTGTCAGCAGTCCCGAGGCGAGCGGAAAGAACGGGACGAACCCGATGCCGAGCCGCTCGCACGTCGGGAGCACGTCGCGCTCGGGCTCGCGGACCAGCAGGCTGTAGTGGTTCTGCACGGCCTCGAACCGCGGCCACCCCCGCTCGCGTGAGATCGCGTCTGCCTCCTCGAGCTGCTGCGCGCTGAAGTTCGAAGCGCCGATCGAGCGCACCGACCCACGGCGCACGAGCTCGTCGAGCGTCTCCAGCGTCTCCGACAGCGGCGTCACACCATCGGGCTCGTGGTACCAGTAGAAATCGATCACGTCGGTGCGTAGCCGACGCAGCGATGCCTCGACCGCCTGCAGGATGTAGTCGCGCGACCCGCGCGGGCCGCGCCCATCGCCCATGTCCATCCCGAACTTGGTTGCGAGCGTCACATCGTCGCGCCGGCCATCGAGGACCTGCCCGAGCAGCTCCTCGCTCTGGCCGCGGCCATAGATGTCGGCCGTGTCAAAGAACGTCACACCGAGCTCGAGCGCCGCGTCGACGACCGCCCGCGTCCCATCGAGGTCGACGCGGCGACCGAAGTTGTTGCAGCCGAGGCCCACGACGGAGACCTCGAGACCGGCATTGCCGAGCGTGCGCGACCCGATCATGCAACCCGCTCCTTGATCACGGCGGTGGTCGCCTCGCGCCGGGTCGGCTGCTCGCCGCTTCTGAACGCCTTGATGTAGTCGTCGAAGTTCCACGTCTTCAGGAACGCGGCGGCGGCATCGCGGCCCGACTGGTAGAGCGCCTGCTTGAGGTCGCCGTCGTCGTCGATGCTGAACTGCGTGGTCTGCACGCCCAGCGTGTTGATCGGAATCGTGCGCGCGTAGTTGGCCTGCTCGACGTACAGGCGATCGTGTGCCTCCATCATCGTGTGGCCGATCGCGAGCAGGAACCGGAGCATCGACATCCGGTCCTCGTCGGCCTCCTCCGCCATCGGCCTGGGGACCAGTGGGTCCTTCTGGTTGGGCGCGACGAGCAGCAGGCCGAACGTGGGCCACCGGGGCACCTGCCCGTCGGGCACGTCGAACAGCCACACGGGGAAGTTCGACAAGATCCCGCCGTCGACGATCACGTGCTTATCGCTGGAATTGCGCGGGTCCTCGAACACGACCGGATCGAAGAAGATCGGGATCGACATGCTCATCCGCACCGCCGTCGCGATCTCGAGCTCGTCCGGATCGGCGCCGAGCTGTTCCGCGTCCTGCGGCAGCACCAGCATCCGCTGCGCACTGAGGTCCGACGCGATCACCTGCAGCCGGTATTGGGCCTTGTCGCTGCCGTCCTCCGGCGGCAGGCGAAGCTGGCCGAACTTCGTGATGCCCTTCTCCTCGAGCCGGTCGCGCATCCAGCTCTCGAAGACCTTGCCGGGATGCAGGCCCTTGTGAACGAGCATCTCCTTCGCCTGCGCGCCCCACCAGTGACCGCCGTCCTCGAAGCTCTTGAACTTCATCTTCTCGAGCACCAGGTCGCGCAGGTCGTCGCCCGAGTAGCCGGCCGCGACCAGCGCCGCGTTGATCGCGCCGGCCGAGGTGCCGGCCACCCGCTGGGCCTGAAAGCCCTGTTCCTCGAGGAAGCCGAACGCACCGGCCAGCCCGATGCCCTTGACGCCGCCGCCTTCGAACACCAGATCGACCCGCTTGTCGTCGGCCCCGGTTCCGCTTGTCACAGTGCCTTCCTCCTGTTGTCGCGCAATACCCGCGAAGCCTAGCCTCGTCAACGTGCGCCCGATTAGACTCGCCGCGAGGGCAACGTGAGGAGGGTGTATGGCTGGATCTGACGCGCAGCTCAGTGGCCTGGCGAACATCGAGCACATCGTCGTGCTGATGCTCGAGAACCGGTCGTTCGATCACATGCTCGGCTACCTGTCGCTTGAGGCTGGGCGTGCCGACGTCGACGGACTCAAGCAGGGGATGTCGAACACAGTCGGCGCCAAGCAGTACCCGGTCGCGCACGAGCCAGCCACGCACGTGCCCGATCCCCACTGGGACCCGGATCACTCCTCCTCGGCGACCGACCTGCAGATCGGCGGCGGCAAGATGGACGGCTTCGCCGAGAGCTTCGGACGTACGCTCGCGGGGCGCAAGGTCGCCGACGCCGATCCGGGGATGGTGATGCGCTACTACAACGGCGCCGACCTGCCCGTCTACGACCACCTCGCCGAGAACTTCTGCGTGTGCGACCGCTGGCACAGCTCGGTCCCGGGCGCGACCTGGCCCAACCGCCTCTACGCCCTGACCGGTGGCGCCGACGGAAGCCGCGACGACAAGCCCAAGCCGCCGCCGATCTACGGGCGCCATTCGTTCATCCGACATCTCGAGGCCGCCGACGTGAGCTGGCGTTGGTACGCATACGACGTCGGCACGCTGCGGTGCGTCGACCACGAATTCCTGGTCACCCACCACGAGCACTTCGCCTACGTCGATCGCCCGAAGCTCCCGTGGAAGACCGCGCTCGAGGAGCTGCTCGTGATCGACGAGGACGCCCCCAGCTTCGTCGAAGACGCGACTCGAGGCAAGCTCGCGCAGGTCTCGTGGGTCGATCCGAACTTCAAGGACCTCAACCTCGCCCACATCCAGTCAAACGACGACCATCCGCCGTCAGATGTACAGGACGGCCAGGAGCTCGTATTCCTCGTCTACAACGCGCTCGCGTCGGGACCCAAGTGGGACAAGACGCTGCTCCTGGTGCTCTACGACGAGCACGGCGGGTTCTTCGATCACGTCGCGCCGCCCGAGGCGCCCGATGACGATCCGGCGGTGTTCGGGCGCTACGGAATCAGGGTGCCGGCGCTGGTCGTCTCGCCGTGGGTCGGCGGGCGCTCGGTGTCGCACACGCTGTTTGACCACACCTCGATCATCAAGACGATCCTGACCCGCTTCTGCCCCACTGAACTCGTGCGCGAGCAAGGGCTCGAGGGCGTGGTCCACTGGCTGGAGCCGGGGCATCCTCACTACATGGGCAAGCGCGTGGCGCAGGCCGCCGATCTCGGCGGGCTGCTGACCGCGCCCCAGCCGCGACCGGCGCCCGATCGCGCAGCGCTGGTGCAGTGGGTCGCCGATCGCCACGCGCAGCGCGCCCAGAAGGTCGCGACGGCGCCGGTCCCGTTCAACGCCGAGGACCGAGTGTTCACAGACCTTCAGCACGCGATGCTCGCCGCCGAACAGCACATCCGCTCCCAGGGTCTACCCTTCGGTCAGCCGTAGCCGATGTACTCGCGACTTGGAGGCGCGCCATGACTCAGGGCCAGGGACCCGGAGAACCGGTGCCAGAGCTGCTTTCGATCACACGCAGCGATGACGACCGTGGCGTCGTGCTGGCGCTCTCCGGCGAGCTGGACGTACTCTCGGCGCCCGAGCTCGAGATGCACCTCACCGGGCTCGCATCCGAGGCGTGCCCGCGCGTCTTGCTCGATCTCAGCGGGTTGACGTTCGTCGACAGCTCCGGCGTCAGCGTGCTTGTCAAGGCAAAGCACGAGGCCGAGGAGAATGGGCGGCGGGTGATCCTGCGCAGCCCGACTGAGCCGGTGCGCCAGGTGTTCGCGGTGGTCGGGCTGGCCGACTGGCTGGCATACGAGGACGCCTAGAGATCGCCTCGGAAGGTCGTCCGTAGACGGCCCGTTGTGTTGAGGCGCGAATGGATTTGCGCCGACCGACCAGACAGGGATGACTGCAACCAACCACGGCCGCCGCACCGCAATCGCGGCGACACTGAGCTTGGCGCTGTGCGCGCTGGTGGCGCTGGTGGCGTTGACGCCGCCGGCTGGCGCCATGCCCGTGCGCCAATCGATCGTCGGCGGCTCGGCCGCGCCGGCCGGCTCGTTCCCGTGGCTCGCGTTCGTGGCCGACATGAGCAATGGCGCAGCGGACCTGTGCAGCGGCACGGTCGTATCGCCGAACGTCGTCTTGACCGCCGGACACTGCGGCGAGGATCTGGCGACCGGCGCCTTGCGCCCTGCCGGCAACTATCGAATCGTCACGGGCAGCCTCGACTGGAACGACCAGAGCCAGGGCCAGGTGCTCGGCGTCGCCCGCGTAATCGTCTACCCCGGATACAACCGCCGGACCGGCTCCGGCGATGCAGCGCTGCTCGTCCTGAGGACGCCGACGAGCGCGCCGCCGATCCGGCTGGCGAGTGCCACCGATGCCGGCCTGTTCGCGGCCGGCACGCCCGGTGCAATCGCGGGGTGGGGCGAAACGGCGGGCGGCAACACGGGGAGCCTCACGACCGCGCTGCAGTGGGCCTCGACCGTCGTTCAGAGCCCGTCGTACTGCGCTCGCAACGTGCCGCAGTTCGATGCCGGCATGCAGCTCTGTGCGATCGACCCGCCGTCTTTCCGCTCCGGCACCTGTTTTGGCGACAGTGGTGGTCCGCTGATCGCCAACTACTTCAAGGGACACGCCGGCGAGCCGACCGAGATCGGGATCACGAGCCAGGGTCCGGCCAGCTGCGCGACCAACCTCCCGAACATCTACACGCGGGTCGCCTCGATCTCCGCCTGGGCCCGTGGGTGGATCGGCACGCTGGCGCCAGGCACCGGTTCGGCGCCGCGGCCGCCCGCGTCCTCGCCGCCTGCTTCGCGCCCATCTTCCCGGCACGGCGGCGTAACCGCCGCGCAGGCGCAGCGCCGCGTCCGCACGACCCTGCGCCGGGCCTTCGGCCGGCGCTTCACGCGAGCCACGCAGCTCACCGATCGCTGCAAGCGAACCTCGGCCTCGAGCTTCAGATGCGCCACGACCTGGAGCTACGGGCCAGACGACTACTACGGCACGGTCACGCTCGGATTCGCCAGCCGCGGCAGCCGGATCGCATGGTCTGACCAGTACGAGATCCACTGGGTCAGCGACCAGTGCTACTTCCACAGTGCCGACCGCAGCCGTTGCAAGGTGTCGCTGTCGCGCGGCGGCTAGCGTCGTTTGCTACGGGTGACGGTTGAGCCCGCGCAGGACAGCATCGGCGTCGCGGTGGGGTGCACGCAGCGCGATCCCGACGATCTCGAGGTCGGTGGCGGCGACCGCGCGGACAGCGGCCCGGTTGGCGGCGTCGTGCCCGGTGGTGAACATCTCACGCGTGTAGAGCGCGACCGGCACCTCGCGCCGGTGGGCGCGCTCTCGGACAGTCCGCAGCTTGTCGCCCGAAGCCTCGAGCACGATCACGGGCTGCACGAGCAGCGGCAGATACGTGTTGCCGTCCGCGTCGATATACGCCTCGCCGATCGCCGGCGGCCCAGCGGCCGCTGCGACGCCGCTCATCAGAAATGCGGTCACGTTCAGGCGCTGCCACGTGGCGAGGTCGTCGCGGACCACGACCGCGACCTTGGTGTCGAAATCGTTGACTGCCATCGCGCCAGGATGCCTCCCGCGGCGGCGGCTGTCTTGAACGAAATTGCGCTGAGCGGCGTCAGGCCGCCGCGAACCGCGCCGGCGTGACGCCGACCGCGCGCTTGAACGTGCGGGTCAGATGCGGCTGATCGGCGAAGCCGCACTCCACCGCGACCCGCGCTGCCGGCTCGCCGCGGCTCAGCATCGCTCGGGCCCGCGCGATCCGCAGGTTGGTCTGAAAGGCGTGCGGCGTCAGGCCGGTCTGCCGGCGAAAGCGCCTGACGAGCTCAAAGCGACTGAGTCCCGCGACTGACGACAGCGCGGCCAGCGGCACGGGCTGGTCCCAGAGCTCGATCAGGTGAGCGCGCGCCCGCCGCACGGCCGCGTGCTCGGCCCCGTCCCGCTCCGGCAGCGGTCCCGGCCGCAGGTGCGGGCGCAATGCATCGACCGCGCCGACCAACGCCTCGTCGAGCTCGAGTCGCTCGCCGCCGGCCGCGAGCACCGAGTGCACGCGCAGCAGCGAGCCCCGCAGGGCGCGATCGCGGAACACGACCCAGCGGGCGGCGCGTGGAGCCTCGGCATCGCGCTCGTCCCACTCGTGGATCAGCGCCGGGTCGAGGTACAGGACCCGGTAGGCCCACCCCTCGGGCACCGCCGCCATGCCGGTGTGGACCGCTTCGGGCTCGAGCACGAACAGCTCACCGCTGTCGGCCCGCTGGCGGGTCGCGTCGACCTCGAACCGGGCAGCTCCGTGATCGACCACCGCGACCGTCCAGGTGGGGTGCGAGTGCGGCACGTATGCGTGCTCGACGAACCGCGCGTGCAGGGCCTCGATCCCGGTTGCCCCCTCTGGCCGGAAGTAGGTCGCGCGCTCAGCCACTGCGGTACAGATTAATTCACGTTTGAGGCCTTGACCGGATGGGGCTTGTTGGATTAGCGTCGCTGTGTTCCGTCAAACGTGGGGCAACCCGCCTGGCGACTCGGGCCGGGCGTAAATCGTTGACGCGATCGAGGGGGTTGGCCCCTGCGTGCACTTGAAGGGCGCACCTAATGAGCACGATCAGAGGGAGATGGAAAGGTGACAGGCACACCTCACGGGGCAGGCGTACGCGGCTTCACGCTGGCACCAAGCTCGAAGTTTTTCAACGGGCGGTTCGGGCGGATGTTCCGCGCCCTGCCACCCGCGGACTTCGGAGCCAATGACGCGGACTCCGAGGCGGCGCTCGCGCAGCTCGGCGCCGCGATGGTCGCCGACGAGGACGCGCCCAAGGACGGCCCTGATGACGAAGAGAGCGGGATTCCCGCGTTGTATACGTATCTCGGGCAGTTCATCGACCACGATCTGACGTTCGACCCCGCCAGCAGCCTCCAGCGCCAGAATGACCCTGATGCACTGATCGACTTCCGCACGCCACGGTTCGATCTGGACAGCGTCTATGGCCGCGGCGCCGACGACCAGCCGTACCTGTACGCCGACGGCCGGCTGTTTCTGCTCGGCAACGGGCTCACCGGCAGCGCGCTGGGCGAGGCTGTGGCCGCGCACGACCTGCCGCGCAGCTCGGCCAAGGCGGCCAACCCGTCAGCGCAGGCCCGCGCGATCATCGGCGATCCTCGCAATGACGAGAACGTGATCATCTCCCAGCTTCAGGGGCTGATGCATCGGTTCCACAACAAGCTCGCCAACGACCGGCCAGAGCTGACGTTCGCGCAGGTACAGCGCGAGGTCCGCTTCCACTACCAGTGGGTTGTGCTCAACGACTTCCTGCCGACGATCATCGCCCACGACGTGCTCAAGCACGTGCTCCCGCACCTCGACAACGGGTCCAACGTGCACCTGGACCCGCCGAGGCTTGCCTTCTACCACTTCACCGACTCGATGTTCATGCCGTTGGAGTTCTCCGCGGCGGCGTACCGGTTCGGCCACTCGATGGTGAGGCCGGGCTACCGGCTCAACGACGCGATCGGGCCGTTCGCGATCTTCCCGCTCGCCGACCTCCCCGGCGATCCGGGGCTGACCGGGTTCGACGAGTTCCCGCACGAGTGGGCGATCGACTGGGGCCGTTTCATCGACGTCGAGCCGCGGCCGTTCGGCGACGACAACGACCCGGCCAACCCCGGCAACCCGCAACGCACGCAGCTGGCCTACAAGATCGACACGTCGATCGTGAACCCGCTCGCGCACCTCCCCGCACGCGTCGCCGGCGATCCACCGCCGAGCCTCGCCGGCCGCAACCTGCTGCGGGGCTGGCGGATGCGTCTGCCCAGCGGCCAGGACATCGCCAGGGCGATGGGCATTCCGGTGCTCGACGACTCGGCGATCCGGATCGGGAAGTTCACCGACATCCCCAGCGACATCAAGGGCAGCGTCGTCGACCAGGGCGGCAGCGCGTTTGCGGGCAACTGCCCGCTGTGGACCTACATCCTCGCCGAGACGGTCCAGTTCGACACAAAGTTCAAGACCACCGACGGGACCAAGACGATCACGACCCAGCAGCTCGGCCCGGTCGGCGGGCGAATCGTGGCCGAGACGATCGTCGGGATCCTCGCGGGCGACAGCAGCTCGTTTATCAACCAGGACCCGCGCTGGAAGCCGAGCCTCGCGATCGGCGGCAAGTTCGGACTGAAGGAGCTGATCCAGACCGCGCTGGAGGGATGAATCGTGGGCGCCCGCTGCGGGCGCCCCGATGCTCAGGCCTCGACGACCTCGACGCCGTTCCAGAACGCGTAGTGGTCCTTGATCTCGGCCGCGGCATCCTTCGGCTCTGGGTAGAACCACGCGGCGTCGGTGTTGCTGTCGTCGCCGACTCGCAGCGTCCTGTAGCTCGCGATGCCCTTCCACGGGCACTTGCTTTGCGTGTCGCTTTGGACCAGGTATTGCGCGTCGACCGATTCGGGCGGGAAGTAGTGGTTGCCCTCGACCACGACCGTGTCGTCGCTCTCGGCCACGGTGGCCCCGTTCCAGATCGCCTTCATGTCGCCTCCTTCGGAGATGTCTCATCCGAGAGTACGCCAGTCAGCGCAGCAGCCAGTAGACCTCGCTTTCGAGCTGGCTTGGATCCTCACGCCAGTGGCCGTAGATCTCCCAGCGCGGGCCGGCGCGCGTGAGCCCGTGGGCGTCGGTGTGCGCGATCACGGCATCGTGGGCCTCGCCGAGCCGGGCGTAGTCGCCGCGATGCACAGCGGTCGCAACCCTGCCGGCCGGTCGTCCTTGTAGAGCATCACGTTCGTCCAGACGTCGGGGCCGAGCAGCGTCGCGAAGTCACGGACACCTGCGGCGGCGGCATCGGCGGAACCTGACCCGGCCTACCGCCGCGCGATCAGCTCTGCGTGCAGCACCACAAAGAACGCGTCATCGCGCGCTGCCCAGCGGCGCCAAGCAGCCGAGATCGAGCGAAGCTCCTGCTCGCTGCTGAGCCCGTAATCGACCGCTTGGCGCGCAAACGCCGAGTGCGTGACCCGCTCGGCCCACAGTTCACCCCACCAGCTGCGACTGGAGTCGTCGGCGAACGTCCAGGTCGAGCTGCTCGGTTCGATCTCTCGCAGCCCGGCGGCCTGCGCCCAGGCGAGCAGGTGCCGCCCGGCGTCGGCGTCGGCGCCGTTACGGCAGCAGACGTCGTGGTAGAGCTCCATCCAGCGGTCGAGCGCCGGGTCGGCGGGCGCCCACACGAAGCCTCCGTAGTCGCTGTCGCGCACAGCCAGGACCCCATCGGCCCGCAGCACGCGGCGCATCTCGGCCAGCGCCGCGACCGGGTCGGTCAGGTGCTGGAGCAGCTGGTGCGCGTGCACCATGTCAAACGACTCGTCGGCGAACTCGAGCGCGTAGGCGTCCGCGGTCCGGAACTCGACGTTTGCCTGCGTGCTGGCCCCGAGCAGGCGGCCGGCCTCCTCGATCACCACCGGCTCACGGTCGACGCCAACGACGAGTCCCGGCGCCACTCGCGCGGCCAGGTCGATCGTGATCGTCCCGGGGCCGCATCCGACGTCGAGCAGCCTCATGCCGGGGCGCAGGCAGGGGAGCGCGTACGCCGCGGAGTTCTCGACGGTGCGCCACCGGTGGCTGCGCAACACCGAATCGTGATGGCCGTGGGTGTAGGTCTCGCTCACGACAGCCAGGCTTGAGTGCGTGCGCCTAGCGGCGCTCCACCGCCAAGCGCAGCCCGATCGCGATCAGCACGACGCCGGTGAAGCGGTCGAGCGCCGCTCGGACCCTGGGCCGCGTGAGCGTCTCGGCCGCTCGGGCGGCGACCAAGCAATAGGCCGACAGCCACATCACGGTCATCAGAACGAACACGGCGCCGAGCGCCAGGAACGGCACCAGCACCGGGTGGCCGGGATCGACGAATTGCGGCAGCAGGCTCGTGAAGAAGATCCCGATCTTCGGATTGGCGAGGTCACTGAACAGACCCTGGCGAAAGCCACCGAGCGCTCCCATCGACGTCTTGCGCCCGGCATCTGCGAGCGCCTCTGTCGACTCGTGACCGGCCGCGCGCAGCGCCTGTATCCCGAGCCACACGAGGTAGATCGCCCCAACCAGCTTGAGCACTGTGAACGCGACCTCCGAGGCCCTCACGACCGAGGCAACGCCGACCGCGGCGGCGATCGTCCACACCAGCAGCCCCGTGCTCACGCCAAGCGAAGTCGCCAGCGCCGCGCGCCGACCGTGGACGAGCACGTTCTTGGTAACCACAGCCGTGTCGGGGCCAGGGATCACGATCACGATCGCCGCAACGCCGATGAACACGAGCAGATGCACGCCCACGTGCGCAGTGTTACACGCGCACGGTCAGTTAGCCATAGAATTCGGCCGGCGTGAGGAGGCTATTGGGAGTCATAGCCGTGCTCGGCGTTGCCGCGCTGCTCAGCGGCGCGACGGCGGCCGGCGCCCAGCCCAGGTTCCAGGGCTACGTCGGCGGCGCCGTCACCGGCAAGGGCCATCACTTCGTCGTCGGCGACGGCCTCGAGATCGTGTTCCGCGATCGCCGCCATGCGGGCACGGCATACCGGGTCTGCTGGAACGGCCCGTCGCACGACCGGCAATGCTGGAATCGGCGGACCGGCGCTCGCGGCCAGATAAGCAGGATCGGCACCGACGCCCCCAACAAGCACGTCGGTCAGTACAACGTCACCTGGATTGTCAACGACCACGTCGCCGCGCGCTGGTGGTTCCGCAACGGCATCGGCGACTGAGCCGCGCCATCGCGACACGACGCGATCGTCTCGCGTTTATGAGTTCACGTCGTTGAGCGCCCCGCACTCGGGGCACTCGATGAAGACGCCGAACAGCTGCCCGTCGCTGACGCCTTCGGCCAGCGTGATTGAGCAGCTGCCGCACAGCAGGCGATCCGGACCGTCGCCGCTGAAAGCCATCTTTCCTTTCGGCGGAGCGTGGATGATCGCGCTTGCTCGTGGGGTCTCTTCAACGACGGTCAATGTCTGATCTGCCATGCGCCAACCCTATCCGCCAGCGCGGCGCGGGGCAACTGACCGAAGCGGCGCCTACGGGCGGTCGAGCGCTTCGGCGATCATCAGCGCCGCGCGCTCCTGCGCGTCATAGGTCGCACGTAGGGCTGCGACGGCCTCGTCGCTGCCGGCTCCCGCCGGCGGCGGGTGGGCGACGAGCAACTTGCGCACCTCCTGGCCGAGCGGCTCGCCGCCGACCGCGTCGGCCAGCGCCGCCAGCGCCTCGGCCCGGACGCTCGCGCCCTCGACAAACGACGCGATCACCGTCTCGGGCCCGAGCGGCTCGCGCCCGAACACGCGCGCGTGAAGCACGGCGGAGTTGACCGCGTGCGGGCGGATCAGCGCGCGGCGCTGATCCTCGTCGAACCCGGCAGCGACTGCGAGATGGTCGATCGCCTGCGTGACGCCCTGCGCATCGACCGGCAGCGACGCCCGCAGCTCGGGCGACAGCTGCGACATCAGGCTCGCGTGCGTGGCCGCGGCTTCGCTCAACAGCGCCTGGACCCGGTCATGATGATCCGCTTGCATCGGCCGCACGGTAACTGACGATCATCCGTTTCGAATGATGTGCTGCGCAGGGCGCCGCGTAGCCTCCGCGGCCGCGATGGCCGTAGCCGTGCACATTTGTCCCACGCAGATGTCCAGAGCCGACTACCAGCGGGTGATCAAGGACCTCGAGGACGCCGGCGTCGGCGAGCCCGAGGGCCGAACCTTCCATGCCGCCTACGGCGAAAGCGAGGTGCGCATGTTCGAGGTGTGGGACTCCCGGGAGCAGTTCGACGCGCACAGCGAGCGGCTGTTCGCGACGCTTCAGGGCGCCGGCCTCGACGCCGGCACGGTCGACGTCCACGCTCTCCACTCCTAGGCGGCCAACCGGCAGCGGATGCGATACAAGCATCCGCATGGAGCTCGTCGCGATCGGGATTGTCGAATCTCCACTGACCGACGCGGCGACGGCGCCGAAGCAGGGCTACGAGGGCTCGCCCGAGGCGTGGCTGGCGATCGACGGCACCGTCGCGGGGGCGCTCGACGGCCTCGCCGCGGGCGATGAGATCTTTGTGCTGACCTGGCTGGACCGCGCCGACCGCGGTGTGCTGCGCGTGCACCCGCGCGACGACCCGGCGAACCCGAAGCGGGGTGTGTTCAGCACCCGGTCGGCCGATCGCCCCAACCCGATCGGCCTGCACCGCGTGACCGTCGTCGAGATCGACGGCAGCCGGATCCGGGTTCGCGACCTCGAAGCGCTCGACGGCACACCGATCCTCGACATCAAGCCCGTGCTGCGCACCGCCGGCGGCGAGCGCTGAGCGGCGCGTAGACCGCGCTGAGGCCGCCCGAACTCGGGGCGTCTTCGGACCAGCGTGTAACACCTGGCCGCTAAACGGGACTGTGGCGATCGTCAATGACCAACGCGCGTCACCGGACTCGGTCAATCGCCGGAGCGCCACATCAGAACAGGACTCTCGATGAACCTTCGACTCAGCTGTCTCACGCGCCGCGTGCTCGCCACGATGGCCGTGCTGATCAGCGGCCTTGTCGCGTATGGACCTGGCGTCGCACACGCGGCAGGAACCACTTACTTCGTATCGCGGGGCGGATCCGACCTCCGTGTGTGTTCTGCGAATTCGGTGTCGGCTCCGTTCGCGACGATCCAGCGGGCGTTGAGCTGCGCCGGCGACGGTGACGTGATCTCGCTCGCCTCCAGCGGCTCAAAGCCCTATCCGGGAATCGGACCGGTCGCGGCCAACGTC
>DASXDD010000135.1:0-6989 GCA_036490775.1 Solirubrobacteraceae bacterium | reverse complement strand
TACGGCGCGCGCGACCCCGTCCGCGGCGAGGTGCAGGACGTAAGGCATCGTCGCGTTGGTCAGCGCGAACGTCGACGTGATCGGGACCGCTCCCGGCATGTTGGTCACGCAGTAGTGGGTGATCCCGTCGACCTCGTAGGTCGGGTTGGAGTGCGTGGTCGGACGCGAGGTCTCAAAGCAGCCGCCCTGATCGATCGAGACGTCGACGAGCACCGCCTGGCGCTTCATCAGCCCGAGCTGCTCACGCGTGATCACGCGTGGCGCGCGCGCGCCATGCACCAGCACCGCGCCGATCACGAGGTCCATGTAGGGCAACCGCTGCTCGATCTCGAGCGTCGACGCAAAGCACGTGTCGGCGCGCCCCCCGAATGCGATGTCGAGCTCGCGCAGGCGGTCGATGTTGCGGTCGTAGACGTAGACGGTCGCCTCCATCCCGAGCGCGATGAACGCCGCGTTCATGCCGACGACGCCGCCACCGATCACCATCACGTTCGCGGCAGCGACGCCCGGCACGCCGCCGAGCAGGATCCCGCGCCCGCCGAGCGGCTTCTCGAGCATGAACGCTCCGGCCTGGGTGGCGATCTTGCCGGCGACCTCCGACATCGGTGCGAGCAGCGGCAGCCGTCCGCGCGCGTCCTCGACCGTCTCATACGCGATGCACGTCGCGCCGGACTCCATCAGCCCCCTGGTGAGGTTCTCGTCAGCTGCCAGGTGTAGATAGGTGAACAGCGTGTGGTGCGGCCGCAGGCGCCCGACCTCAGGCGGCTGCGGTTCCTTGACCTTGACGATCAGGGTCGCCTCGTCGAACAGCGCGTCGGCGTCGGGAACGATCGTCGCGCCCTGCTCGGCGTATCCCTCGTCGGAGATCGCGGAGCCGTCGCCGGCGCCGCTCTGCACGTAGACGTCGTGACCTGCGTCGACCAGCTCGCGAACGCCGGCCGGCGTCAGCGCGACCCGATACTCGTCGGGCTTGACCTCCGTTGGGACCCCAACCTTCACGGTGCGACCACCTTTCTCGCTAGTTGCCGGCGAAGTTCATGCGACCAACTCCCGTCCCCGCAGCGCGAGCCAGAACTCGATGCGGTCGCGGGCGCTACCGAGGTTGCGCCCGGTCAGCTCCTCGACACGCCGGATCCGGTATCGCAGCGTGTGCCTGTGGCAGTACAGCCGCCGGGCCGCCCGCTCCCACTGGCCGTTCTCTTCGATGAACGCCTCGAGCGAGCGCATCAGCTCGCCGCCGTAGTGTCCCTCGCTCGCCTCGATCGGTCCGAGGATCGAGTCGCAGAACAAGCGCAGGGCCTCGTCGTCTTGGAGCGAAAGCAACAGCTGGAACGAGCCGAGGTCCTTGTAGGTCGCGATCCGCGGCGCCGCGGCGGGCGCCGCGCCGTTTGTAGTCGATGCCACCCCGAGCGCGAGTGCCTCGACCGCGCAACGAGCCTCGTGGAAGCTTCTTCGCGCATCGCCGCCGGGCACCGCCCGGCCGACGCCGACGCTGAGCGGCGCGGCGAGCTCTGACCCGAGCCTCGTCGCGACCCGGTTGGTCATCGCGAACAGCTCCTCGTCGGCCATCCCCGGGACCAGCGCGCACGTCATCGGACCGCTCGATGCGACCAGACCGGCGGCGGCCTCGTCGCGCAGCGCGGTCAGCAGCCCAGCCTCGATCGGCGCCGAAGAGC
This sequence comes from Solirubrobacteraceae bacterium, assembly GCA_036490775.1. GTDB lineage: Bacteria > Actinomycetota > Thermoleophilia > Solirubrobacterales > Solirubrobacteraceae > Palsa-465. The sequence goes on along the minus strand of DASXDD010000135.1, from coordinate 5,313 downwards.
CCCGGCCGTTGTGCGGACGCTGGACGACGACCGCCGCGACGCTGTCGGACAGGCCGAACGGCGCCAGCCGCCGTGCGAGGTCGGCGCCTGCCAGCTCTCCGCGGACGACCGCGTCGAGCACGTCGCCCGCTAGCCGGCGCTCGGTGTCGCCCGCGACCCGAGCGCGCAGCAACTCGAGCGCGACGATCGTCACGGCCTGATGCAGCGTCAGTCGATCGAAATCAGACAGCGGGCCGCTGTCCTTGATCGCGACCAGCCACGCCTCGGGCACGCGCACGGGTCCCGCCGCGCCGGCGCCCTGCGGCGCGCCGTCGGCCGCAACCGGCAGCGCCAGTCCCTGGTTGCCGTCCTCGACCAGCGGCATGAACGCCCGCGCCTCACGGCGACGCGCACGCTCGCGGACCTCGCCCTGCAGCGTCGCGACCGACGCGGGGTCGATGGTGCGGCGAAACGCGCGCTGCATCACCGGCTCGCCGCGCGAGTCGAACACAAGCACGGCCGCGCCGATCAACGTCGCGAGCGCGCCGACCAACGCCTCGAGCCCGCGCTCGGAGAGGACGATCCGCTCGAGCCGCTCCTGCGCGGTCAGCGCCCGGCGCAGAACCGCATACTGCTCGTTGACGAGCTGCGTGAACGCCGCCTCGGTGATCGCGATGAACGGGAGCTCGTAGGGGACCTCGAACACCGGGAACTCGCGGTCGCTGGCGATCTCGAGCACCGGTTCGGGCACCGACTCGTGCCCGAACCCGGTTCCGAACCCCAGCCCAGCGAGATGGTGGTCGGCCAGACGCGTGACGAACTCGCGCTGGCGCTCCGCCGTGTCGAGCTGCAGCCCGGTCGTCAGCAGCAGCTCGCCGCCCGAAAGCCACGGCGTCGGGTCCAGCAGCTCGGTGATGTGCACCCAGCGAACAGGCAGGTGCAGCCCGCCTTCGCCTGCGACCAATCGAACCTCGAGGTCCTTCAGGAGTTCACGGACCGTCAGCATTGCCGGTGGCTCAGCTTCGGGGAGCTGCTCCGACAGGTCGGCCGCCGGCTTGCAGCTGCATCCGTTCGCCCGCCTCCGTCAGCACTCCGCGGAGGATCGACTCGATCTCCTGGAACTGCTCGGGCCCGGCGATCAGCGGCGGCGACAGCTGGATCACCGGGTCGCCGCGGTCGTCGGCGCGGCAGATCAGGCCGCGGCGGTATAGCTCGCCCGACAGGAACCCTCGAAGCAGCGTCTCGGACTCCGCGTCGTTGAACGACTCCTTGGTCTCCTTGTCTTTGACGAGCTCGATCGCCTGGAAGAACCCGGCCCCGCGCACGTCGCCGACGATCGGCAGGTCGCGCAGCGAGTCGAGCGTCGCGCGCAGCGTCGCCTCGTTGGATCGCACGTTCTCGAGCACACCCTCATGCTCCATCGCGTCGAGGTTGGCGGTCGCGACCGCCGCGCAGATCGGGTGCCCGGCGAACGTGAACCCGTGGGTGAAGCTGCTGGTGCCGCGCATGAACGGGTCGGCGACCCGGTCGGACACGATCATCGCGCCCATCGGGGCGTACGCGCTCGTCAGGCCCTTGGCGGTCGTGACGATGTCGGGCTGGTAGTCGTAGCGCTGGCAGCCGAACCACTCGCCAAGCCGGCCCCAGGCGCAGATCACCTCGTCGGAGATCAGCAGCACGTCGTACTCGTCGCAGATCTCGCGCACGCGCTGGAAGTACCCCTCAGGCGGCGTGAAGCAGCCACCTGCGTTCTGGACGGGCTCCATGATCACCGCCGCGACCGTGTCTGGGCCTTCGAACTCGATCCGGGCGGCGACTGTCTCGGCGAGGTCGGCCTCGGTCATGTGCAACGGCAGGCGGTAGACGTTGGTGTTCGGGACGTGACAGCCGCCCGGCGTCAGCGGCTCAAACGGCTGGCGCAGGTCGGTGATCCCGGTCGCCGACAGCGCTCCGAGGGTCGTGCCGTGATAAGCGATCTCGCGCGCGATCACCTTGTGCTTGTTCGGCTTGCCCGAAAGCTTGAAGTACTGGCGCGCGAGCTTCAGCGCCGACTCGACCGCTTCGGAGCCCCCGCTGGTGAAGAACACACGGTTGAGGTCGCCAGGCGCGAGCGATGCGATCCGCGTGGCGAGTTCGATCGCCGGCGGGTGCGCGTAGGACCAGTTGGTGTAGAAGCCGAGGTCCTTTGCCTGGTCGGCGCCCGCCTGCGCGATGTCGGCGCGGCCGTGGCCGATGTTCACGCAGAACAGCGACGACAGCCCATCGAGATAACGGTTGCCGTGCTCGTCGTAGACGTAGCAGCCTTCGCCGCGGACGATGATCGGCACTTCCCCTTCCGCGTAGGCGGACATGCGCGTGAAGTGCATCCAGAGATGGCGCTTGGCCTGCTCCTGGAGCGTGCCGTGCTCGGCCCGGACTGCCTCTTCGGTGCTCGCCATTGCTCTCCTCGAAAATCGGTGTGCCGTTTTGTACAACCGTACCGCCCACCAACTCGATGAACAATTATCCGAACTGGCAGGCATGTCCGCACGCACTTGTCCGACCGGCTCGAATAGGGTTTCCCCCGTGGAGCTCAACCACTACCGAGTGGGCAGCGGCCAGCCGTTGGTCCTGATCCACGGGATCGGCAGCCGCTGGCAGATGTGGGAGCCGGTGATTGGGCGCTTAGCGGCGCAACGCGACGTGATCGCGCTCGACCTGCCCGGGTTCGCCGCCTCGCCGATGCCGCCGGCCGGGACGCCGGCAGGCACCGCTTCGCTGACGCGGCTGGTCCGTGGGTTCCTCGACGAGCTCGGCCTCGAGCGCCCGCACGTCGCCGGCAACTCGCTCGGTGGGCTGCTGGCGCTCGAGCTCGCCAAACAAGATCGCGTCGCCTCCGCGACGACCCTTTCCCCCGCCGGCTTCCACAACCCACGCGAGCTCGTCTACCAGAAGATCTCGCTGAAGCTCACCGTCCGCGGGGCGCGGCTGCTGGCGCCGCGGGCGCACCGCCTGACCGCCTCGCCGCTGGTCCGCACGCTGATGTACTCGCAGGTGCTGGCCAGACCCAGGCTGCTCGGCGCGGCTGACGCCGCCGCCTCAGCGGAGGCGCTCGCGGGGGCTCCGTGGTTCGACGCCACGCTCGACGCATTCACCGACGAGCCGTTCAACGGTGGCGAGCAGATCCAGGTTCCGGTCACAATCGGCTGGGGCGCCAAAGACCGCCTGCTGCTCCCCCGTCAGGCGCCGCGCGCGATCCGCATGATCCCGGGCGCACGGTTGGTGATGCTGAAGGGCTGCGGCCACGTGCCGACCTACGATGACCCCGAGCAGGTCGCGCGCGTGCTGCTCGAGGGCTCGCGAAACTAGCGATCGTCGTCGCCGGCTAGTGTCGCGATTCCCGAATTTGTGAATCGGGGCACCAGCAGCGCTCAGGCGAACGGGTCCACCGCGCGCGCGGGCCGATAGCCCTCGGGCTCGAGGCCGCTCAGCAGGTCGCCGAGTGTCCGGCCGACCACCCGGGCGTGGCGCAGCGGCGCGTCGTGGTGCACGGTGTAGTGGTTGCGCCGGCCGACGCGCTCGCGAGTCAGGTAGCCGGCCTCCTCGAGCTCGGTGATGATCGTATGGGCCGCCCGCTCCGTGATTCCGATCGCCGTCGCGACCTCGCGCAGGCGCGCGTCCGGATAGGTGTCCACGTACAGCAGCACGTGCCCGTGGTTTGAAAGCAACATCCAGGCCATGGCGATCTGTCAAGAGCGGATTCCCACGAGCGAGAAGTTGGAAACCGATTTCTATGCAATTGAGTGCTACTCAAAAAATTCCTGAAATTCAATTCAAGAGTCGGACTGCCGCCGCCGATGAGAGGGCCAGGAACCCTCGAACGGATGGAGTAGGCATGAAATTTCTCGGCAAGAAGCGGCTGATCTTTGGGGCCGTGACCGTGATGGTCCTCGGCATCGTCAGCCTCGGCTACGCAGCTTGGACCTCTTCTGGAGGCGGCACCGGCTTCGCGAAGGCCGCGACGGCCCAGGGCCTCACGACCGCCAGCACGACCGGCACCACCAGCGCGACCCTGTACCCGGGCGCGACCGGCGACCTCGTCGTCAACATCAACAACCCCAACTCGTACCCGATCAAGATCACGAGCGTGACCGGCAACGGCGCGATCACGGCCGACTCGAGCCACGCGACCTGCGGCCAGGACGTCTCGCACCCGACTGGCGTCACCTACACCGACCAGAGCGCCCTGAACGTCGCGGTCGCCGCCAACAGCTCCTCGCAGATCACGCTGAGCGGCAGCATCAAGATGACCAACGCCTCTGACAACAGCTGCCAGGGCGCCACGTTCTCGGTCCCGGTCAGCATGGCCGCTACCAGCAACGCTTCCTAGTCCCAGCTGGAAGCTAAGCCCTCGACGAGGCACAAGTTCTCGTGAAGCGCATCTCGGCGTCGCTTGTCATGGTGGTCGCGCTCGTAATGGGCGCGACCACCTATGCCGCTGTCCTGCGCAAGGGCACCCACCGGCCCCGCAGTACCGGGTCCTGGCCGGGGATCATGGTCTCGGGCAACGTCAGCGGCCTCTACCCGGGCACCAGCACCCGCCTGCCGCTGAAGGTCCGCAACCTGCTTAACCACACGGTCACGATCCGGTGGCTGAACGTGCAGGTCGGAAAGCCGGGCGGCTCCTGCCCGGCGCGCGCGCTGCAGGGCGGCCGCTACCCGGTTCGCTTGAGCGTCCCGCGCCGAGCGACGCGCACGATTTCGGTGTCGCTACGGATGGCGGCGGGCGTGTCAGTCGTGTGCTCAGGCGCGCGCTTCCCGCTCACCTTCCAGGTGACATCGAGCGGCAGCCGATGAGGCTCCGCCGCTCCGCAATCTTCCTGACCACGCTCGTGGCAAGCATCGGCACCGGCACCGCTTACGCCTCCTGGGGAAACCCGGGCGCCGGCTCGGGCGCCGTCAAGGCCGCGCAGATGCCGAGCGCCACCGCGCCGACGTCGAGCGTTGCGGTCCACACCGTAACCGTCAGCTGGCCCGCCGCCGCCGTCGGCGGCCAGAACGTCTCGGGCTACATCGTCAAGCGCTACAACGCCTCCGGCACCGCGCAGACGATCGGATCGGGCTGCTCGGGCACGATCTCGGGGCTGACCTGCACCGAGACCTCGGTTCCGGCGGGCAGCTGGCACTACACGGTCACCCCCTCGCAGGGCGGCTGGACCGGATCCGAGAGCTCGCAGAGCGCCACCGCCACGGTGCAGTCGCCCTCGCTGAGCTTCTCCTCGTCGACCACGGTCACGGGCCTGCCGGCGAGCTTGAGCGCCAACCTCACCAACTACATCCCGGGCCAGACGATCA
>DASXDD010000134.1:0-11285 GCA_036490775.1 Solirubrobacteraceae bacterium | reverse complement strand
GAGGTCCTGCACGTATTCGTCCAGCCGGTCAAAGCTCTCGTTCCAGAACCGCTCGAACCCGCCGGTCCACTCGTGAACCGGTCGCAGCCCGCGGGCGTCAAGGCCGTACAGGCGTTGCTTGCCTGCCCTGCGGTCCCGCACGAGTCCGACCTCCCGGAGCACCCGCAGGTGTTTGGACGCCCCCGGCTGGGTAATCCCCAGCTCCCGGGCCAACTCGGTCACCGGCCCCTCACCCGCCCGCAGCAGCACCAGGATCTCCCGGCGCTGCTGCTCGGCGATCGCGTTGAAGACGTCCGACGTCGTCGCTGCTCGTGCCATGTGGCAATCATATTCCTATATCGGCATACGTCAAGCCGGGAGCACACGGCCTACTGAGTCGCGATCAGGAACAGCCGCTAAGGATCCGAAGGCCGGGTCTCGGTCCAGTCGACGTAGAGGTTGCGCTCGGCGAACAGCCAGGCGCCGGCGAGCTTGACGAACGTGTCGCCGTAGCGAAGCCACGCGATCATCAGCTTGCGCTCGCCATCTTGGGTGAACAGGTGGTGGGCGATGCAGTAGCTCTCGCCGCTCGCTCGCTCGCCGTCGAGCGAGATCGTGGTCTGTCCGTTGAAGTGCATCGTCGCCTGGTAGCGGTTGAGATCGTCGAACACCGGCGTCAACGCTTCGCGGCCGTCGAGCACCTGCGTGGGCTCAGATCCCTGCCCTTCCATGTACACGACGAAATGCGTGTCCTCGGTGAACAGCGACTTCTGCCCGTCGGCGTCGCGCCGGTCGGCGCAATGCGCATAGGCGTCGATCAGCTCACGGATCGCCAGGCGATCCGCCCCCTCGGCTGCTGTGATTTCAGAGTGGATCATCGTGGCCCCTGGTCAGCCGGTCCTGACCTCACGTGCGTAGCTTCCATGGCGGAACTCGTCGACCAGTCCGGGATGGGTCGGAGCCCAGCCGAGCTGGTCACGAGCCTTGGCGGCGGATGTGCCCTGACTGTGCAATAGGACTTCGGCGAAATAATCGCCCAGACGTGCGCGAGCCTCATCGTCGGAACCGGGAACCGCTCCGGGAGCGCCGGCGGCCACGGCGGCCGCCTCGGTCAGTTGCGCGACGGTCGGGTTCAATCCGTCAGCAACCACGTAGCGGCCACGAGCCGACTCGGACTCGAGCACGCGCCTGAAGAACCTCGCAAGGTCCGCGACGTGCACCGTCGTCCAGTGCTGTCGTCCGGAACCGAGCATGATCAGGTTGCCGTCGGCGTCCCGGGGCGAGCTGAGCAGGAGCCCGGGAACCCCTCCACCACCGTCGCCAAACGCCGTGCCGGAGACGATCACCGCTCCGCGCATGTCCGAGGCGTCGAGGATCCGGCGCTCGATCGGCTCCTTCCATGCCACCAGCGCGGGCGGGTTGATCGGCGAGTCCTCGCTGATCGAGCTGTTCTCCCCGTAGATCCACAGACCGCTGATGTGGAGATAGGGCTTTCCGGTGCCCGCAAACGCTTGCACCGCCGCGTCAACCACCGCGGAATCAAGGTTCGCGCTGGTCTCGTCGCCCGGACTGGCGGTATGAATCGCCCCGTCGGACCCACTTAGCAGGCTCACGACGGCGGGGCGATCGTAGAGGTCGGCGACCGCCGATTTCGCGCCGCGGGCCGTGACGATGTCCGCCTGGCTTTGGTCGCGGACGAGCGCCGTCACCTCGTGGCCGCGCTCGAGCAGCTCGGTAAGTACGTGAGATCCGATGAAGCCGGTTGCCCCGGTGAGTGCAACTTGCATGACTAGGCCTCCTGTGGATGAAATAGATCAATCACTTGATTGATAATACTCAGCTGCCAAGATTCCTGTCAAGCGGCCGATTGACTTGTTGGGCCGCTGATCGGCCAGGCCGCCGTCAGCCGGCGCTGGTGCCGCGGAAGGTGCCGGCCAGCACCGGGACCAGACGTCGCTCGATCTGCTTCTCGGATTTGTTCCTGAGCTCGGTGCCGACCGGCGCGAGGACCAGCCAGTTCAACAGCCCGGCGGCGCAGCGTGTGCGAAAGATCAGCTCCGGCTCGGTGACACCACGAAGATTCGCTTTCAGCACCCGGACGACATCGGCGCGAATCCGATCGAAGCTCGGGTCAAATCGTTCCCATCCTTCTGGAGGGTCGAGGCCGGCCCGCGCCACGATCCGCATCACGTCGAGGTCGCGACCTCCCACGGCTAGGGCGCTCATCATCGGTCGCGCGAATGCAGCCGCCAGCGCCTCAAGCGAGGCCTCGGCGCCCAGCGCGCTGATGGCCTCGTGCTGGGCATCCAGATAGCGCTCCAGCGCGTACTCGATCGCGGCGTCGCACAGAGACTTCAGCGAACCAAAGTGGTAGCTCACCGCTGCGACGTTGGCCTGAGCGGCACCGGTCACCTCACGGAGACTCACACCATCGCCGCCGCGTTCGGCGAGCAGGTCCAGCGCAGCGTCCAGCAGTCGCGTCCGTGTCCGCAGACCGGCTTCGCGACGCTGGTCAACCCTCGCGGATTCCACGCAATTTATTCAAGCAGATGCTTGAAAACTGGTCAAGCTCAGTCGGGATCGAACAAATGATTTCGTCGCAGCAGTCTCAGGGCAGCCCGGCGTGCGGGACTTCGACCGTCCGGGCTTTTTCGCCGCTTCATGCGGGCCGCGAAGCCGGTCCGAAACACCGACTCGTTGGGGAGACCGCCTGTATAGGGTTGGCGCGGGATGAGGGGCAAACACCTGATCGGGCTGATCGTGGTCGTCGCGATGCTGGCGCTGCCGGCGATCGCGCTCGCGGCGCTCGCCCGGCCGTCGGCCGGCCGCTGGAAGGTGACCAGCGGAGGGTTCACCGTCAACCATGCCGGCACCTCGGTGTCTGGCTTCCACATCGACGGTGCGAGCTGCGGACTCGGCAAGCTGCGGGTTCTGGGCGCGCAGAAGCTTCGGCTTGTGACCGAAGCGGGAGTCTCAAACTGGATCGTGGGCTTCGCCGACCCGAAGCGCACGAACCCGCATGGCATCAGCGGCGTCGTGCCTCAGCGCGTCAAGGTGCGATCGGGCGACAAGCTCATGAACGCTCGACTCGACATCGTCTTCGCCGTCGGCGGCACCGCCCGCGACAACGACGGCGACCTCGTGATCCAGGGCTGCGACGTGTCGTTCTTCGCGACGCGCTGAACGCCCAGCGGCCGCAACTCCGACTAACCCTGCCTGCCGTCCAGCAGAACCGTCCAGGGCTCGATCGACGTGATCGTGAGCATGCCGTTCTCGTGCCAGTTGTCCTGCGAAAGGCGCTCGCGGACAGCGTCCTCCGAAGGAGCTGAGATTGCGTGCAGGATCTCGCGCTCGCCGGCGAGCGGTCCGCCGAGGATGATGAACCCGTCCTGGACCAATGCGTCCATGAGTCGAGCATGCTCTTCCCAGCCGTCCTGCTCACGTAGATCGCGCGACCAATCCCATGGACCACCGCGCTCGAGGCGAACAGCGAAGAACATGTCGGAGAACCTTAGCCACTCACCGGCATCGCGACGGGCGCCCGGGACGCTTATTCCTTCTCGGTAACGAACGCGAACTTCCGCACCCGTCCGTCTGACAGCCAGTCGCTCCACAGACGGTGGGCGGCCAAGAGCTCATCCAAAGCGCGGTCTCCGATCTGAGCGCGGATCTCCACGGCATCCCCGGCAAACGCCTCGAGCAGCGAAACCGCCATCGCGCGGTGCGACTGACTGCAGTCCTCCTGCTGGCGAACCACCAGTCCGGCCCGCCCGAGGTCCGCGAGCATCTCGGCCAGCGGGGTGAGCCAAACCGTGTCGGCGTCGGGCATCCGCGCTCGCTCCGACGCGGTGAGCGGCCGGCCCTCCTCGATCGTGAACGCAAACCGCCCGCCGGTCGGCAGCGCTCGCGATATCTCCTCGAGCAGCGTCTGCTTGTCGGGGAACGCCAGCATCGTCTCGAGCAGCAGCACCACGTCGAACGGTCCCGGTGGCACCGGTGGGATCTGCGAGACCTCAAAGCGACAAGGAAGGTGGCGGGCGCGCTCGCGTGCGATCTCGATCGCGCCGGCGCTGTAGTCAACCCCCAGGTACGAGCAGCCGAACTCCTCGGTGATGAACCGCCCCGGCCCGGCGACTCCGCAGCACAGGTCCAGCACCGACACCCCGCGTCCGATGCCGGCCTGCAGCGCTAGCGCGCGGATCTCCGCGGCGCGCATGAAGCCCTCCTGCTCGACGAACTCGCCGGGGTCGTACGCCGACACGCGGGCGCGCTGAAGGGCCCGTACAAACGGCGCACGCTCGTCCTGTTTCACGGCTGCGCTACACCCACACAGTTGAGGATGTCAGCCCGCGGCCGGGAAGGCTTGGTGTGGCGCAGGCGTCCTTGAGGGGCATGGAGCCTAAGTACGCAGCAGGCCCTGCGGTCGGCCTTTGGCGTTTGGCGCAGCGTCGCGGTCGAGCGGGCAAAACCGACGGCTACCTCGCCTGAGGAGGCGTAATGCGAATCGCCCAGACCGCTCCTGTGCCGGCGTTGATCGGCGAGCTGCTCCTGATCGCGGCACTTGCGATCGCTGTCGGCCTCAGCGGCGCCGGGCTCAGTCCAGCGGGCTGGGCCGTCGGAGCTACCTGCGGAGCAATCACGACCGCAGCGCTGTCGCGCGGGCTCGCCTACTACCGCGCCGAGCGGCTGAGCACTGCCGATTGGGTGACGCTCGCCCGGGCCACGCTCGTCGTCGGCGTCGCGGCGCTGATTGCAGACTCGTTCGGCAAACCCGCGCCGGTCGCGTTGCTGGTGGTGCTCGCGGCAGTCGCGCTTGTGTTGGACGCGGTCGACGGATGGGTCGCGCGGCGCACACGGACGGCGGCGCTGGGCGCGCGATTCGACGCCGAAGTCGACGCGTTCCTGATCCTGATCCTCAGCGTTTACGTCTCGCGGTCGGCCGGCGCATGGGTGCTTGCGATCGGCGCGGCGCGCTACGCGTTCCTCGCGGCCGGCTGGTCGCTGCCGTGGATGCGTGAGCCGCTGCCGCGGCGCTATTGGCGCAAGGTCGTCGCTGCGACGCAGGGCATCGTGCTGACGATCGCGGCCGCAAACGTGCTGCCGCCGGCGCTGACAACGGCCGCCCTCGCCGGCGCCCTGATCCTGCTCGCCGAGTCGTTCGGCCGCGACGTCTGGTGGCTGTGGCGCAACCGGTTCGCAAGGCACCGTCGAGCGGCGTCAACCGCGGACCCCACGCAGGGTCCGGACCCCACGCCCGGCCCCGAGCTCACGCCTACCGAGGACCCGGACCGCGGAGCCGGACGCCGCCGCCACCAGGTCCGGAAAATTGTCGCCGCGGTGCTGACGATCTTCGCCGCTCTGGTCGTGTGGGCCGTGCTGGTCGCTCCAGACCAGCCGCAGTACGTGTCGCTGAGCGGGTTCCTGAGGCTCCCGCTCGAGGGACTCGTGCTGATCGCGCTCGCCCTCGTCCTGCCGCCCCGCGGCCGACGGGTACTCGCTGTGGTCGTGGGACTGGCCCTGACTCTGGTGATCGCCCTGAAGGTCATCAACTACGGGATCTTCAGGACCTTCGACCGGCCGTTTGACCCGATCGGAGACTCGACCCAGCTCGGGAACGGTCTCGAGACGATGCGCTCCGTGGTCGGTCGAACGGAGGCGACCTTGATCGAAGTCGGGGTTGTTGTGGGGATTGTCGTCGCCGTCGTCGTCCTGACCCTTGCGATGCTCCGCCTGACCCGGGTCGCAGCCGGTAACCGACCGTGGACGCTTCGGGTCATCGGAGGGCTGGGAGTTGTCTGGGCGCTCTGCTGGGTGTTCGGCGCCCAGCTGATCTCCCACACGCCGATCGCATCCACGCTCACCGCCGGGCTCGTGGTCGACGAGGTCAAGGCGGTGCAGGCCGACATCCACGACCGCGGTGTGTTCGCCAAGCAGATCAGCGCTGACGCGTTCCGCAGCACTCCCACCAACCAGCTGCTGACTGGTCTACGCGGCAAAGACGTCATGCTCGTGTTCGTCGAGGCCTACGGCCAGCAGGCCGTGCAGGGCGCCTCTTTCTCACCAGAAGTCGATAAAGCCCTGGCCTCGGGGAACAAGCGGCTGCAGAGTGCGGGCTTCTCGTCTCGCAGTGGCTTCCTCAACTCGGCGACATACGGCGGCATCAGCTGGCTCGCGCACTCCAGCCTGCAGTCCGGGCTCTGGGTCGACAGCCAGCTCCGTTACAACCAGCTGATGTCGGCGAAGCGCTTCACGCTCGCCCAGGCGTTCAAGCAGGCCGGCTGGCGGACCGTCGACGACGTGCCATCGAACGACCGCTCATGGCCGCAAGGGGAGAAGTACTACCACTACGACAAGATCTACGACCGGTATCAGGTCGGCTATCACGGCCCCACGTTCACCTACGCGTCGATGCCCGACCAGTACATCTTCTCGGCGCTCCAACGCCTCGAGATCGGGAAGCCTCACCGCAAGCCACTGTTCGCCGAGGTCGACACGGTCTCGAGCCACATGCCGTGGAACCGCATCCCCCATCCGATCGGCTGGAACCAGGTCGGCAACGGGTCGATCTACAACAAGATTCCGATGACCCACGAGACCGGCGCGTTCTGGAGCAACTCCGCACGTGTGAAGGCCGCCTACGGCACCTCGATCGTGTACGCGATGAACAGCCTGACGTCGTTCGTACAGCACTACCCCGACAAGAATCTGGTGATGATCGTCCTGGGTGACCATCAGCCGTTGCCGATCGTCAGCGGTCACAACAGCAATCACGTCGTGCCGATCTCGATCATCGCCCACGACCCGAAGGTGCTCAAGCAGATCGGAAACTGGGGCTGGGGCCCGGGCCTGCAGCCCAAGCAGAGCGCGCCGGTGTGGCCGATGAGCGCGTTCCGCAATCGCTTCCTCACCGCGTTCGACTCCAAGCCGGCGACCCCCTAGCCCGTCGTGACTGTGGATCTGCACGGTCCTGATCGACAGCGGCTGGCCGGCTTGGACGGCATCCGTGGCCTGGCCGCGCTGTACGTGGTGATCAACCACGTGTTCCTGCGCGCGTTCCCCGGCTATCCGATCGACCACGCGCCCTCCTGGGCGGGCTGGTTCATCTATGGGCGCTTTGCGGTCGTCGTTTTCATCGTGCTGTCGGGTTTCTCCCTGGCCCTGGCGCCGGCCCGGCACGGCTGGCGACTGGACGGCGTCTCCCAATTCGCGCGCCGGCGCGCCCGGCGCATCCTGCCGGCGTACTGGGCCGCGCTCGCGTTCAGCCTCGCGGTGGCGTGGCTGATCGTCCGTCAGCCCGGGCATGGCGTGCCCAACGCAAAGTCCGTGATCGTCAACGGCCTGCTGGTGCAGAACATCGACGGCGCCCCGAGCCCCAACGCGGCGTTCTGGTCGATGGCCGTTGAGGCCCAGCTGTATCTGCTGTTCCCCCTGTTGCTGCTGATCGTCCGCCGGTGGAGCGCGACCGCGATGGCCGCCATCGTCCTGACCGTCGTTGCGGCAGTGGGGATCTTCGGACCGCACATCCCACGCGTGGACACGTTCGTGATCCAGTCTCCGCCTGACCTCGCGGCGCTGTTTGCGATCGGGATCCTGAGCGCTGGGGTCGTCGGTGCGGGACTGGCGCGCAGGTCATGGCCTTGGGGCTGGCTGGCGCTCGCGGCCGCGATCCCGGTGCTCGCGACGATCTGGTGGCAGGGCTCCGTATGGACGCTTGACCATCTGTTCTGGGTCGACATCGCGCTGGGCCCGGCGATCGCATGCCTGTTGGTCGCTCTGGCAACGGGGCGCGCGGCCGCGCTCCTACGCCCGCTCGACTCGCGACCGATCCGCAGCCTCGGCTCCTGTTCGTACAGCCTGTACCTGACGCACGCCCCGATCGTCGTGATCGTCTACGAGCGGATCGTCGCCGGCCGGGTCAGCCAGGGCGTGCCCGCCTTCCTGGTCACGCTCGCGATCGCGCTGCCGCTGACGATCGCGTTCGCGCGGTTATTTGCGGCGGTGTTCGAGAGGCCCTTCCTGAGCGGTCGCAAGCCGTCGGGCAGTCCCCGGCTGCGGCTACCGCGCCCGGAGGGGGCGCCGGTATGAGCCGCCGAACCCTGTGGGCCTGGGCACGCTTCGTGGGCCCCGTCACGGTGCTCGCCGTGCTGATCTGGCGCCTCGGCACGGGTCCGTTCCTCAACGGCGTGCGGATGGTCGATGGCGTGGGTCTTGCCGAAGCGACGGGCATCGCGGTGCTGACGACGGTGTGCTGTGCGTGGCGGTGGAAGCTCGTTGCCCGCGGTCTTGGCGTCGACCTGTCGCTGCCCGCTGCGGTGGCGGCGTACTACCGGTCGCTGTTTCTCAACGTCACGTTGCCCGGTGGGATCGTCGGCGATGTCCACCGCGGGGTCAGCCACGGTCGCGATACGCGCGATGTCGGCCGTGGGCTGCGGGCGGTGGCATGGGAACGCACCGCCGGCCAGGTCGTGCAACTGATCCTGACCGTCGCCGTCCTGCTTGTGCTGCCGTCGCCCGTGCACTCGGCGATGCCGCTGGTTGCCGCCGGCATCGTCGTGGCGGTGCTGGTAGTTGCACTCGTTGCCAGGGCGCGAACCGGTGACGGTCGGTCGGCGCTGGCGCGGGTCCGCAGCGCGGCGACTCGCGACATCCGCGAAGGGCTGCTCGCGCGGCGAGCGTGGCCCGGCATCGCAGTCGCATCTGCGCTCGTGGTCGCCGGCCACGCGGTCACGTTCATGATCGCCGCGCGGGCCGCCGGCACAACCGCGCCGGCATCGCACATGCTGCCGATCGCGCTGATCGCGATGATGGGGATGGCGCTGCCCAGCGTCGGTGGCTGGGGACCTCGCGAGGGCGTGACCGCATGGGCGTTCGCCGCCGTCGGCCTCGGTGCTCAGCGTGGAGTCACCACCGCCGTGATCTACGGCGTGATGGTGTTCGTCGCGTGTCTACCGGGCGCCGCCGTCCTCGTGGTGGCATGGTTCCGTCGTATCCGTCTCCCCGAGCGCCGTCGACGGCCGCTCCGGGAGAGCGCAGCACATGCCTGAACGTCCCTACATCCTGTTGAGCTGTGGCATGTCGATCGATGGCTATCTCGGCAGCGCATCGCCGCGGCGCCTCGAGCTGTCAAACGACGCCGACTTCGATCGGGTCGACGCGGTGCGTGCCTCCTGCGACGCGATCCTCGTCGGTGCGACCACCGTGCGCAACGACAACCCGAGGCTGCTCGTGCGTTCGAAGAATCGCCGCGACGCGCGGACGGCTCGCGGGCTTCCGCCGTCGCCGATCAAGGTGACCGTGACCGAGCGGGTGGACCTGAACCCTCGGGCCGACTTCTTCACCGCCGGCGACGCCGAGAAGCTCGTCTACTGCACGAGGTCAGGCGTCGGCGACGCGCGCTCGCGGCTCGGAGCGGTGGCGACCGTCGTCGACGGTGGCAGCCGGGTCAAGATGCGCAGCCTCAGCGAGGATCTCGGTGCGCGCGGTGTAAACCGCCTGATGGTCGAGGGCGGTGGCAAGGTGCACACCCAGTTTCTGACCGACAACCTCGTCGACGAACTGCAACTGGTCGTCGCGCCGTTCTTCGTCGGCGACTCCCGTGCCCCGCGCTTCGTGAGGGACGGCACCTTTCCCTGGAACCCCGGTCGCCGAGCGACGCTCGCCGGTGTCCGCCAGATTGGCGACGTGGTGTTGCTGCGCTACGCGCTCTCGCCGCGGTTTCAGACCGACTGACCGGCTGCCGGCGCCCGCTCAGGACGCTGTGGCAGCGCCAGCAGGTCGGCGTGGTCGACGGTGACCGCGAGCTGCCCTGAGCTCGCCTGCGCCAGGCGCCGGCGCGCGTAGGCCTCGGTCTCAGCGGCCAGCTCGGCCTGCTGCTCGCACGCCGCGCCCAACCACCCCGCAAACCACTCCGCCGCCAGCCCGGCCTCGGTGGCCCCGAGTCGCCAGGGGCTGGGCCTGATCAGCACCTCGGCGCCCAGCCGTCCGAACTCCTCGACGGCCCGCGCGACCGCATCGGGCCCGAGCAGGCGACCCCGCTGCGTCGCTCGCCGTTGGTGGGCGTCGAACGTAGCGGCCACGCGGCCGTCCAGTGGATCGGCCGGGGTCAGCTCGACGCGACCGACGACCGACAGGGTGAGCAGGACCGGACAGCCAGCTGCTGCACACAGGGCGACCAGCGCGGCCAGCTCATCCTCGGTGAGCAGGTCCAGCAGCGCCGAGGCAGTGATCAGGGTCGCGCCGGCTAGGTCGTCCGGGCTCAGCCTGGTCACGTCGGAGCGCCGGACCTCGAAGGTCACCGAAGCCCCGTCGGCCGCCGCGCCCGGGTGCCCGGCGACTGCGACGTTCAGCAGGTCTGGATCGCGGTCGTGCAGGACCCAGTGCTGTGGGCCCGGCAGCAGCGGCGCGAGCCAGCGCCCCATCGAGCCGGTGCCGCAGCCGAGATCGTGGATCACCCAGCTGTCGCTCGCCGGAAGCTGACGCGCGAGTCGCTCGGCGAGGTCACGCGCGCGGGCGGCGGCGTCAGCCGGCTCGCGCAGCGCCAGCCATTCGCTGCTGACGCGGATGACCTCGTCGGTCATCGCGACGCACTCGCCAGGACGCCTGCGATCACCGACGCCGTGGTCGACCAGCGTGGGAGCGACTCGCGACGCTCGCAGGCGGCCCGGCGCAGTTCCGCTCGCAGCTCGGCGTCGCACAACCAGGCCCGGAGCGCGCCAGCGAGGGCGACGGCGTCGCCCGGCGCGATCAGCAGGCCCGGCCGGATCCCGTCCGCTCCGTGACCGAGGGCTTCTGTCACCCCGCCGACGTCGGCCGCGATGACCGGCAGGCCACGGGCGAGGGCCTCGGTGATGACCATGCCGTAGGTCTCGGCGCGCGACGCCAGCACCACCAGGTCCGCGGCGGCGTAGCTGGAGTGCAGCTCAGGTCCCGTTCGTGGGCCTGTCAACGACACGCGGTCGCCGAGCCGCTCGGTCGCCACGCGGCGCCGAAGCCGCTCCACAAACTCTGGCGCGCGATCCAGCCTGCCCACGCACGCGCACCGCCAAGACAGGTCAGAGATCGTCGCCAGCGCATCGAGCAGTACGTCGTGACCCTTGTCGAAACTCACCGCCGCGACGCACAACAGCGCGCTGCCGGCCTCGGTCCCGGTTGCGAGCTCGGCTGCATCGACACCGGGCTCGGCGACGTGCACCCGCTCGGCAGACAACTGGTACAGCTCGAGCAGCCGGTCCCGGGCCCAGGCGCTGGTGGTGACGACGGCGGTGGCGGCGGCCGAGAGGACCGCTCGTTCTCGCGTCCGGGCCTCG
>DASXDD010000133.1:0-25570 GCA_036490775.1 Solirubrobacteraceae bacterium | reverse complement strand
TGTGGCCTGCGCTGCTGGCGGTCCGTGGCGGCACTCGCCCACCGTTCCAGGCCCCGACCTACACGTGGTACGCACAAACACACGTCTCTCCAAATTCAGACGCGCGAGGGGGTCCCGAGCCGGCCCCTCACGCGTCAGTAGGTGTTTGCGTCGATCCAGATCCGCCAGATCGCCGCGATCGAGGCGCCGAGCAGGAGGATCCAGAGCAGCGTGCCACCACCGCTGGAGAAGAGCTTGCCGCTGCCGGCGATCAGGAGCGCGAGCATGCCCAGTGCCGCGTAGAGGATCGCCCGCCGCGTGTCGCTCAGCGTCGCCAGGGTGAGCTGGTTCTGGCGGCTGAGCACGAACAGCATCCAGGCGATCGCGGCGAGGAAGCCCATCGTGATCGCGGTCAGGATCGCTTCGGCGAAGTTGCCTCCCGACGGGGCAAAGGCGACGAACAGCGCCAGAACCATGATGATCGCGAGATCGCGCAGGGTACGCATGGGGAAAATTTTACGCACCCCGGGTCACCTACTTGCGGCTCATCACGATGATGCCGAAGGCGACCGCCGCAAGCGTGGCCAGCACGGCGAGGCCGGCCAGGGCAGCCGCCGCCCCCGCCGCCAGCGACCGATCGTCGCGACTGAGGTCGACGAAGCGGCCGACTCCCCAGATCGCGACCGAGAAGATGACCGTGACCCCGACCCCGGCAACCAGCGAGGCGACAATCGTCTCCAGCAGCTGCTTGGTCTCGACCACGACCGCCATGTTCAGCCGGCAGGCACCGGAGCGACCTGGCGCGAACGGCGGGCGAAGACGGCGAAGATCAGCGAGAGCGACATCAGCGTCACCAGTACCGGGCCGAGGGCGCCGCTGCCGAAGATCGCGGTCAAGCCGTAGGCCAGCGCGCCGATCGCCGCCGCGGCCGGCAGCGTCAGCAGCCAGGCGGTGACGATGTTGCCTGCCACCCCCCAGCGCACCGCCGAGACCCGCTTTCCCGCGCCCGCGCCCATCACGCCGCCGTTGATCACGTGGGTGGTCGAGAGCGGGAAGCCGAAGTGGGTCGAGGCCAGGATCACCGTCGCCCCCGCCCCCTGGGCCGAGAAACCCTGCGCTGCGTCCATCTTGATGATCCGCGTGCCGGTCGTGCGGATGATCCGCCAGCCGCCGCTGTAGGTGCCGAGGGCGATCGCGGTGGCGGAGGAGACGATCACCCACAGCGGCGGGTCGGCATTGGCGCCAAGCGTGCCGTTGGCGATCAGGGCCAGCGTGATCACACCCATCGTCTTCTGCGCGTCATTGGTGCCGTGCGCCAGCGCCAGCAGGCCGCCGGAGATGATCTGCCCGTAGCGGAAACCGCGGGTCACCATCCCCGGTCGCTGCCGCCCGACGACGCGGTAGACCAGTCCGATCGCGATCCCGGCAACTGCGAAGGCGAGGATCGGCGCCAGCACGGCGGGGACCAAGACCTTGCCGACGAGGCCGTCGGCAAGCACGGCGTTGAAGCCCGCCGCCGCCACAGCCGAACCCACCACACCACCGATCAGCGCGTGCGAAGAGCTGGACGGCAGGCCGAAGGACCAGGTGATCAGGTTCCAGGCAATCGCCCCGATCAGCCCGGCGAAGACGATCGTCGGCGTGATCACGGCTGAGTTGACGACGTCGTTGGCGACGGTCGCAGCGACCGAGATCGAGATGAAGGCGCCGGCGAAGTTGAGCAGCGAGGCGATCCCGATCGCCACCGAAGGCCGCGCCGCCCCGGTCGAGATCGATGTCGCGACCACGTTGGCGGTGTCGTGAAACCCGTTGGTGAAGTCGAACGCCAGCGCGGTGCCAACGACGATTACGAGGAGGATGTCGCCGCTCATCTGGCGCGTCAGGCGTTCTTGATGACGATGCCCTCGAGGATGAACGCGGCCCGCTCGGTTGCGTCGATCGCGTCCTCGAGCAACTCGAAGATGTCCTTCCAGCGGATCACGACCATCGGGTCGATCCCCTCCTCGAACAGCGAGGCGATCGCGCCGCGGACGATCCGGTCGCCCTCGTTCTCAAGGCGGTGGACCTCGACCGTGTACTTGCTGATGTTCTTGAAGTCGCGAACGCGCGGGATCGCGAGCTCGATCTGCCGGGTCGCGTCGACGAGCACCTTCGCCAGCGCCTGCGCCTGGAGCATCGGCGCCTCGACCTTGTAGAGGCCGAGGTAGTCGGCGACCTCCTCGGTGTAGTCGACGATGTCGTCGAGCGCCGAGCTCAGCCGCAGGATGTCGGCGCGGTCAATCGGCGTCACGAAGGTCTGGTGGATGCGCTTGATCAGCTCGTGGGTGAGCTGGTCGCCGTTCTGCTCGCAGACGAGGATGTCCCTGGCGAGGATCTGGCTCTCGGGAAAGCCCGCCAGCATCTCGTCGAGCAGCTCGGCGGCGCGCACCGCATTCGCCCCTGCCCGCTCGAACAGATCGAAGAACCCGCTGTCTTTACCGTGGAGCAGCTGGCCGAGCGATGTCATGCGCGTGTGAAGGAATTGTGAAACGCAACCGGGCGCACTCTACCCGGCCGTCCAGAAAAACCACTGGGTCAATCGGTGCTTGCGCCGAGGTCGGTCGTGGTCACCTCGAGGACCCCGTCGAGCTCGCTCAGCTCGACGGCGAGCTGGTCTGCGGTCGGCTGTCCCTGGACCTCGAGGGTCACCGCGACCGCGGCCTTGCCGCGCACCTCGTGTTCGATCTCGTGGGTGTCGAGATTTGCGATTGCGAACCCCAGGGTCGTGCTATGAGCGAGGATCTCGCGCAGGATCCCGCGCCCATCCTCGTAGACGACACGCACGCCGAACCCCAAGTAGCGCGAGCGCGGCAGCTGCGCCGCGAGCCTCGGGTAGACGAACACGACGACGAAGTGCGCAGCGGTCACGGCGATCGCGAGCAGCGGCAGGCCGGCGCCGCAGGCCATCCCGATCGCGGCCGTCACCCACACGATCGCGGCGGTCGTCAGCCCCCGGACAGCGTCACCGCGAACGAATATCAGGCCGCCGCCGATGAAGCCGATCCCGGTCACGACCTGGGCCGCGACCCGCGACGGGTCGAGCACCACATGCGGTCCGAGGACGTCAGTGAAGCCGTACTTGCTGACGATCAAGAACAGTGCCGCGCCGACTCCCACGAGCGTGTGCGTTCTCAGACCGGCTGACTTCTGGCGCCACTCGCGCTCGAGACCGATCAGCGACGAGAGCACGAACGCGAGCGCGAGCTCGCCAAGCTGCTTGAACCCCTGGCCACTTGGCACCGTCGCCACGGCGCGCAAGAAAGTGTGAGAAAGCACGCACTTGTGTTCGCGACGCTCGCTGCCGCCCCTTCAACGTCAGGCCAGCAGCCGGCGTCGCCACTCCGCGAACGCCTGGGCCAGGTCGGGCCGTCCGAGGGTCGCGAGTCGCGGGATGTGGTCGTCGATGTACTCCGCATACAGCGGCACGAGCTGTTCGCCGAGCAGCCTCGCGACCGCCGGCTGATCGTCCGGCGGGTCGCCTCGCCACGCAAGCGCGGCCTGCACCAGGCGCGGGCCGGCAGCTGCGGGCTGAGCGAGGTAGTGCTCGACCGCAGCGCCATTGGTCCCGACGTGGCCGGTCGCGGCCGTGTACATGAACCGCACCGGGAACAGGACCTGCTTGGTCACGTGGCGAACGCCGCGGGCCGCGAGCAGTTCCGGTGAGCGCAGCTCCTCGATCGCGTCCTCGCCGGCGGCAGCGAGCGAGCCGAGCCGATCGGCCGACGCGTCTCCCGGCTCGGAGATCCCGGCGAGGTGCTCGAGCGCGAACTCGGCGCCCGTCAACACGAGCTCGCTCTTGCCCGGGCGCGGCAATGCTGGGCGGACCGTATCCTCGCCCGCGAGCAGCCGGCCGCTCTCGATCAGGTCGAGCCGGTCAAGCGGCGGGAAGCGGCCGCCGACGCGCCCACCGGCGAGCGTGCTCGGCGTGCCCCAGAACACAGACAGCCGTTCGTGCAGCGGCGTGCCCTTGCGTTTCTCACCGTCGGCCACGGCCTCGATCGTCGCGGCGTCGCCGTCTCGCAGGGGATCGCCGACGATCAGGCCGAGGTCCACATCTGAGACGAGCTCGCTGAAGCCTCCGTGGGCGAGGCTGCCGAGCGCGTACGCCGCGAGCAGGCGATCGCCGAGCGCGGACCGGTACGCATCAACCGCCTCCACCAGGACCGTCTCGCCGTCCACGGCGGCGAGGTTAGTGGTCGTGTTTGTGCGGGTGCGGCAGCCGCAAGCTGAGCCTGCCGGCGTCGCCGACCACGAACACGCCGCGGACCGCGATCGCGAGGTACGCGATCGCCGATGCCCTCGGGAACAGGAGGATCCCAAATGCGATCGCAGCTCCGTAGACGACGCTGCTCAGCCAGGTGCGCAGGTTGCGCCGGCGTCTTGGCTCCGGGATCAGCGGGGCTCCCTCACCCTGTTCGGACATGAGATCCGGTTTCGCGGACGCATACCGGACGCCGGCCTGGAGCAGCAGCTCGATCACCAGTGCGGTGACGCCGTAGAACGCGATCGCAACCCGCTCCGCGCGATCTGAGGAATGCAGTGCCTGGGCGAGCACGCCGGTTGGGAACGGGAGGAATGCCGCCGCCAGCAGCAGCATCATGTTGATTCGCAGCAGCATCGGATCGATGTAGCGCAGCCGGCTGAACAGGCTGTGATGGGCGATCCAGACGCTTCCGACCGTCAGAAAGCTCGTTGCATACGCCAGGTAGGCGGGCCATTCGTGTGCGAGCGCGTGGGCGAGATGGTCGTACTCGGATGGGTCGACCTTGATCTCGAGCACGAGCAGTGTGATCGCGATCGCCAACACAGCGTCGCTGAACGCCTCGACGCGGTTGGTCGACCACAGGATCCGGGGTCGTTGGTCCTGGAGGTTGCTCATGGCGCGGGCGCCGGGACGCGCCCGGCGGCCAGCCGGGCGCTCAGCTTGATCGCCTTGACAGCGCCCGTCGCGCCCGCCTGGAGGGCGAAGCCGATCGCCAGCACGATGGCCCCGAGGATCACAATCGGCCAGCCCCCGAGCAGCAGGATCCCGATACGTCCGAGCACGTACCCAGGCGCCGAGACGACCGCGCCCAGGGTTCCACTGACGGCACTCGCGACGAGCTTGTCGCGCCTGGACCCCACCGCCGTGGCGCCGATCAGCCGCGACGGCAGCGCGACGTAGGCGACCATCATCACGCCGATCACGATGCTGAGGCATATGCCGAACCACGGCCGTCCCTCGCGCGAGATCACGATCGTCGAGACCCCGAGCATCAGCCCGACGATGAACCCGGAGGTCAGCACGACCTTATGGTGCTGGCGTGCGGTCGCCACCGCCGGACGGATCTCGGGCGGGGGCGGGCCCGCGATCGCGAACGCAAAAACCGCGTTGAGGAAGA
Source organism: Solirubrobacteraceae bacterium (assembly GCA_036490775.1). Taxonomy (GTDB): domain Bacteria; phylum Actinomycetota; class Thermoleophilia; order Solirubrobacterales; family Solirubrobacteraceae; genus Palsa-465. The sequence continues at coordinate 20,171 of DASXDD010000133.1, read as the reverse complement.
AGCAGATCGCCGTGATCGCCGCGACCAGGAGCACCAGCGGGATCACGATCGGTCCCCGGATCGGGCTGAACGACTTGCCATGAAGCGCATGGAGCTTGAGGTCGAACATCGCCATCCAGATCCACATCGCGGGCGGGATCTGGATCAGCATCAGCCGCCAGTTGGTGAGCACCAGCCGGAGGCCGTCGAACAGCATCACCAGCGCCCCGACCGCCAGGGCCACCGGAGCAAGCCATCGTCGTGACTGGCTCAAGCGGATCACGGCGTCCTCGACCATCGCCTGGTCGCCGTCGCGGATCGCGGCAACGAGTGCGGCGATGCGATCGATCAAGGGTTGCGCACCGCCGGGATCACCCGGCGGTCGTGGTCGTGGCCGTGGTCACGGTCACAGTCTGCGTGACGGTCTCCGGTGGCGCGGTCACGGTCTGGGTCGCGGTCTCCGTCGGCGTCGTGACCGTCACGTTGGTATTGCTGTTCTTCTGGCCCTTGGTCGTCGTGGTCGTCTTCGTGACCGTCGACGAGGAGCCGTTGTCGCTGTTGCCGAGCGCGAACCCAATCCCGCCGCCGATGATCAGTGCGACGATCGCCGCGACGACCGCCGGCCACGGGTTCGAGCGGCGCTCGCCCATCGTCTCGCCGCAGTGCGGGCAGAACTGGACGCCCTGGGGCACCAGCGCCTGACAGTTGCGGCAGACCCGATCGGGTCCCCGGCGGGAAGCGGTGACGTCGTCGTCGTGCATGGCCGCAGCGTCGATCTTGTCGCCGCAGTGGGTGACGGGCAATCACCCGCGTGGGGTGATTGCCCGTCGGATCAGCTGGTCTAGGACGTAATCCGGATGCTGCGCGGCTGTATGGGCTGCCTGGGCTTGACCAAAGCCAGCCAACTCACTAAAGTCGATCAAGCTTATGCAGATTCCGTCCGCAACGCATCCCCAAATCGCGTCGGTTTGGCGATCGCGGTGACCGGCATGCCGGCCGCGCGTGGCGGATTTGTGCGATGTAGGGGTTAGTGCAGCCCACTCCCGTCCGGGATCGCCAGCGCAAGGGCGATCCCGGACGCTTCTCCTCTCCTCCTCGGCCAGGCTCGCCCCGGTGGGCGGCTTGGCCGCCATCTTCGTGTCGCGGCGCCCGTGCGCCGCGACCGCATCCGACCCACACGAGGTGCACGCATGAGTGTTCAAACAGCCCGCAGGTCTCGTACCGCGATCGCAACTCGGCCGCCGATCACGAGCTCGGTCAGGCGCCGCTGGGTGCTTCCGGGCCGCGCTGCAGCCCCGGGCACGGCCGCGATCCTCCAGGTCCGCGCCGACGCTCCCGGAGGGCTGATGCTCGACGCGCTGGCTGCGCGGGGCTTCACGCCGGCAACGGTGCGCGTCGACCGCGACGAGCCACTGCCCGATCCCGCGTCGCTGAAGTTCGCCGTGCTGCTCGGCACGGCCAACTCCGTCGTCTACAACCGGGCCAGTCGCTGGCAGCACACCGCGCTCGAGTGGCTGGCGGCGGCCGACCGTGCCGGCACGCCGGTGCTTGGCCTGGGCTCCGGCGCGCACACGCTGGCGATCGCGCTGGGCGGCGGCGTCGAGCCTGCGCCGCGGCCTCGGCGTGGCTGGATCCGGGTGCAGACAGCGGTGCCCGACATGATCGCGCGCGGCCCGTGGCTGGCGTGGAACGAGGGCGTGATCCGGCTGCCCGAGGCGGCCTCGGTGCTCGCCCAAGACCGTGTCGGGCCGCAGGCGTTCAGAGTCGGCCGGCACCTGGGCGTCCAGTTCCATCCCGAGGTCAAGCCCGAGACCGTGGCCGGCTGGGTCGGCTTCAGGCGCGGCGAGCCGCTTGACGGCCAGGCGGTGCTCGAGGCGACCTCGCGTGAGCGTGTCGCAGCCGCCGCGGCGGCGAGCCGGCTGTTCTCGGCGTTCATCGACTCCGCGGTGCGACGCCGACCGTGAGACGCGCGTTGGTGGCGGCAGCGCTCGCGTTGGGCTGGGCGCTGCCGCCGGCGGCCGCCGCGGCACAGATCTCGACCTGGTCGGAGGGCTCGTGGAGCTGGTTCGGCGACCCGCGGGCCGTGCAGGTCGGCGGTTCAGCCGGCACGACCTTCGCCGGTTGGATCGACTGGAGCGGGCGGGTGACGATCGGTGCCTACGACGCGCGTGACGGCCTCATGAGCGAGAGCGTGGTCGCGCGCGTCTACCACGACGACCACAGCGGGCCGTCGATCCTCGTCGAGCCAGACGGAAGGCTGACCGCGTTCTGGTCTGGCCACAACGGCGCGGTCATGTACTACCGCAGCACGTTGCGTCCGGCGGATATCAACGCCTGGACCCCGGTGGCGCAGTTGCACCAGAACATCCGCGGGCCCGACGGGTTCACGTATCCGAACCCGGTGCTGCTCGCCGGCGAGGCTAACCGGCTGTATCTGTTCTGGCGCGGCGCTGACTGGAGCGCCGATGTCGCCACGCGCACACCATCGGGGCGCTGGGGTCCGGGGCGGGAGCTGATCCGGTCATCCGGACAGCGTCCGTATCTCAAGGTCGCCGACAACGGCTCGAACACGATCGGGATCGCGTTCACCAATGGTCACCCGCGCGAGGTGCTGACCAGCGTGTATTACGCCGACTACCGCAACGGCTCTCTGTGGCGGGCGAGCGGGCGTTGGATCACGCGCCTCGACTGGGCGCCGATTGCTCCGCGACAAGCCGACCTCGTGTACGACGCGAGCCGGACGGGCGTGCCGGCGTGGGTCTGGGACGTCGCGCTCACGACCGCCAGCCGTCCGGTGATCGTCTACGCGACGTTCCCGAGCAACACCGATCACGTCTATTGGTACGCGACGTTCGACGGCCACCGATGGGTGTCGCACAAGCTCACGACGGCAGGCGGTTCGATCAGCCCGGGCACGATCGAGTACGAGTACTCCGGCGGGATCGCGCTCGACCACGACGACCCATCGATCGTGTACCTGTCGCGCCAGGTCCACGGTGGATGGGAGATCGAGCGGTGGAGCACGCCCAACGGCGGCTCGAGCTGGAGTCGCACGACCGTCGTGCCGGCCGACGGGACCGACAACGTCCGCCCGGTCGTTCCGCGCGGTGAGGCGGGTAGCCAGGTCGGACTCCTGTGGCTGCGCGGCGATTACGACAGCTACACGAACTATCGAACCTCGATCGCGTTCACGCGCTGACTGGTCCCGCGCTGATCGCGACTCCAGCCGCGGTCTGTCAGGATCGCCTCTGTCTTGGCGACCCCCGAGCCACAAGCCGTCGTGTCGGCGCTGACCGAGGCGGCGATATTCCTCGTCCTGATCGTCGAGCCCGACGGCGACGACGTCGTCCGGGAGCTCCTGCCCGACGTCGAGGGCCTGCGGCGGTCGGTCGGCTTCCGGGTTCCGGAGGGAGAGCTGACGTGCGTGATCGGGCTCGGCTCAGAGCTGTGGGACCGGCTGTTCGGCGGGCCGCGTCCGGCCGGCCTGCATCCGCTCCCGTCGTTCGCCGGCGACAATCACGAGGCGGTCGCGACACCCGGCGACCTGCTGTTTCACATCCGCGCGCATCGCTTCGACCTCTGCTTCGAGCTCGCCCAGCACCTGACCGAGCGGCTTGCCGACGCCGCCCACGTGATCGATGAGGTCCACGGCTTCAGGTCGTTCGACATGCGCGACGTGCTCGGGTTCGTCGACGGGACCGAGAACCCGGAGGGCGAGGCCGCCGTCGATGCCGTCCTGATCGGCTACGAGGACCCGGAGTTTGCGGGCGGGAGCTACGTCGTCGTTCAGAAGTACGTCCACGAGCTCGGAAACTGGGACGCGCTGCCGATCGAGGAGCAGGAACGCGTGATCGGGCGCACGAAGCTCAACGACATCGAGTTGTCCGACGAGCTCAAGCCCGCCAACTCCCACGTCGCGCTGAACACGATCACCGACGAGGACGGCGAGGAGCGGCAGATCGTGCGCTTCAACATGCCGTTCGGACGCGTCGGCACGCGCGAGTTCGGGACCTACTTCATCGGCTACGCGCGGGATCCCGACGTGATCGAGCAGATGCTGACGAACATGTTCGTGGGCGACCCGCCGGGCAACTACGACCGGATCCTCGACTTCTCGCGGGCGATCACGAGCACCCTGTTCTACGTGCCGTCGCTCGAGTTCCTCGACGACCCGCCGCAGACGGGCGGTCAGGCGGCCGATCAGACAGCCGGTCAGGCGGCCGCTGCCGACGCGCCACCCGACACGCCGACCGCCCCCGGCGACGGGTCGCTCGGGATCGGCAGCCTCAAGTAGCAGCGACTAGCCTGTGCCGATGGACACAGAACGCGCAACAGAGCTGCTAGCCAAGGAACGGACGCGGATCGAGGAGTCGCTTGCTTCGATCGACGGACCGCTTGAGAGCGATGACCGGGTCGAGCCGGGCGACCGCGACTCCGAGGACCTCTACCAGGACGAGTTCAACCAGGGACGGCGCGAGGACATCGAGCGCGAGCTCGGCGCACTCGAGCGCGCCGAGGCGAGGCTCCAGGCGGGGACATACGGACTGTCGGTCGACAGCGGCGAGCCGATTCCCGATCAGCGGCTCGAGGCGCTGCCGACCGCGGAGCGGACGATCGAGGAAGAGGAGCGCTTCCGGCGCTCCTGACTGCGGGCGTTCGGGCGACGCTCAGGCGCCGCGGGCGAGCGCATCGAGCGCGTAGTCGAGCCAGCGCATCGCCTCGCCGCGCCACAGCGCGCCGGAATGGCCGCCGGGGTACGTGCGGAATAGGTGCGCGACGTGGGCCCTGTCTAGCGCCTCGTTGAAGTCATAGTTGGGGTCCAGGAAGCGTGAGTCCTGGCGCCCGACGTAGAACCCAATGAACGTGGGGTGGGTGTGGGCCGCCGCCTTGAGCCCGACGCCCCGCGGCACCTTGGCCATCGCGTTGGCCTGAGGCGATCCGAGGTTGAGCTTGTGGAGGCCGCTCGGGTCGGTCGGCGCGAAGTACCCACTCCACGACTCAACCGCCCCGAACACGTTCACGTTGCGCAGGCCGATGTTCATCGCCCCATAGCCGCCGGCCGACAGACCGATCAGCGCTCGGCCCGTGCGGTTGGAGATCGTCCGAAACCGGGCGTCGATGCAGTTCGGGATGTCGTGGGCGATCGCTGTCGGCCAGTTTTCGCCGGCGACAACGACGCCGCCTGCGCGGGGTCGTGCGGCTTGTGCGATCGGGCCCGCGCGACGGCCGCCGCGCCCGCTAGGGCAAGGGGCAGCGCGAGGATCGCGAGGACTCGGCGTCCCTGCGTCACAGGCCGAGATTAGCCCGGGCCACCCGCCTGAAGAGTTGCTGAGAAACCCCTGAGAAATGCCGGGCATCGCGGCCCCCGTGTGCCGGGAACCGCGATGCCACGGACTCAACTACCTACGGCGTAACCTTGTAAACCTGGCCGGTCAACACGCCGAGGTACAGCGAGTTGCCGCTCTGGCCGAGGCCGACGTTCGGAATGCCGCCGACGAGCTCAGTGACGACCTTGACCGGGCCGCCCTTGAGCGGCATCGAGAGGATCTCGCCGCCCTTGCCGTCCTGGCCGAGGAACGAGGTCATGTAGAGCGTCTTGCCGATGATCGTCATCCCCATGATGTCCGTGTGGGGGCCGAACTTCTTGAACGGCTTGGCAAAGCCCTTGCACTTGCTCGCAACCGTCTGGTTGCAGGTCGGGAACCCGAAGTTGTCGCCCTGCTTGACCTTCAGGATGAAGTCGGGCGGGTTCTTGGCGCCCTTGTCCTGACCGAGGTCGGAGACGAGTGGGGCCGAGGAGCCCTTCGGGAACACCATCTGCCACGGCTGACGCATCCCGCTCGCGAACACCTTCAGACCCTTGCCGTTGGGCTTGATCGAGAGGATGTCGTAGACGAACGGGGTCTTCGCGGGACTGTGGTCGTTGCCGTTGAGCAGGCCAACGTCGACGCCGACATACAGGCGGCCGTCAGGACCGAACGCGATCCCGTTGAAACCTTGGAAAGCCTTCGGCGCGGTGTAGATCGTCTTGCGCTTGGTGAATGTGGTCCCGTTCCAGCCGCTCCACGCGAGCAGCTGCCACTTGGGGCCGGCTTGCGTGATCGTGCCGCCGCTGACGTACAGCGTCCCGTTCTTCCAAGCCAGACCGGCGACGAACTGCGGCGAGTTCGGGACCGCGGTCGCGCCGCCGCCCTTGAGCACGAAGACACCGCCGTTGGGGATCTTCGCCGACTCCGAGCCGCCGTCACCCTCGAACACGTTCCCGCCGCCGACGGCGAACGAAGTTGGAGTGTTGAGGCCGGACCCGACCTGGGTCACAAGTGTCACCTTCGCGCCGTTGAAGGCGTTGGGCGGCGGTGGAGGGCCGCCGGCTGCCGTAGCCGTCGCTGCCACTACACCGGCGGTGAACACGGATGCGGCCATGAAAGCCGCGGTACGTCCGCGCATGCGCAATTCCTTTCGTTTCGAGAAGCGTCGCGCTGGAAAATCCCCACGGCCGAAGCGCGAGCGGGGCGAGCGTAACACAGCGGACAGGAACCGGCCGGGTTAAGTTCGTATCGTGCTTCCGCGGACATTTCGGCACGGCCGGAGAGCTTGATTGAGCGAGCAACTATCTGCTAAGGTTGAGCGCACAACGATTTTCCGAGCTCCCGTCGCGTCGAGAAAGGCAGCAAATGAACCTCGAAGGCATCCACCACATCACCGCGATCACGGGGGACGCGCGCCGCAACGTGGACTTCTACACGCGTGTACTCGGGATGCGGCTGACGGCCAAGTCGGTCAACCAGGACGACCCCCGCGTCTATCACCTGTTCTATGGCGACGAACACGCCCGTCCGGGCGCGGACCTGACGTTCTTCGAGTATCCGGGCGCCAAGCCAGGCCGCCCCGGCGCCGGCATGGTCCACCGGATCGTGCACCGGGTCGCGTCAGAGGACGCGCTGCGGTTCTGGTCAGAGCGGCTCGAGCGCGAGGGCGTCGAGTTCGAGCGCGATGCGGGCGCGATCCGCTTCGCCGACCCCGAGGGCCTCGCGCACGAGCTCGTGATCGACCCCAGTGACGACGCGCCGCTGGTTGCGGTGCACCCTGAGATCCCGGGCGAGTACGCCCTGCGCGGATTCGAGGGTGTGCGCGCGTACAGCGCCAACCCCGATGCGTCGGCGCGGATGCTCGAGCAGCTGATGGGCGCCAGCCGCTTCGCCGACGAGGACCGGTTCGAGCTGCGCGGTGACCGGCGCGGAGGCTGGATCGCGTTCGATCAGGCACCGGAGCTGCCCGGGCGTCAGAGCGCCGGGATCGTGCACCACGTTGCCTGGGGCACAGAGGACGCCGAGCTTCCGGCTTGGATCGACCGCGTCGCCGATGCGGGCGTCCCGAACTCCGGCTACGTCGACCGCCACTACTTCCATTCGCTGTACTTCCGCGAGCCAGGCGGAATCCTCTACGAGCTCGCGACCGACGAGCCCGGTTTCCTCGTCGACGGCCTGTCGGTCGAGGAGCTCGGCACCAAGGTCATCCTGCCGCCGTTCCTCGAAGCTCAGCGCGAGCAGATCGAGCGCGTGCTCACGCCGTTGCCCGACCCGCGCGCCGACTGGCCCGCACCGATAGCGGGCTAGCTCCACTGGAACGTCGTCATCGCCCGGGCGGGGAGCTTGTAGCTGAAGTAGCTCCCGTCCGAGGCGACGGCGAACGTGATCGGCCGGCCCGAGTTGTTGTAGGCGACGAGCACCTTCGAGCCATCGGGGTTGAGGAAAGCGACATCGTCGAGGCCGGGGGTGACCGCCTCGATGTCCGAACCGTTGACGCCGTAGTTGACGAGGGTCTGCGAGTCGATCCGCTGAGCGCCGGGCTGGACGAACGCGCTGACCTGGCCCAGCTGGTAGTACTCCGGCCGGAAGCTAACCGCGTGCGTCTGCTGGTTGATCGTGACCGGCCCGCGGCAGCCCGGGCAGTCGTTGAGCGCCTGGATCGGGCCGCCGTTGGGGTCAAGCGCGACGCTCCACACGGCGACCACCCGCGCCCAGTTGCGCAGCGATGAAATCAGGAACTCGGGCGTCCCGAATGCCCGGATCTCCGGCGCGCACTCGTCGACGATCTGGTCGAGTGCGGGCGTGGCAGCGTGCAGGTTGGTCATCGCCGCCGGCGTGCCGAAGTAGCAGTGCCACGCGATCCCGGCCAGGTCGCCGGCGGCGGCCCCGCTGACGAGTCCCTGGACGTAGCCGGGCCGGTCCCACGCCAAGTCGCTGCCGTAGATCTTCGTGCTCAGGCCGGCGTCCTGCAGCGCCGGCGCGAGGTAATCGGCGATCAGGCGCTGCTCGTCGGAATCGGGCAGTGTCAGCCCCGGGTACGGGACCGCGACGTCCCCCGACGACGGCTCGTTCTGCGGGGTGATCTCGTCGATCGGGACCCCGGCCTGCTCGTAGGCTTCGATGAAGCGTACGAAGTAGGACGCGAGCGGCCCGTATGCGGACGGGAGCAGCGTCGCCGACCCCTGCGAGTTGTCGAGTGCGTCATTGCTCTTCATCCAACCGGGAGGGCTCCACGGGTTGGCCAGGATCTCGAGCCCAGGCTTGATCGCCAGCGCCTGCTGGAGCGTCGGGATCATGTACGGCTGGTCGTGAGCGATCGAGAACTGCGACAGGCTCGGGTCGGTCTCGCCGGGCGGCAGCTCGTCGTAGCTGTACGGGGCGCCGACGGTCATCGCGCCAGACGCGCCGATCGGCACCCGCAGGAAGTTGAGGTTGATCGCCGGGACCCCCAGCGCATTGCTCAGCCCGGGGGCACCAAACAGGGCCTGCATCAGCGCCGTGCGATCGGCGGCGGAGAGCTGGGTATCGATCAGCCACGCAGAGCTGTCGGTCATCGCCGCGCCGACGCCTGAGAACTGCTGGTAGCGGACGCTCGGGTCGACGTCGATCACGGGCACGCCTGCTGGCGGAGTCGTGGACAGCGCGAGGCCCGGTAGCGGCGACAGATACTGCGCGAGGCCCGGATCGGTCTGGGTCACCGACACGCGTGCCCTGATCAGTGCGTTGACGCGCGCGGTCAACTTCACGAGGTCGGCCGCCTCGGTCCTGAGCAGGGCGAGCCCGACGCCGGCAGTCGTCCGCAGTGCGTCTCGTGCCTGCGCCTGGCGACCCAGTTCGGGCTGGACGCCGGCGGCCAGCACGCCGCGAAGCGCAGCGCGAAGCGTCGTCAGCTCGTCGCGAGTCAGCTCGCTCGAGTCCACCGCGAGCGCGGCGACCTCCGCCGGTCTGCTCGCGACAACCCGCTGCCATCCGCTTGGCGAGAGGGGCGCCGCGGCTGGTATCGGGCCGTGCGCGAACACCTTGAGCTTGATCGAGGCGAGCTGGGCGAGCGCCGGGCCGCTGACGTAGAAGATCACCTTGTCGTGCTGGCGAATCACATGGACGTGCTCGCGGGTCGTCGACCGCTGGACCCGCTCTGGGCTGAACACGTCGGCGGTGCGCGGGCCGACCATCAGGCCCTCCTTGTTGCGCCCCAGGAGTGGAGTCTCGATCGGCGAGAAGCCGCCGCCGGCGTCGAGCACTCCGGCGGGGCTCTGGGCGCGTGATCTTGGCATCAGCACCAGCGCGAGCATCGCGTTGGCGAGCTCGTCCTGGCCCAGATACCGCTGGGCGTTGCCTTTGAACGTGGCGGTCACGACAAGGCCCAGCGACTGGCCGTCGACCGCGGTGACCGACCGCAGCCCGATCGCGCGTCGTTGCGCGGCGTCGAGGCCGGGCACGGTCACGGTCCCCGACTGGCGCTGCGAGACGACGCCCGCGCGGGCGGAACCGGCCGCGATCGCGCCGGCCAGCGCGACCGCGATCAGCACCACGACCAGCGCCACGCGTTGCGACAGATCCCCCATCAATCTTCGCGAACGCCCGGGCGGGCCAAAAGTTCCGTTTGGCCGACCGATTGCGGAAACGTTACCGCCGGCGGCGTCAGGGCCCGACGATCGTGAACTTCACGAGCTTGATCGCCGACCGGTGGCCGGCGTCGTCGACCGCGGCGACCGCGGCCGCGTACCTCCCGGGCTGCAGGCGGGTCGCGCCGAGCCGTCCGCTGAACGGAATCGTGACGCTTCCCGGTCCGCGGCCCGAGCGGATGATCGGTCCCGGGGTAACGATCGTCACGCAGCGTGCACCGCGACCCGGACCCGGGACGCAGCGCGCGCCGGACGTGTGGCCGGCCACCTTGCCGGCGATCGCGATCAGCACGGTCGAGCGCTCACTGACCACGAGCCTGAACGTCGTGCCAGTGGGCGGCATTTGCTTGGCCGCGATCTGCGCGGTTGTGTCGTTGCCGATCCGGAAGCGTACGTGCGAGAGCTTCAGTCTGGTGATCACCGGGGGCGTCGTATCGGGCGCGGTCGCTGCGGATCGCACGGTGCCGTCGGCGCCGACCGCGCCGGCGGCATTGGGAAGCGCCACCGCCAGCACGACGGTTAGCGCGAACAGCGGTGGGAGTAGGCGTCGCATGCCGACGAATATGGGCCACGCCCGAGGACCTGACAATCGGGGAGCGACCCTGAGATTTGCGGTTCAGGGTCGCTCGCGGAACCGATGCGCTGACGCCTCGGCGTACCAGCGGGGCCGGCCGGGAGGTTGCGGCCGGCCCCCCCCGCCAAGGCTCAGGCCCTGACGTCGACGCCGCGCGACGCGGCCTTGACCTGCTGGGCCGCGGCCTGTGCGGCGGAGTCGCCGTCGTTCAGCGCGGCGGCTCCGGTCTTGCCGTCGCCGTCGCTGTCGGCCCGCTGCAGGACGCCCGCGGACACTTGCGCCGTGGAGACTCGCGCGACGCGCGATGCCGCCGAGGCTGCGGCCGCGAGGTGCGGTTGGGTCGGATTGATGTGCATCTTCTACTTCCTTGTAGGTGCTTTGCGGTGGACCTTGGATCGACGCCAAGACCGTCGGTCTGGAGAGCATTTCGACGAACGGCGCCAACCGTTCAGGTCGCATTCAGGTGCGCGCTATCGCTCGCGCAGTAGGCGTGCGAGCGGAAGGCGGGCGAGCCGCACCTGGGCGACGACGAGCGCCCCCGCGGTGACCGCGACGGTCGCCGCCACAAGCTCGGCGAGGTAGGTCCACGGGATCGCGAGCTGGTCAGGCGGGGGGTCGAATACGTGCTGGAGCATCGCCACGAGCATCACCGCCAGGAGCAGACCGAGTCCGGCCGCCAGCAGCAGGCCGCCGGCGAGCACGAGCAAAGCCTCGCTCCACACGAACGGCGCGATGCTTCGCAGGCTCGCTCCGATCGCCGCCATCGTCGCGAACTCGTGGCGCCGTTCGATCACGCCGAGCGACACGAACAGTGCCATCGCGGCCCCGGCGAGGATCAGCGTGAACGCCTCCTCGATCCGGCTGATGCCGCGGAGGTCGACGGTCGTGATCGAGCTGACGGTCTGCTGCGTCTGCTGGTCGATGTTCTTGACGATCGTTCCGTCCAAGGCCGTGGCGTGGGCCACCCGTCGCGCGACCGACTTGGGGTCCGATGCCTTGGCGAACACCACGTTCGGGCCGCCCGCTCGATCGGCGGCCTCGAGGTAGGGGAGGTTGGCGACCATGAACGAATCGCGTGGTGCGGAGGGAAACTCCTGCACGATTCCCGCGACGTGGAAGCGGACAGGGTGAAAGCGCCCGGTCTGCCGGTCGAGCACGCGGAGGTTGAGGAGGTCACCGATCCGCAGCTGGTAGTCGCTGATCGTCTCCTTGGAGACGAGGATGCCGTCGGGCCGGCGGCGAAGGCGGCGCAGCGTTTCGCTCGCGCCGGCGCCGAGGAAGTACGAGTCCCGGAGCGTCGTCGCGCGCGCGATCGTCGTGGCATCGATCCCGAACGTGTCCTGCAGGTCCGGGCCGATGTAGGCGTAGGAATGGTCCAGCGAGGTGACGCCACGAACCCCTGCCACGCCCGCGATTCGCGCCTCGAGGTGGCGGCCGGTGGTGACGCCGGGCGCGGCCGTCGCGGTGACGTCCGCACCAAGAGTCAGCTGCGCATCGACGCCGGCCTGCTGGTCGTAGGTGGCCGTGAAGATCGCGAGGTTGACTCCGAACGCGAGCAGCAGGCCGACGACGATCAGCCCACGGTTAATTGCCGATCCGCGTCGGCTTGCGCTGGCCAGGAGCAACCCGGCGGGTCGCGAGGCGATCCGGTGAGCCGCGGCTGCGGCGATCCAGGCGAAGCCCCGCCCGCGCAAACGGGCCAGCAGCAGCGTCGCTCCGATCCACAACAGCGCCGGAGCGAAGAACATGTACACCGACAGTGACAGGGTCGGGTTCGAATCCGGGTTGACGATCGCCGAGAACCCGGTGCGCGCGGTGAGCCAGTAGACCAAGCCGCTCAGCGCGAGCGCGATCAAGTCCAGGTAGAGCCGCTGCCACAGGGCGGGACGTTCTCTGCGGGCTCTGCGGCGGCTTTCGGCGACCGTTCCCTGCCAGACCGGCCAGTTCGCGCGCAGCCGAGCCGCCAGCGCGCCGACGACCGCGAGCGCGATGCAGGCCGCCGCCGTCGTTGCAGCGCGCGCGGGGCTGAGGCCGGTCCCGCCGCCGATGGTCGCCGAGACCGCTGCGAGCGCGAGCGCCGCGCCGAGCAGGCCTGCCATGCACCCGACCGCCGCGCTCTCGGCGGTCGCGAGCGCCAGCAGGAACCGGCGGCTGGCGCCGCGGGCTCGCAACAGCGCGAGGTCGCGACGGTCCTGCTCGACGGTGCCAAGCGCGGCGAGGTAGGCGAGCCCGAGCGCGACGAGCGCGCCGGGCAGCGCGAGCATGATGTACAGGGTCTCGGCATACAGCGAGTCCGTGGCGGCGGTGTTGAGTTGGTCGGAGAGGTTGTCGACGAAACGCACCTGGCCCGGCAGCGAGCGCTCCACTCGCAGCGCTGTCTGGCTCGCTCGCGTCAGCGCCTGTGACGGCGAGCCCCCGAGTCCGTGCGGGTCGAGCTGTGCCTGCACCTGCCACTGGATCGCGCGCTGAGCGCCGGGTACCGCCGCCGCGCCGACGCTGCCCGTCGAAATCGACGGGAGCTCGCGTGCGACCGACGAGGCCAACGTCGCAACCGGCATGATCAAAGCATTGGCGGGAGGCTGGGCCGGAACAGGTCCGAGCAGCGGGTTGAGCGGCGCGAATACGAGGTCGGGTGCAGTGATCAGCGCGACGCCCGAGACCGGGTAGCGCAGTGGGCGCGCGCCCGGACGGACCGTCACCGCGATCGTGTCACCGACGCGTGCCTGGAGTGTCGCCGCGAGCTGCTGGTCGAGCACCACCGCGCCGGCACGCAGAGAGCCCTGCAGGAAGCGGAACGTGTGAATGCGGGTGAGGTAGCCGGGCGGCACGGCGAGGATCGAGCCACTTCCGGAGTCGGTCGCTGCTCCGCTGCGGGAGTGCGATGCCCGCGCAAACGGCGCTGTCGCAGCCGCTGACGCCTGCTCGATCCCGGCCTGACGGGCGACGCCCGAAGCGACCGTGCGGGCCTGCGCGTACGAGTTGACCGGCGCCTGCCAATCCAGCGGGACGCTGTTGATCGCCGTCCCGGTCATCGTCTGCAGCGAGTGGCCAACGAACAACAGCATCGCCCCGAGCAGCGCCACCGCGAGCGCGAGCACGCCGACCCGTGCGAGCGTCTGAAAGGGCGCCCGAAACAGACCAACGAGGGCGAGCCTCAGCGGCGCGGTCACTGAAGCCACGCGTCGTCGACGATCCGCCCGTCCTCGAGCGCGACCGCGCGGTCGAAGCGGCACGCTACGTCGGCGTCGTGCGTGGCCGTCACCTGCGCGAAACCAAAGTCGTGCTGGAGCGCGTCGACCAGGTCCAGGACGCGTCGCCCCGTCTCGGAGTCGAGCTGTCCGGTCGGCTCGTCGCACAGCAGCAGTGACGGTTGCTGGGCCAGCGCCCGCGCGATCGCAACGCGTTGCGCCTCGCCGCCGGACAGCTCGCCGGGGAGCGCCTCGAACTTGGCCGCGAGCCCGACCAGCTCGAGCAGCTCCGCCGGGCCGCGTTCGTCGCCCGACCGCGCCCCCGCCGCCGCGGCGTTCGCGGCGAACACAACGTTCTCGTAGGCGGTGAGTGTCGGCAGCAGGTTCGCCCCTTGAAACACCAGTGCGATCCCGCGCGAGCGCTCGCGCGCCCGCGCACGCGCGTCGAGCGTCGAGAGGGGACGGCCACGCCACGTCACCTCTCCGTGCTCGGGGATGATCAGCCCGCCGAGCACGTGCAGCAGCGTCGTCTTGCCCGAGCCCGATGGTCCGAACAGCGCGACGCGCTCGCCCGCCCGGATTTGGAAGTCGACGTTCAGCAGAGCGGACACCCCGGCTTCACCGTTGCGATGCACGACGCTGACCGCACGGCACCCGACAAGCTCGGCGGTCGTCGCCGTCACGACACGACCCTGCCGTCTCGCATCTCGACGACCCGGTCGGCCGCCGCCGCAACGCGCGCCGAGTGGGTCACGATCACGACGGCGCTCGCGCGGTCGTCTCGCAGCTCGCGCAGCGACTCGAGCACAAGCCGCTCGTTGCGGACGTCCAGTTCCCCGGTGGGTTCATCGGCAAGCACGAGCGGGGCGTTGCTCGCGTAGGCCGCGGCGATCGCCACGCGCTGCTGCTCGCCTCCGGAGAGCGCGCCGGCACGGTGACGGCGCCGAGCGCTCAGCCCGAACCGCTCGAGCGCTCGGTCCGCGTGGCCGCCAGGATCCCGAGTGCCGGCCAGCCGCAGCGCGACCGCGATGTTCTCGCGGGCCGACAGCGCCGGCCAGAGGTTGTCGCTCTGGAACACCAGTGCGACTTCGCGCGCTCGGCACGCCGCCAGTTGCTCCTCGCCCAGCAACTGCAGCGAACGGTCGCGGATCCGGACCTCGCCGGCCGACGGGCGGTCGAGCATCGCCGCCAGGCTCAGCATCGTGCTCTTGCCGCACCCGGACGGTCCCAGTACGGCCACCAGCTCGCCCGACTGCACCCGCAGGTCCACGCCTCTGAGCGCGGCGGTCTCCACGGGCCCCGAGCGGTAGAGCTTGAAAACGTCGGTCAGCTGCAGCGCCGGCCAGACGAGCGGCTCCTCGCCGACGGGCTCGTGCCACAGGACCCGAGCCTCGCCGTCGATGCGGCTCACCGCCAGCGGAAGCTGTCGATCATCAACCTGTAGGCGTCGACGTTGTCGACGCCCTTTGGCGTCCCCAGATCGACGACTGCAACCTTGCCCCGGCCGGCGAGCACGTAGCGATCGACGACCAGCATGACCCGCTTGCCGGTTATCTGGCTGGGGGCGCTCTTGGTGCTGTAGACGACCTTGATCGCGTGCGCGCCGCCAACTGACACCTGGCGTGGCTGCGTGAACGCGAGCGATCGACTCGTACGTCGCAACGCCCGGAGCTGCGCGGACACCGAGACGACCGTCGGGGCGTGTCCGCGCGTGATCGAGACGTGCACGAGGTTGTTCTTGTCGCGGAAGGTGACGCTGCTGCCGACGCCGTTCTGGGTCCAGCCCTCGGGGTATTTCATCGACCACCCGGCGCGCGGATCGTCGAACGTGAGGAACACCTGGTTGTCGGGGATGTCGCCCGTCGAAGCCGAGCGCGCGTCGGCCGACAGCGCGACGCCTGACGCTGCGGTCGGCGGCGCGGCCGCGGTGGAGTGTGAGCTCGACGATCCACAGCCCGCGGCGGGGAGCGCTGCCGCGGTCGCCACGGCTACCACGAGCAGACACCGGGTCGAGGGCATGCCGGCATCGTCGCGCGACCGGTCTGAGTTTCTCCTGAATGGGTGGCGACCCTGGCCCGTTCAGGTAATTGTCAGGTCCCCACTCGACCGCCCGCGATAATCGCTGCGTGCAACCCCAATTGCTGATCGTCGAGGACGACTCCGATCTGCGCGAGGTGCTGGTCCGCAGCCTGGCCGCCGAGGGGTTCGCGGTCAAGGCGGTCGCCACCGGCCACGAGCTCGTCGAGTCGGCGGCGGCAACGACGGCGGACGCGTTGGTGATCGACATCGGGCTGCCCGACTCCGACGGTCGTGATGTATGCCAAGCGCTGCGGGCGAGAGGCGTGCAAACGCCGGTCCTGTTCCTGACTGCCCGCGACGCGCTGTCGGATCGACTGAGCGGCTTCACCGCCGGCGGCGACGACTACGTCACCAAGCCGTTTGAGATCGAGGAGCTGACCGCGCGGATCCACGCGCTGATGCGCCGCTCGCGAGCAACGAGCGAGCACCTGCACGCGGGGTTGCTGTTCGACCCCAGCCAGCTCTCGATCTCAGCCGGAGGCCGCCGGCAGAGCATGACGCCGACGGAGTTCCGCCTGCTGGCGGCGCTTGCGGCGAACGCGGGCAGGGCGGTCTCGCGGGGTGAGCTCGTCGGCGTCGCGTGGCCGGCGGGTGCGATCGTGCACGACAACACGCTCGACGTGTACGTGGCGCGCCTGCGCCGGAAGCTGCGAGCGCTCGACGGCGCACCTGGTCTGACGACCGTTCACGGGCTCGGCTACAAGCTCGCATGACAGGTTGGCTGGGCTCCCGGTTCGGGCTGCGGGAGCGGATCTGGGCCACAGTCGTCGGGTCGATTGCGGTCGTCGTCGTAGCCCTGACATGGGGCTTCAACGTCCTGGTCTCCAGTCGCCTCCAGCACGAGGCCAGCACCGTCGCGATCGCGCGCGCGACGGCCGAGCTCGACGCGCTGCGCGTGTCCCCGGCCGGTATCCAGCTAACCGAGACGCTCGACGCCGGCGCGCTCGACACCCCGACTTGGGTGTTCCGCGGCACTCGAGCGCTGGAGCAGCCGCGGGCGAGCGCGATCGACCGTGCGCACGCCGCCGCGCTCGCTCGGGCGTCGCGCGGCTTTCACGACGTCGATCAGACCGACACCCGGCTCTATGGATTGCCCGTTATCAGCGGGGGCCAGCGCCTCGGAACGGTCGTCGCGGCGGTCGCGCTCGAGCCCTACGAGGGAATCAGGCGAGTCGCGCTGATCGGCTCAAGCGCGCTCGCGCTGCTGGCGCTGGTCGCAGTCGCGGTCGCGTCGAGATGGCTGATCTCGCGTGCGCTGCGGCCGGTTGCCCACATGACGCAGCAGGCCGCCGACTGGAGCGAGCACGATCTCGAGCGCCGGTTCGCGCTCGGCGATCCCCGTGACGAGTTCACGCGGCTGGCGGCGACACTCGATGGTCTGCTCGATCGCGTCGCCGCGAGTTTGCGCCACGAACAGGATCTGACCGCCGAGCTGTCGCACGAGCTGCGCACGCCGCTTACGCAGATAAGCACCGAGGCGCAGTACGCGCTGCGGCACGCGTGCGGATCCGAGGATGCGCAAGCCGGCTACCAGCGGATTCTCGCCAGCGCGCGACAGATGGCGAGGATCCTCGACACGCTGATCTCCGCGGCTCGCGCGCGGTCGGCGCCGCACAGCTCGAGCGATGCCCAGTCGGGCGCGCGTGCGGCGATCCAGGGCTGCGAGCCGCTCGCCTCGCGAAGCGAGGTGCAGATCGTGCTCGACGCGCCCGCCGAACGGATCGTCGCCGGCGTCGACGCGATGCTGCTCGAGCGCGTGCTTTCGCCGCTGCTCGAGAACGCCTGCCGTTACGCCCATACGAAGGTGACCCTCGGCGTCGCCACCGAGGACTCGACTGTCCGCTTCGATGTCCAGGACGACGGGCCGGGGATCCGCGAGGCCGACTTCGAGAACGTGTTCAAGCCGGGCTACCGTGGCGACAGCGCCGACCCCGGCGCGCAGGCTGGCCACGGCGCGGGCCTCGGCCTCGCGGTTGCCCGGCGGCTTGCTCGCGGGGTCGGTGGCAACGTTCGCGTCGCCGAAAGCGCGTCGGGAGCGCGCTTCGTGGTGACGCTGCCGCATGCCTGAGCTCCCGCGAACGCCGCCGGGCTGGCGCGCCTCGGTCGGTGTCTGCGACGACGACGACCGACTCAGAGACGTGCTGCGCCGCGCGCTGACGCACGAGGGGCTGAACGTTCGCGGCACGGCCACCGGGACCGAGGCCGTGCGCGCGTTCGCGAGCGAGCCGCCCGACTTGCTGATCCTGGATGTCGGGCTCGCCGATCGCGACGGCCACGATGTCTGCCGAACGCTGAGACGGCGGGGGGCGCTGTTCCCGGTCTTGTTTTTGAGCGCGCGCACCGAGTTGCCGGATCGACTGGCGGCGTTTCGGGCTGGGGGCGACGACTACCTCGTCAAGCCGTTCGAGCTTGCAGAGCTGATCGTCAGGGTGCACGCGCTGCTGCGCGGAGCGGGCGCGTCCCCGGGCGACGTGCGTGATCGTGGGCTCGTCCTCGACCTCGCGAGCCATACCGCACTGTTCGGTGGGCACCAGATTCCGCTGACTCCGAGGGAATTCCGCGTGCTGGCCGCGCTCGCCGGGCAGCGGGGCGTGCCGGTCGCGCGGTCGGTCCTGTGCACCTCGGGGTGGGCCGACCCCAGCTCTGTCAGCGCCAACGCGCTGGACTCCTGCCTGGCGCGGATCCGCTCGAAGCTGCGCCGCGCCGGGGCGCCCGGCGCGATCAGCACGGTACGAGGGTTCGGGTACGTGCTGCGCTGAAGGTTGCAGTCAGGTCGCTGCCAGGTTGCCGAACTAGCTTCGGCCGCATGACCACATTCACTAAGCCTGCGGCAGCGATCAGCCGCCGCACGATGCTGAACAAGGTGCCAGAGGTGACGATCTACTTCTGGCTGATCAAGATTCTCTGCACCACCGTCGGCGAGACCGCGGCCGACTACCTCAATACGACCCTCGGCGCCGGACTGACCAACACGACGTACATAGCGGGCGGCGTCCTGGTAGCGCTGCTGATCGCCCAGTTTCGGCTCGACCGATACGTGCCGGGCGTGTACTGGTCAGTCGTCGTCGTGATCAGCGTGTTCGGCACGCTGATCACCGACAACCTGACCGATCACCTCGGCTTCTCGCTGACGCTGACGACGCCGTTGTTCGCCGTGATCCTGGCGGTGGTGTTCGCGACCTGGTACGGGGTCGAGCGGACGCTGTCGATCCACACGATCGTCACGCGGCGACGCGAGGGGTTCTATTGGCTTGCGATCCTGTTCACGTTCGCGCTCGGGACGGCGGCCGGTGACCTGATCGCAGAGAAGCTCTCGCTCGGATACGAGGTCTCGCTTGCGCTGTTCGCCGCGACGATCGGAGCGATCGCGCTCGCGCATTTGCGGTTCAAGCTCGACCCGATCCTCTCGTTCTGGCTGGCGTACATCATGACCCGTCCACTCGGCGCGTCGATCGGAGACGAGATGTCACAGCGTGACCCCACGTACGGTGGGCTCGGCCTTGGCACGACGGCGACCAGCTACGTATTCCTCGGGTTGATCCTCGCGCTCGTGACCTACCTGACGGTCACCGGGACCGACCGGACCGAGCTGGCCGGGCCGCAGCGCGCCCGCCAGCGGCGAACGCGTCGCGAATCGCTGCGCTCCGAACCCGCAGGGCAGGAGGCCTGACATCTGAGCGCGCCGGCCGGCCAGTAGCGTCTACGCGATGGTCCGGCCGGCGCGCGTGATCGTCTGGGTGCTGCTGTCGGCCGTGCTCCTGATCGGGTGCGCGACGGCGATCGGGAAGCTGCTCGGGCTCGCCGAGAATCCGGATGGCTCGACTGGGATCGACCGCGCGATCACCTCCTGGTTCGTCGCGCGGCGGGCGTCGTGGCTGACGACGGCGGCGCGCTCACTGTCATTCGTGGGCAGCCAGCGATTCCTGATCCCGGTCGTCGCGCTCGCGGTCGTCGTGCTGATCGTGCGGGCACGGCTAGCGCTGGCGGGCTTCCTCGTGGCCGGCTGGGGTGGCGCGCTCGCGATCTACTCGGTGATCAAGCCCCTCGTCGACCGCCCGCGGCCGCCCCGCGAGATCTGGCTGACCGACGTGCCGGGCTCGGCGTTTCCGTCCGGGCACGCGACCCAATCGCTGGCGACGTTCGCTGCGCTTGCGATCGTGCTCGGGGTGCTCGTGCCCCGGATGCGCGGTCCGGGGCTCGCGTTGGCGGCGGCGCTCGCGCTCGCGATCGGACTGTCGCGCATCTATCTCGGTGTGCACTGGGCAACCGACGTGTGTGCCGGCTGGCTGATCGGCGCCGCGTGGGTCACGCTGGTCACCCGTTGTCCCGCAGGATGGGACGTGGTTCTGCGGGGAGAGAGAAGCAGAGCCGCGCCAGATGGCATGAACTTGGCATCCGACAGGGGTTAGATTCGGCT
>DASXDD010000132.1:0-1591 GCA_036490775.1 Solirubrobacteraceae bacterium | reverse complement strand
CGCAGCGCCCGCGCGAGCACGAACGCGCCCTCGAGCGCGGCGAGCATTCCGATCGTCAGCTCGCGTGCGCGTTCGGCGCTGAGGCCGCTGTCCTCGTGCAGGGCTGAGCCGGCGACGATCCAGCGCTCGAACACGTCGGCGCAAGCCTCGCGCATCGTCTCGCTGCTGCTCGAGACCTCGAGTGCGACGGTCGCGATCGGGCACGCGTCGGCGTAATCGGTCTCGCGCAGGTGCTCGGCGGCGCCGGCGAAGAACAGGCGCACGCCCGTCACCAGGTCGGGAGCCGGGTCAAACACGGCCGGGATCAGGAGCTCGTACAGCGCGCCCGACACCCGGATCGACTCGGCCCCGAGCTGCTCCTTGCCGCCGGGGAAGAAGTGGTACAGCGAGCCGAACGGTGCTTGGGCGTCGGTCACGATCTGCTTGATGCCGGTCGCGGCGTAGCCCTGCTTTCGAAACAGCTCGGCGCTTGCTTGCACAATCCGGTCGCGCGTGGCAGCCATCGCGTGTAGTCTACTCGCTAGAGCGATCAATCTAGAAGGAGTGCGACCGATGCTCTCATGGCTGGGAAAGCGAGTCGTTGACTTTCAGCTGCGGCGTCTCAGCGCCGGCGATCTCCGACCGTCGTTGTGGCTCGACGCCAACGATGTGCAGATGACGTTCCCCGGCGACAGCTCGTGGGCGATCGAGCTGCACGGCAAGGCCGAGCACGAACGGTGGCTTACGAGATTTGTCCGATCCGGGATCCAGATCCACGCCGACGAGGTCGTCGTCAAGGGCTTTCCGTGGAACGTGACGCTGTGCGCGCGCGGGCGCGACCACCTGCGATCGCCAGAGGGCGAGCTCGTGTACGACAACCGCTGGGTGATCTGGGGGCACTTGCGGTGGGGCAAGCTCAAGCGCTACGAGGTCTACGAGGACACGCAAAAGACCGAGGCGCTTGACCGCTGGCTGTCGGACACCAACTCGCCGGCAGCGGCAACGGTGACGTGATGCCGACCGTCGAGACCTCAGCCGGATCGATCGAGTACGCCGACACGGGCGGCAGCGGGCCGGTGCTCGTGCTGCTGCACGGACTCGTGATGGACGGCGGTGTGTGGGACGAGGTTGTCGACGGGCTCGGCGGCGAATGGCGCTGCGTGATGCCGACGCTGCCGTTCGGCGCGCACCGAGTTGCGATGCACCCCGACGCCGACCTGTCGCTGCGCGGGGTCTGCCGGATCGTGGGTGAGCTGCTCGAGCAGCTCGAGCTCGAGGACGTGACGCTCTGCTTCAACGACTGGGGCGGCGCGCAGGTGATGATCGCCGACGGGCTCGTCGACCGGGTCGGGCGGCTCGCGCTGATCGCGTGCGAGGCGTTTGACAACTACCCGCCGGGGCTTGCCGGGCGGCTCGCTTCGTTCTCGGCGAAGATGCCGGGCGGGATCGAGATGATGCGTCGCACGCTGCTCGTGCGCCGGCTGCGCGAGTTGCCATTCACGTTCGGCGGGATGTCCAAGCGCGGCGTTCCCGAGCCGATGATGCGCACCTGGCTCGAGCCGCTGGCTCGGCCGGAGATCCGCCGCGACCTCGCCAAGTACGCCGGCGACGC
>DASXDD010000131.1:0-15840 GCA_036490775.1 Solirubrobacteraceae bacterium | reverse complement strand
GCCCGCGGCGGCCGGCCGCTGCTGCTGATCGATCTAGCGGTCCCGCGCGACATCGACGCCTCCTGCGGGGACATCCCGGGCGTGTCGCTGTACGACATCGACGACCTCCAGGCCGTGATCGCGCGCAACCGCAGGGTGCGTCAGGCCGAGGCGCGCAAGGCCGAGGGAATCATCGAGGAGGAGATCCAGCAGTTCGCCATGTGGCTCGGATCGCTCGAGGTGCTGCCGACGATCGCGGCGCTGCGGGCGCGCGCGACCGAGATCGCCGAGCAGGTACTGCGGGAGAACGCCGGCAAGTGGGAGAAAGCGTCGCCGCGCGACCTCGAGCGCGTAGACGCCGTCGCGCACGCGATCGTCAACCGGCTGCTGCACGATCCGACCGCGCGACTGAAAGAACTGCGCGACGATCGCGTGCACTCGCGTGCCGCCCTTGTCCGCGACCTGTTCGGCATCGAGGCGCAGGACGGCGCGGTCGACGAGTTGCCGGAGATCGACGAGCAGCTCGCGGAGGTGCGGGCGATCTCCGAGCGCCGTCGGCGCTGATGCGGATCGGCACGCGCGGGAGCGCGCTGGCGCTCGCGCAGGCGCAGTGGGTGGCGCAGCGGCTCGGCGCTGACGCCGAGATCGTCACGATCACGACTTCGGGGGACCGCGGCGAGGCGATCGCCGACAAGTCGCGCTGGGTGTCCGAGCTCGAGCGGGCGCTGCTCGACGGCCGCGTCGACGTCGCCGTGCACTCGGCCAAGGACGTCCCGTCGCAGCTCCCCGAAGGGCTCGAGTTGGTCGCGATCCCGACCCGCGCCGACCCGCGCGACGCGATCTGCGGCGCGCAGTCGCTGGCACAGCTGGCCCCCGGCGCGCGTGTCGGCACCAGCAGCCTGCGCCGGGCCGCGCAGATCCGCGCCATCCGCCCCGACCTCGAGGTCTCAGACGTGCGCGGCAACGTCGATACGCGGCTGCGCAAGCTCGCCGACGGCCAGTTCGACGTGATCGTGCTCGCGCTTGCGGGACTGCAGCGGCTAGACCGCGCCGGCGAAGCCGGCGGCGTGCTCGACGAGCTCGTGCCGGCGGCCGGGCAGGGCGCGCTCGCGCTCGAGGCACGCAAAGGGGCGCTGCCTGACGATGCGCTCAGCGCGCTGCAAGATCCCGAGGCGACGGCCTGCGTGACCGCCGAGCGCGAGCTCGTGGATGCGCTCGACGCAACCTGCAACACGCCCGTCGGCGCCCACGCCCGGCTGCTGGACCACGGCCAGTACGAGTTGGTTGCGTGGGTCGGGCTTCCTGACGGATCGGCGTGGGTGCGCGATCGCCAGGAGGGCGAGCCCGCCAGCCTCGGCACGGCGGTCGCGAAGCGGCTGCTGAGCGCCGGCGCCGGCGAGTTGCTGCGCCGCGCCGAGCGCGAGGGAAGCCCCGCGTGACCGTGTATCTCGTCGGTGCCGGGCCGGGTGATCCCGGGCTGCTGACGGCACGATCGCTCGAGCTGATCGCCGCCGCCGACGTGATCGTCTACGACCGCCTGATCCCCGCGACTGCGCTCGACGGTGCGCGCGAGGACGCGCTGCTGCTGTACGCGGGCAAGGAGGGCGGCGGCCCCTCGATCCCGCAGGACGAGATCGACCGGATGCTGATCGAGCACGGCCGCGCCGGCCGCGAGGTCGTCCGCCTGAAGGGCGGCGACCCGTTCGTGTTCGGCCGCGGCGGCGAGGAAGCCGAGGCGCTGCGCGACGCCGGGATCGCGTTCGAGGTCGTGCCGGGGATCACCGCCGGCGTCGCCGCGCCCGCCTACGCCGGGATCCCGGTGACCCATCGCGACGCCGCCAGCGCGGTCGCGTTCATCACCGGCCACGAGGATCCCGCCAAGGCGGAGTCGGCGCTCGACTGGCGGGCGCTGGCCGCATTTCCGGGGACGCTCGTCGTCTACATGGGCGTCCGCCAGCTGGGCGCGATCGCGCAGCAGCTCCAGGCCGGCGGTCGCGACGCCAGGCAGCCGGCGGCGCTGATCGAGCGCGGCACGTTCGCCCGCCAGCGAGCTGTGACCGCCACGCTTGAGACGATCGCCGACGTCGCCGCTCAGCAGCAGATCCGCGCGCCGGCGATCGCCGTGTTCGGAGAGGTCGCGGCACTGCGCGAGCGGCTGTGCTGGTTTGAGGAGCGGCCGTTGGCCGGCGTCACCGTCGCGGTCACGCGAGCGCGTGCCCAGGCGAGCGGGCTCGCATCGCGGCTGCGTGCACTCGGCGCCGACGTCGTTGAGGCGCCCGCGATCAGGATCTCGCCGCTCGACGGCCGGCTCCCGGATCCGCGCAGCTACGACCTGATCTGCCTGACGAGCCCGAACGGCGCCGACTTGCTGTTCGAGCGGCTCGCCGAAATCGGGCTCGACGCCCGCGGGCTGTCCGGCGCGCGGATCGCTGCGATCGGCCCCGGGACCGCCGCCGCGCTGCGCCGCCACGGCGTGATCGCCGACGTTGTGCCCGAGCGGTTCGTGGCCGAGGGGCTGGTCGAAGCGCTCGCTGACCTGCCAGTGCAGCGGGCGCTCGTGGCGCGCGCGGCCGAGGCGCGCGACGTGCTCCCGGACGCGCTGCGCGAGCGGGGCGCCGAAGTCGACGTCGTGGCCCTGTACGAGACCGTCGCCGAGTCGTTGTCGGACTCACAGCTCCGCGCGCTCGCCGGCGCCGACTACGTGACATTCACCTCGTCGTCGACGGTTCGGTTCCTGTTTGAGGCGGTCGCTGACCGGATTGAGCTCGCTGCACGGCTCGTGAGTATCGGCCCGGTGACGAGCGATGCGCTGCGCGAGCGAGGACTGCAACCGCACGTTGAGGCGTCGCGGCACGACATCGACGGCGTCGTCGATGCGCTGGTAGCCGACGCCGGCGAGCGCACGCAGTAGCATCCGCGCCCGAGACAGCGCTGTGCTCGCGCGAACTTGATCACGACCAGGGTGGCGTCGAGGCCGGCACGCCACCGACGGGCTCGCGGAGCGGCTGTTGTCAGGCCAAACCCCCGAAGGAGGGAAGGAATGCTCGCAGTGTTCGAGAGCGGCGCATGCCCGCGTCGTGCTCGCCTGGTCGTCGCAACGGCAGTGGCGGCGCTGATCGCCGGCGCGTTTGCGCTGGCAGCGGCACCAGCCAGTGCCAAGACGGTGTGGCTGTGCCTGCCGGGCCACAAGCCCGATCCGTGTACGCCGGGCCTGTCGACCACGAACTACTCGCCGACGCTGAAGAAGCTCGGCGTCAGCCACCCCAAGCAGGTCAAGCAGCCGGCGTTTGACTGCTTCTACGTGTACCCGACGGTCTCAGACCAGAAGACGCCAGTCGCCAACTTGCACATCGACCCGGCCGAGAAGTCGATCGCGCTCTACCAAGCGGCGCGCTACTCGCAGTACTGCCGCGTGTTCGCGCCGATGTACCGGCAGACGACGCTGGTCGGGATCGGCGCCGCTACCGGCACTGGGTCCGGTGCGCCGACGGCCAAGCAGGCCGCCGAGGGTCCCGCCGACGTCACGGCGGCGTTCAAGACCTACCTGAAGAAGTACAACCACGGTCGCGGGATCGTGCTGATCGGCCACTCGCAGGGCTCGTTCGTACTGCGCCAGCTGATCGCCAAGCAGGTCGATTCCAAGCCGGCGGTTCGCAAGCTGCTGATCTCGGCGATCCTGATGGGCGGCAACGTGCTGGTCAAGAACGGCTCCGACGTCGGTGGCGACTTCAAGCACGTCCCCGCGTGTCACTCCGACAGCCAGATCGGCTGCGTGATCGCGTTCTCGACGTTCGACCAGACGCCGCCGTCCGACAGCCTGTTCGGTGAGACCAACGGCTCGCTCGGTACGGGCGGCAAGAACGTCCACGTGCTCTGCACCAACCCGGCGGCGCTCAGCGGCGGCTCGGGCAAGGTCGACCCGATCTTCCCGAGCAAGCCGTTTGCGCCCGGGACGATCGCCCTCGGCAACAGTCTGCTGATGATCACGCAGCCGATGCCGAACACCACGTGGTCGAGCATCCCGGACTCCTACAGCGCTCACTGCATCTCCGGCGCGGCCAACGTGCTCGAGATCTCGGCGCTTGACGGCGCCCAGGTGCCGCACCCGGCTCCGACGCCTGAGTGGGGCCTGCACCTGCTCGACGCCAACGTCGCGCTCGGCAACCTGCTCGCCGACGTGAAGTCCGAGGCGGCGGCGTTCGCCAAGGGCGGCAAGTAGCGATTGGATCAGTGCTCTCCGCGCGACCGGGCGCGCGGGGAGCACAATCCACGGGTGCCCGCGTACTCCGGGATCGCCGTCGGGAACGCACCCGTCAGTTACGGGGCGTTTGAGATCACGGTTGGCGTGGACCCGAATGTGCCCGACCCGGTGACGCTGCTGGACTCGGTCGCGCAGGCCGGCTACGTCGGGATCGACCTCGGGCCGATCGGCTATCTCGGAACCGGGGACGAACTCGCCGCGCGCCTGTCGGACCGCGGGCTCGCGCTCACTGGCGGCTACATCGAGCTGCCACTGGCCGACCGCCAGCAACTCGACCCGGCGCTGGCCGAGCTCGACGTGCTGCTCGGCGTCCTGGCGGTCGCGTCCCTGAGCGGCCCGGCGGCGAAGCCGACGCTGGCGGCCGCCGCGAGCGATGCTGGCTGGCGCGCGTTTGCCGACGGGCTCGCGCGAGCGGTGGAGCGCTGCCGCGAGCGGGGCCTTGAGCCGACGTTTCATCACCACGCCGGCACCTACGTGCAGACGCCACAGGAGATCGAACGGCTGCTCGAGTGCAGCGACGTCGGGCTGTGCCTTGACACGGGGCATCTGCTGGTCGGAGGCGGCGAGCCGCTGGCGGCGGTGCGCGCCTGGGCGGAGCGGATCAACCACGTGCACCTGAAGGACGCTCGCCGGGCAACGATCGAGCAAATCGCGGCCGAGGCCGCCCCGGTGCAGGAGATCTGGCGACGTGGCGCGTTCTGCGCGCTCGGGGAGGGGGACATCGAGATCCCGGCGGTGCTCGACGCGCTCGGGCAGATCGGCTACGCCGGCTGGCTCGTGGTCGAGCAGGACATCCTCCCCGACTCGGCCGAGCCCGGGCGGCCGGCGATCGACCAGCGGCGCAACCGCGAGTATCTGCGAACGCTCGGGCTGTGAGAACATCGTCGCCGCGGAGATGACCGGGCCGCTGATCACGTTCCTGTCGGACTACGGCCACGACGACGAGTTCGTCGGGGTCTGCCACGGCGTGATCGCGAAGATCTGCCCCGAGGCCCGGGTGATCGACCTCACGCATGGGATCCCGCGTCACGACATCAGGGCGGGCGCGCTCGCGCTTGAGAGCGCGCTCCCGTATTTGCCGACCGGCGTCCACCTCGCGGTCGTCGACCCCGACGTCGGCGCTGAGCGCCGGGCGGTCGCGCTCGGCCTCGCCGACGATCGCGTGCTCGTCGGGCCTGATAACGGCCTGCTTTGGCTCGCGGCGCAGCTCGGTGGCGGCGTCGTCGAGGCGGTCGACATCGCCCGCTCGCCATACCGGCTCGAACCGCTGTCGGCGACGTTCCACGGCCGCGACATCTTCGCGCCGGTGGCGGCAAGGATCGCCGCGGGCGCCGAGCTCGGCGAGGTCGGCGACCCCTGCGATGCGGGCGCGCTGGTGACGCTGGAGATGCCACGCGCGCGGTTTGAGAACGGCACGGTGGTCGCCCGGGTCATCTACATCGACCGCTTCGGCAACGTCCAGCTCGGGGTCGCGCACAACGAGCTCGCCGACAGCGGGCTGAAGCTGGGACGGCCCGTGTCGATCGAGCTGCCGACGCGCGCGACGCACGATGCCCACTACCTGCTGACGTTCGCTGACGCCGAGCCCGATGGGCTACTGCTCTACGAGGACGCCCACCGCCGACTGGCAATCGCTGTGAGCCACGGCAGCGCTGCGACTCGCCTCGGCGTGGCGGTCGACGACGAGCTCCGAATCACCGCGCAGTGACCGCGCTCGGCAGCCCGCGCGTCCACTACCGCCTGATCGACTCGACCAACGAGCGGGCTCGCGAGCTCGCGAGCGCGGGGGCGCCGCACGGCACGCTGGTGACGGCCGGCGAGCAGTCGGCCGGGCGCGGGCGCCAAGGGCGGCGGTGGACGGCGCCGCCGGGGCGGGCGCTCCTCTGCTCGGTGGTGGTCCGCGAGCCGCCGCGGCTGCTGCCGCTCGTGGCCGGCGTGGCAGTTGCTGAGGTGACCGGCGACGACGCACGGGTCAAATGGCCCAACGACGTGCTCGTGGCCGGACGCAAAGTCGCGGGAATCCTCGTCGAGGGACGGCCGCAGGAGAACTGGGCGGTGGTGGGGATCGGACTCAACGTGGCGGTGCGCGACGAGGACTTCCCGCCCGAGCTGGCCGGCCGCGCAGGCACGCTCGGGCTCGAGCCCGACGCGCTGGAGCCGACGCTGGAGCGTCTGCTGACCGGCCTGAGTCGGTGGGTGGCTGCCAGACCCGACGAAGTGCTCGACACGGTCCGCGCACGCGACGCGCTGCTGGGCCAGCCGGTCCGCTGGGCCGGGGGCGAAGGTCACGGCGCTGGAATCGACGGTGAAGGTCGGCTGCTCGTCAAGACCGGCGAGGGACAGATCGCCCTCGACGCCGGCGAGGTTCACCTAGGCCGCTGAAGCCTAGGCCGCCTCTTCGGTGACGTCGCGCCGGTCCTTGCCGGAGCCGTCGTCGCCCTTGGTCGTCGTCTTTGCCTTGACCTGCTCTTTGACGGAACCGGCATCGTCGCCCGAGCCGCCACTCTTGCGCCGACGGCGGCCCTTGCCGCGGCGGCCCTTGGGGAAATTGCGCAGCAGCTCGCGAGCGAGCGCAGCGGGCTTGCGCGCCATCCGGGTGCGCGCTCCGCGCAGCGCCTCCTCGGCTTCGGGCGTGTGGGCCAGGGCGGCGGCGAGCAGCGCCGCCGATAGGCGGCGGTCCTCCTTGCGGGCTGCGTGCACGAGCCGGCGGGCGTTGCGGGCGTGCGCCGCGCCGCTGGAGTTGACGAGCAGCCCGAGCAGTCGCTTGGTCTCCGGCCAGCGCTGAACGGCGTACTCCTCGTGGACCTCGCGGGTGTACTCGGCCATCCGCCAGATCCAGGCGTTGGCCTGGTCGCGGCGGCCGATGCGGCGCTCGGCGAGCGCCTGAAGCATGATCTTGACGCCTTCGCGGCGCTCGTCGCGGGGCCAGCCGGCCATGATGTCGATCGCCGTGTCGAACGCCTCGGCGTCGCGGCTGGCGGCGATCTCCTGGAGCGCGCGCAGCCGTAGCTGTGAGGTGCGGTTGCGCTGCACTGCCGTCAGCAGGTAGCGACGCTTGAGCTCGCCGCCGCGGTCGAAGTGCAGCATCGCCTTCGCCCGGCGCCATCCGTTCGGGGCGACGCGCGCGCCGGCGAGCGCTGCCCACACGTGCTGCTCGCCGTAGTCCAGATGCTCGACCGCGATCCGCCACAGCTCGCGCTCGAACACCTCGGCGCGGCGGTCGGGATCAGGGGTCAC
Organism: Solirubrobacteraceae bacterium; assembly: GCA_036490775.1. GTDB lineage: Bacteria > Actinomycetota > Thermoleophilia > Solirubrobacterales > Solirubrobacteraceae > Palsa-465. The sequence continues at coordinate 8,363 of DASXDD010000131.1, read as the reverse complement.
GGGCAGCACACGCCGCTCGACCCGCACGCGCCTTCCGCGGCCGCGGCGGACCGGGCCGACGACGATCGCGCCGCCGCGGTACACGTCGCGGTCGAGCAGCGAGTGCAGCGTCACGACCGGGTCGTCGTGCTTGGTCGCCGGGTGGACGAAGTCGATCACGATTCCAGCTTCCTTGCCGGGGTGGCGGCGGGTGACGCGTCCGACACGCTGCTGATAGATGCGCTTGGACGCGGTCGGCGCCAGGTGCATGCAGATCGTCGCGCGGGGGCTGTTCCAGCCCTCGGCCAGCAGCTGCGCGTTGACCAGCACGTCGATCTTGCCCGACTCGTAGTCGGCGAGGATCTTCGCGAGCTGGCGCTTTGGGGTCTCGCCGGACACGCCCTGGGCCTTGATCCCGATCTCGCGGAACGCCTGGGCGACGTTGTACGCGTGGCGGACGCCCGCTGCGTAGACGACGCCGGGGACGCCGTTGAAGCGGGTCTTGTAGAGGTCCGCGATCGCAGTGTTGAAGGGCGTCTGGTCCAGCAACTCGGCCAGCATCTCCTGGTCGAACTCAGTGTCCACCTCACCGCGACGCAGCGGCACCTTGGCGATCGTGCGGACGCCCGGGCCCGGCGGGATCCGAATGCAGCGAAGCGGCGCGATCACGCCGCGCCGCGCCGCTTGCGCGAGGTCAAAGCGCGACGTCTGGGTCGGGAACAGGTCGGTGACGTGGCGCGCGATCAGCGCGCCGGTCGCGGTCATGCCGATGAACACCGGTCCCGCCCAGTTGCGGATCGAGGCTGACGTCTTCTCGCCCAGCGCCGTGTGCGCCTCGTCGCAGATCACGATCGTGTAGGCGTCGGAGATCCGGCCGGCGTTGCGCACGAACCACTGATAGGTCTCGACCGTCACTGGGCCGTTGGCTGCGTCCTGACCGTCGAGCAGGGCCGCGTGGATCCGGTCGCTGTAGCCGCGGTCGCGCAGCTCGCCGTGGAACTGGTCGACGAGGTTGCGGCGGTGGGTGAGGATCAGCACGCCGCCGGTACGCGAGGCCTCGACGAACCCGAGCGCGGCCACCGTCTTCCCGGCGCCCGTCGCGTGCTCGAACCAGAACCTGCGGTCGGCGTTGGGGTCCTCAGAAACCTCGCCGCCGACGACGTCCTCGTCGAGCTCGGACCCCTCCTGCCAGTCGACGGGCTCCTCGTCATCGCTGGCCCGGTCGTCGAGGTCAGCATCCGCCTCGTCGCTCAGGTCGGAGTCGTCGTCATCGTCCTCGGGTTCGTCGAGCTCGTCGTCCTCATCGTCGTCGTCGTCTTCGTCGTCCTGGTCGTCGTCCTGGTCGTCGTCCTCGTCGTCTTCGAGCGTCGGCTCGTCGTCGAGGTCGTCGTCCGCGTCGTCCTCATCGTCTTCGTCGTCGCGGTCCTCGGGATCCTGCGCGCCGGCGATCGGCGGCAGGCCGGTGGCCCCCGGAGCCGGACCGTTGCCGTTGCCGTTGCGCTGCGCCTCGGCGAGCAGCGCGGTCAGGGTTCCCGACAACGCGTCCACCTGGTGGGCCGACAGGACCGTCCCGTCGGCGAGATGCGGCTCTTCCTCGGAAAGCACGCGCTCGAGCCCGAGCAGCAGCGAGAACTGGCGCCGCCACTCGATCGAAGGGTGCTTGGCTCCCTGTTCGATCTCCGTCAGTGCAGCGTCAATCGCCCGGCGTCGTGCAGACCCGGCGGCAAGCGCCTCTTCGAGGGACTCGCCCTCGTATACGAAGCGTTCACGCGTGAACAGCTCGGCGCGCGCGATCGCGGCAGTCGTCGGAAAAGGGGTGGAAACACCCATCGAGATTGAAAGGTTGCGTCTGGATATGCGAGCCGCGGGCACTACGTCTTAGCGGCTCACCCGGCCTCAACAGAAGCCGAACACGGCGAGGAACACCCTCAGAAGCGGAAACCCCCTCACCGCACCTGGCTCGGAGGTAAGGAATATTAAAGCAGACCTTGAGAGTTGGCGCGGGGGCTCCGGCCAGCGCTCGGGTGCGCGTGCGATGTCGGGCAGGCTCGGGTCGTATGGCAAGCTGTGAGCCCGTGAGGTACACGTTGGCAGCACTGCTTGCGGCGGTCGTGGTGGCTGGCTGCGGCGCTAGCCAGCCAAAGAACGCGGCGCCTTCGACCAAGGCCGTGTCGGCAGCGTTCAAGGACGCGCCCGCACCGCTGGCGGCGCTTCATAACCAGGCAAACCAGCTGCTTGGGGGCGGCCCCGCAGCGTTTCGAGCACGCCTCGCGAGCCTCCACGGGTACCCGGTCGTCGTCAACAAGTGGGCCTCGTGGTGCCAGCCATGCCAGACCGAGTTCCCCGTGTTCCAGCGGGTTTCGGTCGCGCTGGGGCGCAAGATTGGGTTCGTCGGCGTCGACGGCAAGGACGCCAATCCGGCCGCGGCCACGTTCCTTCGCAAGTTCCCTGTGACCTATCCGAGCTACGTCGATCCGCACGAGAGCATCGCGCGCTCGATCCACGCCGCGACCTATTACCCGCAGACGATCTACTACGACCGCAACGGTCACATAGTCTTCGACCACGCCGGGCCGTATGAGAGCGTCGGCGCCTTCGAAAAGGACATCAAGCGGTACGCGCTCGGATGACCGGAACGATGCTCTATGAGGTGCGCCGCGCCCGCGATCAGCAGGAGCTGGCCGCCGCGCTGGCGTTGCGTCACGAGGTGTTCTGTGTCGAGCAGGGCGTCCCCGAGCACGACGAGCTCGACGGCCGAGACCACGAGGGAATCCACCTCGTCGCCGTCGAGAACGGCGAGCTGCTCGGGACCTGCCGGGTCGTGATGGTCGGCAACACGGCCCAGCTGAGCCGGCTCGCGGTGCAGGTCGGGGCCCGCCGCCGCGGGATCGCGACGAGGCTGCTCGAGCTCGCCGATGCCGAGTCGCGGTGGGCGGGAGGCCGCCGGATCGTGCTGCACGCCCAGATCTACGCTCGCGACCTCTACGAGCAGGCCGGCTACCGTGCCCGCGGCCGCGTCTTTCGCGAGGCCCGGATCGAGCACATCGCGATGGAGAAACACCTCTAAGTGCGGCTGGGCGGGGAGCACTAAGTGCCGGAGATCCGGATCGATCCGCTGACAGGGCAGCGGGCGATTGTCGCTGGCGCACGGGCGGATCGGCCCGGCGCGGGCCTGAGCGCGACGCCGCCCCCGGCGATCGACCGCGAGTCAGACCCGTTCGCCGAGGGACACGAGGACCGCACGCCGCCCGAGCTCTACGCGGTCCGGCCCAACGGCGGGGAGCGAGATGGTCCCGGGTGGACGGTCCGGGTCGTGCCCAACCTCTATCCCGCCCTCAGTCCCGACTCCGAGGAGCCTCCGCGCCACGCCAACCAGGACCTGTTCTGGTCGGGTGCGGCGACCGGATCGCACGAGGTGATCGTCAACGCGCCCGACCCGGTGATGTCGCTGTGCGAGCTCGAGCCAGGGCAGGTTGTGGCCGCGGTCGAGGTTTGGCGCGAGCGGATGCGCGTGCACCGCGACGCTTCGTGCGTGCACCTGATCGTCAACGAGCGGCGTGAAGCGGGCGCGTCGCTGCCACACACTCACGCGCAGCTCTACGCGCTGGAGTTCGTGCCGTCGGCGATCGCGCGCGAGCGGGAGCGCTTCGGCGCCTACGCGACACAGACGATGGGATCAAACCTGCTCGCTGACCTCGTCCAGGAGGAGGTGCGCCAGCGCGAGCGGATCGTGGCGATCGACCCCGAGGTCGTGCTGATGGCGCCATATGGCGCCCGCGTGCCGTATCAGCTGCTGATCGCGCCGCGCACGCCGAGGGCGCGGTTTGAGGACGACGGGCCGACCGGCGCGGCGATGCTGCACGAGGCGCTATCGAGGCTCGCCCGGCGGCTCGGCGCGAGCCCGCCGCTGAACCTGTGGGTCCGGACGGCGCCGCGTGGCGCCGATCACTTCTGCTGGCGGATCGACATCATCCCGCGCCTCGCTCACCTGGCCGGACTCGAGCTCGGCGCCGGTGTGCACCTGAACGTCGTACCGCCCGAGCGCGTCGCCGCCGAGCTGCGCGAAGGCTGATGAGAGCGTTGGTCCAACGCGTGTCGCGTGCCTCGGTGTCGGTTGACGGCGAGCTCGTGTCGAAGATCGGCGCGGGGATGCTCGTGCTGCTCGGCGTCAGCCGCGAGGACGGCGAGGAACAGGCCGACTGGCTCGCCGACAAGGTCAGGGCGCTGCGGATCTTCGGCGACGCAGACGGGCGGATGAACGAGCCGCTCGGCGATCGTGAGGTGCTTTGCGTCAGCCAGTTCACGCTCTACGGCGACGCGCGCAAGGGCAATCGGCCGAGCTACGTGCAGGCGGCCGCGCCTGAGCTCGCCCAGCCGCTCTATGACCGCTTCTGCGAGCGGCTCGGCGCCCACCGTGGCGTATTCGGCGCGCTGATGGCGGTCGAGCTGTGCAACGACGGCCCGGTTACGCTGATGATCGAGCGCCGCTGAGCGCCGGCGAGCGGCCGCGCGGGCTGCGCCAGCCGTCGGGCTCGGTCGCGGCCTCCGCGTAGACCTCCCACGTCGCCGCGGCCGCGTCGTTCCACGTCCATGACAGCGGCGCGGGCGCAGGGCGCCGGGCGCCCTCGGCTGCGGCTACCAGGCCGTCCATGTCCTCGACCGAGCCGAGAATCGCGTGGCCCTCGAGCACCTCGCGCATAGCCGGCACGTCGCACGCGGCGACCGGTGTTCCGCACGCCAGCGCCTCTACCGGCGGCAACCCGAAGCCCTCGTCGTCTGAGGGGAACACGAGCGCGTGTGCGCCGCTGTAGATCGCCGCCAGTTCGTCGTCTGAGACCGACCCGGTCAGCAGCACGTCGGGCAGCTCCCTCGCCCACGGGCCGGCTTGCCCGACCAATACCAGCGGCATCGTGCGTGTTGCCCGAGCGAGCGCGGCGACGCGCTTTCGCGGGTCGGGGACGCGCAGGCCGCCGACCCAGAGCAGATACCGGTCCGGCAGGCCGAACCGCTCGCGGACCGCCTCGACCTCGGCCTCTGACCGAAGGTGCAGTGCAGGCGCGGCCGCCTCGGGAATCGTCACCACCCGCTTTCTCTGGATCCCGAGCTCCCTGACGACGTCTTCGGCGACCGCGTTGGTCGGGACGATCACGCGAGTCGCGCGCTGGACGGCGAGGTATCGCAGCTTCAGGCGCAGACCCGCCCGGAGGTACTCGCCGCGGCGCTTGAGCTCGACGACGTCGTGGACGGTGACGACCATCGGCACCGGGCAGCGCAGCATCGCGCCGTCGATCCACGGGGCGTGGAATACATCGCAGCGCCGCGGGTCATGGGTCTCGACCAGCTCGCCCGGCTGCGCGTGTCCGTGCAGGGCCTCCAGCAGGCAGCGGGCGTAGCGACCGATTCCTCGGTGCTCTTGCTTCGGGCGACTGTCGAATGCGACCTTCACGGCGACGGGGGAATTTCGCCGGGGCCTCCCAACCCGAGGTAAACGGCACTCTAACTGAAACCTAACGTGAACGCGGTCCGGATTCGCACAGATCTTCGCAATGCGAACATCGTGCCCGCGACCGATGCGCGAATACTACGAAGATCTCTGGGAGCGACTGCCTGACGAACTCGAGCCACCGGACCTGAATCTGCGGCTCGCTCACCTGCGCGCGGGCGTGCGCGCCGGCGACCGAGCGCTCGATGTCGGCTGCGGCGACGGTCGCTTCACGTGCGAGCTCGACCGCGCCGGCGCATCGGCCGTCGGCGTCGACGTCGCCGAGGCCGCGATCGACCGGGCGCGAGCCCGGTATCCCCAGCTCGAGTTCCGGCTGACGCCGATCGACGGCCCGCTGCCATTCGACGACGGCGCCTTCGACGTCGTTTGGGCCAGCGAGGTGATCGAGCACGTCGCCGACACCGCACGGTGGCTGTCTGAGGTCAGGCGCGTGCTCGTCCCGCGCGGGCGCCTGCTGGTCACGACACCGTCGCACGGGCGGCTGCTAGTCGCGCTGCACGGTGTCGAGCGGTTCTCGCAGCCGCTCGGCGATCACCTGCACCTCTACACGCGCGGCTCGTTGCGGACGCTGCTGCAGGAGTTCGGCTTCGGTGAGGTCAGCGTCGGCGCGACCGGCGGGCCGCCGCTTTTGCGGCGGCTGCTTGTCGCGCTTGCTGTGCGCTGAGCGCGCGCTGGGCTTTGGCGATCAGCGCGACCGTCTGCGGCGAACTGCCGAGGCTGTTGGACGCGCGCAGTTCGGGGAGGGCGTTCAAGGGCGCGCCGTGGCGCAGGTCGTAGATGCCCAGCATCTGCCAGGCGTCGGGGTTGTGAGGCTGGCGCGCGGCCGCGACCGCGAGCTGGTTGCGAGCCGCAGCGGGATTATTTAGGGCCGTGTACGCCGCCGCCAGGTCCCACAGTGGCTGAACCGCCGCGTGGTCGAGCAGCGCTGCCCTGTTGAGCTCTGAGAGCGCCAGCTGCGGTTTGTGGTACCGAACGTCGAACTCCCCGATCCGTTGCCAGGACTCGGGATTGGACGGCTGACGATCCCTTGCCCGGACCAGCGCCGCGCGCGCGGACCCACGGTCCCCCGCCGCGACGTAGATCTCCGACAACTCCCAGAGCGTGTCGGCTGAGACCGGGTCCGTGTCGACCGCGGTACGTGCGTCGGTCAGCGCCGCGCCGGTGTTGCCCGCGAGCAGCTCGTTCACCGCCGAATTGGCGGCGTCGGCAGAGCGCAGCGGCTGCCACACGACCCACCCCGCGGCGATCGCGATCGCCGCGATCGCGACGACGATCCCTCCGGCCGCGGGGGCGGTCGTCAGCCGCTTTCGCTCCACGCGCCCGACCGGATGCGAAAGCGGGCCACGACCGGCGAGCCAGCCGGCGCAGAAGAGCGCCGGGATCGCGACGCCCGGAAAGAACCACGTCCAGTCGATCGTCGAGTGGATCCCGAACGTCAGCACGATCGCGAGCATCGTGATCATCCCGGTTTGCTCGATGGCGACTGCGCTCATCGCCGATGGCTCGGGCTCGCGTGGTTGCCGCCCCACCCCGAGCGTCCGACCGGTCGCCAGCGCCCAGGCGATCAGCAGCGCGAGGCTGAGCGCCGTGCCGATCAGGCCGAAGTCAGCGAACGTCTCGATCGCGTAGCTGTGGGCGTGGCCGACAACCAGCGCGTCGGATGAGTAGCGCCCGCGCGCGGTCTCGAAGCCGCCCGCGCCGACGCCCTTGAGCAGCGCATGCTCGCCGACTTTGAGTCCCTCGCGCCAGTAGCGCGGCCGGCTATTGGAGAGTTCGACCAGCCGGCCGGGGGTCTCAGAGACGACGCCGTTGGCGCTGGTCAGCGAGGTCCAAAGGTGTGAGACCTCGCCGGTGAGGCCCCGCGAGGATGCCGCCAGCCCAACCACGCCGACGATGGGCACCAGCGCGAGCGCGACCAGCAGCGCCGTGCCGACACGCCGACGAGCGACAGGCTCGAGCACGACGCGATCGAGCGCGGCGACTGCAGCAAAGCCGGCCACCGTCAGGGCGACGAGCACTACCAGCACCACGACTCCGAACACGTGTCCGGCGTGGATGCGGGCCGCGAGCGAGACGCTGTCGTGAGTGAGCGCGTGGTGGGTCAGCGCCCAGAGCGAGAGGACGGCGCCGCCAGCGGCGCCGAGACCGAGCACCGCGGTCGCCCGCAGACGCATCGGCGTGATCGCGAACCACAGCCCGCAGGCGACGATCACCGCGATCACCGCGCCCCGCGAGTACGACAGCACGAGCACCGTGAGCAGGATCGCCAGTGACGGGATGCTGAGCGTTCGCAACACACGGCCTGGGGCCACTCGTGCACCTGCCCAGACACACGCCGGGACGCCGAGCGCGGCCGCCAGTCCGGTGGCGTTCCAGTAGTCGAACGGCGCCTTCAGCCGGCCGACGGGGTCGTCGGCGTCGAACGTGCCGGGGAACGTCTTGACCACGAGCGCGTATGCGCAGATCACCGTCATCGCGGCCGCCACGGCACCGAGCACCGCTGGCCAGCGCTTCGGCAGGATCCTCGCGATCGCCATCGCCGCGCCGAACGCCGCCAGATACGAGAGCGTGCGGTTGGCCTCCGCCCACGAGTCGTCGGGCTGGACCGACCACCCGATCGAGGCGAATGTCAGCGCCGCCAGCGCCACGAACAGAAGCAGCGTGATGCCGCCCCACGCGCGCCCCGCACCGCCGTACAGAACGACGGCCACAGCGCCGCCGGCGCCGACGAGCGCGATCGCGATCTCGACCCAGGTGTTCGGGCCGAGATCGGTGCCGCCCGCGGTCAGGAACGCGACCAGCGCAAAGCCCGCGGCAAGGACCGTTCCGAGTGCCGCGTCGAGGCTGATGCCCGGCCGACGCGTGCGTCGCGCAGCGTTGC
>DASXDD010000130.1:0-101107 GCA_036490775.1 Solirubrobacteraceae bacterium | reverse complement strand
AACAGAACGCCTTCGGCGCCTGGCTGGGGAATGTCGACGAGCGCGCCGATGGTGTAGGAGCGGTTACGGATGTTGACCGCTTGGGATTCGGGTATCTCGGAGAGCCCCGGGTAGTAGACGTAGCGGTTGCGGGGAGGGCTCAGCAGCGGCCGCGGGGTCGTGATGATCTCCAGAGCCGAGCGGTCATCGAGCGGGAACGCGCCGTTGGCGCCGGCCTCGGCGTACCAGAGGTTGATGAGCTCCTGCAGGCGCTCGGGCTCCTCGGCGGCGAGATCGTGCGCTTCGGAGCGGTCGACGTCGGTGTGGTAGAGTTCCCACGTGTCGGTCGCGAAGTGGCTCCAGCCGCTGATCGTGGGGTGGGTGGTGACGGCCTTCCAGCCGTCGTGCCAGATCGCCCGCGAGCCGAGCATCGAGTAGAACTGCGTCGCGCGCGCGGTCGGCAGCGACCCGTGGTCGAAGCTGTAGCGCATGCTGACGCCGTCGAAGTCGCTCTGGACGTGACCGCCGATCGTCTCAGGCGGCTCGACGCCCAGACAATCGAGGATCGTCGGGACGAGATCGATCGCGTGGTGGTACTGCTCGCGGATCTCACCCTTCGCCGCGATTCCGTTCGGCCACGAGATGATGCACGGGTCACTTGTGCCGCCGTTGAACTCGTAGCGCTTCCACATCTTGAACGGCGTGTTGAACGCCATCGCCCAGCCGTTGGGGTAGTGGTTGTAGGTCTTGGTGCCGCCGAGCTCGTCGAGCATCGCGAGGTTCTGCTCCATCGAGTCTGGGATGCCGTTGGTGATGTTGTTCTCGTTCACCGACCCGTTCGGTCCGCCCTCGCCGCTCGCGCCGTTGTCGGAGATCAACAAGATCAGCGTGTTCTCGCGCTGCTCGGTCTCTTCCAGATAGTCCAGCAGCCGCCCGATCTGATCATCGGCGTGCGCCATGAACCCGGCATACACCTCGGCCATCCGACAGAACAGCCGCTGCTCGTCAGCCGACAGCGAGTCCCACGGCCTCGTCATGTCCAGCGGCGGGAAGGGCTGCCCGTCCGGTCCACTCTGGTCGGCGATCGGGTTGATCGGCGGGAGCTCGGTATCGGACGGGACGATCCCCAGCTCCTTCTGGCGGGCGAGCGTCTGCTCGCGGATCGCCTCATAGCCCATGTCGAACTGACCCTCGAACTTGGCGATCCACTCCTTCGGAGCGTGGTGCGGCGCGTGGCACGCCCCCGGCGCGTAATACAGGAAGAACGGCTTATCCGGCGCGACCACCTTCGCGTCCTTGATGAACTCCAGCGCCTTGTCGGTCAGGTCCTCGGTCAGGTGATAGCCCTGCGCCGGCGAGCGCGGCGGATCCACTGGATGGCTGTCGTAGACGAGGTCCGGATACCACTGGTTCGTCTCCGCCCCCAGGAACCCATAGAAGCGCTCGAAGCCACGGCCTGTCGGCCAGTTCCGCCTTGAAGACGCGAGGTTCATCTCCGACTCCGGGCACAGATGCCATTTCCCGACCATGTACGTGTTCCAGCCCGCCTCCCCGAGGATCTCCTGGATCTGACCGTTCTCCGGCGGAATCACCCCGCTCGCGCACGGAAACCCGATCGCCGCCTCGGTGATGCACGCCATGCTGTTGCGGGTGTGATTGCGCCCGGTCAGCAGGCACGAACGCGTCGGCGAGCACAACGCGGTCGTGTGCATCTGGGTGTAGCGCACCCCGTCCGCAACGATCCGATCGATGTTCGGCGTCGGGACCGGGCCGCCGTAGCTGCTCAACAGCGAGAAGCCCACGTCGTCGAGCACGATGTAGAGAACGTTCGGCGCTCCCTCGGGAGCCTTCGGCGCCTCGAACGGAGCCCAATCCGGCACCGAATCACGAATGTCAACGTTGATAACGCCCTTGAACCGCTCGCTCATCGCGCCAGCCTCACATGTCCGCAGAAGGAAGAAGATCGCGCATGCTTGCGCGCGATTCCACCATCACAAACCCCTGACGGCCAAGCATCATCCCAACCGGGTGATCATCCCCGGCAACGGCTCACAGCGCCGCCGCGCCGGCAGGCGTGCGCGTGTTCGGGGAACCATCGAAGGCGGCCGATGGGGCGTCACCACGGTGCTCATGGCTGCCGCTCGGTTGCGCCCGAGTTCCACACGGATCACCACGCGGTTCAGACGCCGCGCCCCCAGAGAGATGGCCACCTACCCCGCCGCGGCGGCTGGCGCGGGCACCGTCCGCGCACCGGGTACCCCGAGACCAACGAAGCAGGGCTCCAGTCCCGAGATGGCATGAGACCCGCTCCTCGCCTCGGAAGGAGGAGCCACGTCCTTTGCAGGGTTGCTGCTCACAACCCGCCTCGACGGGGAGTGCGCGCCGACGTCGTCCTCACTTCCAGTACGCGCTCTGCGGAGGAGCTCGGGACGCGGCCCAAACGCTCGTCCGGACCGGATGCGCTCCGTCTTGCCTCTGCTCGCGGGTCGTCGATAGTCCGTCGGCCCCCCCCGACGAAGGGCTCACGCATGTTCACGCCGTCGCCCCGTGCGCCTGACCGGCTCGCCCCCAAGCCACCGCCCCCAACAACGGACAGGATCACACTCTACGCACTGGGTGCTCGTGTCCGAAGATGTCCGAAGATGTCCGCGGACCTCCTCGACCCGCGGGCCTATTCCTGGGCCGGGACGCTCGGCTCGGGGCCGGGCACGGCGAACGCCTCCGCCACGAGCTCGGCGTCCTCCTCGCGCGGCGCGTAGTGCAGATACCGCATCGTCGTCTGGATGTCCGCGTGGCCCATCCACTCCTGCACCCGACGGATGTCGGCCTTGGCGATCATCCGAGTGCCGAAGGTGTGGCGCAGATCGTGAAACCGCAACGGGCGAAGGGCCGCCGCACCGAGCGCCGCCTTGTATCGCCGTCGCAACGCTGAGCCGTCGAGGTAGCCACCCACGTCGCCGACGAACACCAGGTCGTCGTCGCCGACCCAATCATCTCGCCGGCCCAGCTTTGCGATCGCCGCGGCCACGTCCGGCGCCATCGGCACCGCCCGCACCTTGCCCGACTTCGGCGTCGTCAGCTGACCGGCGTAGTAGCTCGCCCGGACCCTGATCGTCGTCCCCGCGAAGTCGACGTCACGCCACCGAAGCGCGAGCAGCTCGCCCGTCCGCAGTCCAGTGAATGCCGCCGTCATGAAGATTGCCGTGTCCTGCTCGGAGGACGCAGCCCGGGCGAGGGCCCAGACCTCCTCCGGCGAGAAGACCTCGATATCGCCGCTACGGCGCTGGGGGAACTTCTCGACGTCGGCAGCCGCGTTCGCCGACAACCCGTAGGCCTTGCGCGCCCGCTCAAGAATTCCGTGGAGCTGGATCAGCAGCTTGTTCCTCGAGCGCACCGAACCTACGAAGCCAGCGAGCCATCGCTCGATCTCGGCCGTCGTCACATCCTCGACCGCCATCGTCCCGAACGCGGGCAGCAGATGTGACCGGATGGCCGAGCGGTACCCGCGCACCGTCGACGGCTTGCGACCCCGGTCGTGCTCGATGTACCGCAGGTATTCGGCGGCCGCGTCGGCGAACGTCGCGCCCGTCGTGACGAGCCCGGGCAGCGTTCCGCGTCGCGCCTCCTCGAGCAACGACCGCAGCCAATCCTCAGCCAGCCGCTTCGTAAAGTACCCGGCCGCGGGCCGTCCGCGCTCGGTCCAGGCCGGCCCTAGCTTCTTCTGCACTTGCCGGGACATATTGGGGACATATTCGCGATTCCGGGGGAATCGGTCTTACACGCGAATCCCGTCTCAGCGGGGCCTTTTCAATGGGCCGTGGAGGAATCGAACCTCCAACCTTGGGATTAAGAGTCCCCTGCTCTGCCAATTGAGCTAACGGCCCGGGGGTCGGTCGATGTTAGCCGCCGGATCGCGCCTAGAGCTGCGACGCACGACCGCGCCGCAGCGCACACCGCCCCCGCCAAACGGTCAGCACTGCTGGGCGACCGCCGGGTTGGTCTTGGCCGACTGGATCGTGGTTTTGAGCAGGGCGCGCTGGGCCTTTGGCGCGAGGTCTATGGCCTTTGCCATCGCGAGGTCGCCCTTGCGGGTCTGTTTGGCCGCGTAGGCGCTGACCGCGAGGCATTCATATCCCTTGGCCGCGTTGGGGTTGGCCGCGGCGGCGATCTCCCAGCCGCTGGCCGCTCCGGCGTAGTTGCCCTGGGCCGCATAGGCGCGGGAAGCGAGCACGGCGAGGTTCGGATCCGGGGTCTTGGTGAGGTTGAGGTACTGCTGCCAGGCCTGGGTCGCCTGGGCCAGCTTCTTCTTGCCCGACGCGGTGAACTGGCCGGTCTGGGAGTTGAAGTTGGCCCCCTGGCCGGCGGAGGTCCAGCGGGCCTGCACGAGGGCCGAGTAGGCGGCGGGGTCGTTGGGGTTCGCCTTGACCTGCTTGAGCGCCGCCTTCTCCTGCTGGCTGACGACTGAGTTCTGGTTGCCGCTGCCGCTGTTGCCGATCCCGTTCAGCAGACCGCCGCCGCCGGTCCCGGTCCCGACGCCGAACAGCACGAGACCCGCCCCGATCAGGAGGGCGAGACCCAGGTAGACGACCTGAACCGTGCGTCGACGACCGCGGCCGCGAAGGTCGAAAAGCACTAGGCCGGACCCAGTCCGCTGTCGAAGGACGATTCCATCTCGGCGGCCTCGGCGGCCTCGCGCGCGGCGGCGCGGCGGTCGGCGATTCTGAGCATCACGATGCTGGCGAGATAGAGAATTACTAGAGGTGCCGTCTCGAGCGCCGTCGTTACGGGATCCGCCCCCGGCATGGCCGCGGCGATCAGCGCGATGATGACGACAGCGTAGCGCCAGTGTCTGGTCAGGGTGCGACCGTTGATCACGCCGATTCGGTGCAGCGCGAGCAGGCCCAGCGGTAACTGGAACGCGAGCCCGATCGCGAGCATCGTGATGATCTCGAACGTGTAGTACGACTTCGCCTGTACTAAGACGTCGAAGTGGTCCGCGTTGTACCCCTGTAGGAAGTGGACCGCGGGTGGCAGGACGATGAAGTACGAGAACACCACTCCGCTCATGAACAGGATCGGTGCGATCGCCATCATCGGCAGCGCCGCGCGCCGCTCCTGCTTATTGAGCGCCGGGATCACGAACGCGTACCCCTGGTAGATCAGCACCGGTAACGCGAACAGCAGCGCGAAGTACGCCGCCACCGTCAGCGTCGTGGTGAACGGCTCGCCGACCCCGATCGTGATCGGCTTCTCCTGGGTGGTCGCGTCCTTCGGGAGGTTGGCGGCTGCCTGTGAGGCGCCCGCCGCGATCAGCCCAGCCGACGCGCGGTCGGTGGCCGAGAGACGAGCAGAGCCGGCCAGCTGGTTCGCGCCCTCCTTCACCTTCTCCAGGCCCTGCCGCTCTTCCACCGACCGGTTCCGCAGCGACGCGAGCCCGTGCTGGCCGCCGGCGACCGTCGACACATGCGGCAGCGCCCTGTTCAGGACGCTCAGGAGCGGGTTGTTCTGCCAGAAGCAGACGCCGAACGCGACCAGCAGCGCGATCAAGCAGATGATCAGCCGCGAGCGGAGCTCATCGAGGTGATCGACGATGCTCAGACGATCGCTGTGCCCGATGGGCCGCAAGACCTTCGACACGGCGAGCCCCCCGCGGAGGGCTAGGAGCGTCGCTCCGCCGAACCGACCTCAGGAGCCGGCGCCGGCTCCGCCGCCGGCTGTGCGGGAGCGGTCGCGTCCTGGGCGGTGGGCGCCGCAGTCGCCTGCGTCAGCTGAGGCTGCTGTTGCTCCTCTTCGTCGGGCTTCGAGCTGCCGGTGATCCCGTCCTTGAACTCGCGCATCCCGTGACCGAGCGACTTGCCGAGCCCGGGTAGGCGCTTCGGGCCGAAGATCAGCAGCACGACCAGCAGAACGACGATGGCATCGATAAGGGGATTCCGGAACATTTCTCGCTCCTCCAAGGGGAGACGATCCAAGGTTACCGCCCCACCGAAGGTTGGGCGAAGAATCCTCTCAAGGTCCGCGGGTAGGACGCCGATAGACAGCGTGTCGGGAGCAGCAACCGTGGACGAAAAAACCAACCACCACTCAGTTCACCGGATCGTCCTACCGAGCGGCAGGAAAATCGAGGTGGTCCGCTTCGAAGACGACGTGGCTGAGCAGGAGACCCGCCCGCTGCACATCTGCCCCGAGTGCGACTCGACGCTCGTGCAACCGCTGGCGTGGAGCGAGACCGACGAGGAGCACTGGGAGCTCGCGCTGTGCTGCCCCAACTGCGAGTGGCACGAGGAGAGCGTCTACGCCCAGGCCGAGATCGAGGACCTCGAGGATCGGCTCGAGGACGGCCTCGCCGACCTGCTCGACGACCTTCAGCGCCTCGCGCGGTCGAACATGGTCGAGGAGATCGAGCGGTTCGTCCGCGGGCTCGAGGCCGACCTGATCCTCCCCGAAGACTTCTAGGGCAACGCCGGGCGCTGCAAGCGCCCTACGCGTACCGCTCGACCACGCCGTCCGCCACGAGTTCCAAAGCAGCCCGTTGGCGATCCGGCAGCGGCGGCAGCTCGACCTTGGCGGCCGAGACCAGCTCGAGCGCCCGCACCCGGGTCGCTTCGGTCGCTCCGGTGGCGGCGATCCGGTCGCACACTCCGGCCGCTTCGGCCGGCGTCCGAATCAGCCGCAGGTCCAACGACGCGAGCTCCGGATCGGAGTCGCGCGCGAGGATCATCGGCAGCGTCACCGTCCCGTCGAGCACGTCGGCGCCGCGCGGCTTGCCGGTCCGCTCCGGCGGCCCGGTGATGTCGAGCACGTCGTCGAGGATCTGGAACGCCATCCCGATCTGCTCGCCGAATCGTCCGAGCGGCTCGACCTCGCCGTCGACCTCCAGGGCGCCCAGCTCGCACGCGGCGCGGAACAGCACCGCCGTCTTCAAGCGACTGCGCTCCAGGTATCGCTCGATCGAGATCCCCGCGTCGAATGCGTCGGCCCGCTGCATCAGCTCGCCCTCCGCGAGCTCGGAGCTCGCCCGCGACAGCGCCCGGACCGAGGCGACCGCGCCGGCGTCGGCGAGCTCGGCGAACGCGCGCGAGAACAGCAGGTCGCCGGTCGCGGTCGCGAGGCTGCGGCCCCCGGCCGCGAACACCGTCGGCTGCCCACGGCGCAGCGAGGAGCCGTCGAGCACGTCGTCGTGGACCAGCGTCGCCGCGTGCACGAGCTCGACCGCGACGGCCGCGTGGAAGAGCCCGTCGCTCTCCGGCGGTGGCGCGCCCGCGGCGAGCCCGACGAGCAGCGGCCGCAGGCGCTTACCGCCGGCTGCGATCGTCTCCCCGGCGTAGCGTCCGAGCAGCGGACCGTGGCCGCCGGCGAGCTCCGCCATCCGGCGCTCAACGCGGTCGAGCAGGCTCAGCACCGGTTCGCCGCCTAGATCAACGACGGCCTGGACCGCGCTGCCGGCGCTCATCGCGGCGCGACCTCCCCCACGTGCAGGGCGATGATCCCGCCCGCCGTGACCACGTAGCGGACGCGGCGCATCCCCGACCGCGACATCAGCTCGGCCAAATCCCGCGGCCCCGGGAAGCGGCGGACCGACCGCGGCAGGTAGCTGTAGGCCTCCGGGTCGCCCGCGACCCGGCCCAACTTCGGAACCACCCGGTCGAACCACAGCTCGAAGAAGTGCGACAGTGGCGGCCGCGTCGGAGTGGTGATCTCCAGGACCACGACGCGTCCGTCGGGGCGGACGACCCGGGTCATCTCGGAGAGGCCACGCGACAGATCGGAAAAATTCCGAGCCCCGAAGCCGACCGTCGCCGCGTCGAACGACGAATCCTCGTACGGCAACGACAGCGCGTTCCCCACCTCGAATCGAACCTCAGCACCGGAGCGATCCCCGGCCCGAGCCGCCGCCTTCGCTCGCGCCAGCTCGAGCATCCGCTCCGAGAAATCGGTGCCGATCACCTCGCCGCCTGGGCCCATCCGACCAGCGAGCTCGAGGGCCAGGTCACCCGTCCCGCTCGCGACGTCGAGCGCGCGCCCATCCCGAGGAACCTCGGCCAGGTCGACTGCCCGCCGGCGCCAACGGTGATGCAGGCCGGCGGTCATCACCGAGTTCATCAGGTCGTACAGACCGGCAATCCGGTCGAACATCGCGCGCACCTGTGCCTCCTCGAGGGTCCCGGTCGCCGGCATGGCCACGGAGCCGTTTGCCTATTGGAGCTCTGAGAGGAAGCCTACGAGGTCAGAGAACTTCTGCTTGGGAAGATTCTTGAAGGAGGGCATCGGCGGCGTCGGGTTGATCAGCGTCGATGCGATCGCCGCCGAGGGCACGAGCGCGCCGATGTGAGTCAGATTCGGGCCGGGGCCGTTGTTGCCGTTGTTGCCGATCACGTGACATGCGAGGCACCCGGACTGGCCGACGACGAGCTTGCCGCGCTCGAACACCGCGAGCTGGGCGGCCGTCAGGTTCGCGGGCGGCTTCATGTCGACCGTGTTCGGCGAGCCGGTGTTGGCGCCGCTGTAGGTCAGGTAGGCCATCGCGGCGATCGTCGCGATTCCCGCCGCGAGCGCGATCGGCCTGCGCTCGATTCGCCGCTCCGGGCTGCGGTCGTAGAACGGCAGCAGGAACAGCAGGATCATGCAGATCGTCGGCACGCCGATCGTCGCCATCGGCGTGAACTTCGGGACGTTCTTCATGACTCGGAGGACCTCGAACAGGAAGAAGAAGTACCAGTCCGGCCGAGGCACGTAGGTGGTGGTCGTCGGGTCGACCTTCGGCCCGAGCTCGGCGCCGAACATCAGCGCGAGCAGGATGATCACGATCAGGACGATCGCGGCCATCGTTCCGTCCTTGGCGACCGCGTACGGGAAGAACGGATGGCCCTCGTTCTTCAGAACCGAGTATTCGCGGAGGTATGACTCTTTCTCTGCCTTGTTCAAGGCCGGGCTCCTCCGCTCACACTTCCGCTCGTTCGAGGTCCTGGATCACCGGGTCCTCCTCCTCGGGCTTGACCCACGGCGGTGCGGTCGTCCCGAGCTTCGTGACGAGGTAGATGTGCGCGCCGATCAGCGCGATGATCAGGCCGGGCACGAGCAGCATGTGGATCGAATAGAACCGCGACAGCGTGGTCGCGCCGAACTCGTTGCCACCGCGGAGGAAGTCCGATAGGAACGGTCCAACCAGCGGGCCGCCGGAGTTGATGTTGACGCCGACGATCGAGGCCCAGTAGGACTTCTGGTCGAACGGCAGCAGATAGCCGGTGAAGCCCATCACCAGCGTCAGGATCAGCAGCACGACACCGATCACCCACGTCAGCTCGCGCGGATACTTGTACGCGCCGTAGAAGAACACGCGCCCCATGTGCAGGAAGATCAGGATGATCAACACCGACGCGCCCCACTTGTGCATCCCGCGCACGAACTGGCCGAGGAACACGTTGTCGTCGATGTTCCGGATCGACTCGTAGGCGCCCCCGGCCGAGTCCGGGCGGTAGTACATCGCGAGGAACACGCCGGTGATCGCCTGGCTGAGGAACGCGAACAGCGTCGCCGAGCCGAGCGTGTAGGCCCAGTTGGTCCCCCGCGGGACCTTGCGGAACAGGGTCCAGCGGACGGTGCCGGTCAGCGAGGTGCGCTCGTCGATCCAGTCGACGACGGTCGCGCCGGCCTCGGCGGGCGCCGACAGCTGCCCGTCGTCGGGGACCTCGCCCGGCCGCTTCGGCTTCGGAAGCAGAACCTTCGGCAGCGGGGGCATCGGCAGCTTCGGCATCGCTCAGCTCGATGGGAGCGGCGGCGTCGACCACCGCGCCGGGTAGAGGTACTGGCCGATGCCGTCGAGCGGCTCGCCAGGGTCGCGCGGCGAGAAGCGGCGCAGCTCGGAGTTGACGGAGTAGCGGGGGCCGAGCTCGATGAGACCGGTGTCCGCGTTAAGGCGCGTGTAGAAGCGGTCGAGCGGGCGCACCGGCGGGCCACCCGCGACCAGCCCGCGGAGGTTGTAGACGCCCCCGTGGCACGGGCAGATGAACCGCTCGGCGGCGTCGACCCAGCGGACCGGGCAGCCGAGGTGCATGCATCGTGACGACAGCGCGATCCAGTGATTCCACTTGTCCTCGGGCTCCGTGTCGATCGCGGGGTTGCGGGTGCGGACGTACGCGATCGAGTTGCCCGCCTCGCCGATCCCCGGCGTGATCACGATCGTCTTCGCGACGTAGTTGTCGTTGGTGAAGTCCGACGGAGGGCCGATCACCTGCCAGGTGACCTGGTCGGTCTTGAAGATCGGCGCCAGCGCGAAGCCGAGCGCGGGCAGCGCGATCGCCGCGGTGGCGACCATCCCGGCGCCGTTCGCCGCGCCGACCATGAAGCGGCGGCGGGTGAGGGTCTCCCCCTCGTACGCGCCAGGAATACCGCGGTCGGCCGTGTACTTCGACTTCTTGGGTTTGCGGCGATCAGGCAAGGGATCCGATGCTTCTCGGTCTTGGATTGAACAGGGCCGGACAGGCTACCGTCAACAACGAGACGACCGTCACGAGCCATCCTTGGTAGGCGACGGCGCCGGGTGGAGCAATTCGCCACTCCCCCAGCCGACCGCGACCGCTCCGGCCTCCCAGATCGCGCCCGTTCGCGCGCCGTCACCCTCGGCGTGGGCCTGGGCCAGCTGCGAGATCACGTCGGCGAGCACGGCGACCGCTTCGAGGTCCCCGAGCGCCGCGAGTCGCGCGAGCCCCATCGCGTACAGCTGATCGCCGAGCAGCAGCGCCAGATCGCGGTCGGCGGTGCGAATCACGCGCGCCGAGCCGTAGTGCAGCAGCGAGCCCTCGAGGATCATCTCGAGCAGCAGCTCGTACTCGGCCTCGCGCCCCGCGGCACGCGGTCCGGCCGCCGCCTTCTGGGGCGGGCCGGGGGTGGCCGGACCGTCGGGCTCGCGGACGTGCTGGGCGAGCGTCCCGCCCTGGGCGCGCAACACGTCGCACAGGACGGCAGCGCTCACGGCAGCCGCTCCAGGGCGATTCGCGCGGCCGCGACGGTCCGCTCGACATCGGCGTCGGTGTGCGCGAGCGACGGGAACCACGCCTCGAACTGCGAGGCCGGCGGGAACACCCCGAGCTCGAGCAGCGCCCGGCACCAGGCACCGTATGCCGCGAGGTCGCACGCCGCCGCGCCCGCGTAGTCGCGGACGGGCGACTCCGTGAAGAACGGGGTCACGAGCCCGGGGACGCTCTGCACCTGCAAAGGCACGCCCGCCCCGGAGGCAGCGCCCCGCAGCCCGACCGCGAGCGCCTCGGTGACCGCCTCGAGCCGCGCGTAGGCGGCCGGCCCGAGCAGCTCGAGCGTCGCCAGCCCGGCGGCGACCGCAAGCGGGTTTCCGGCGAGCGTGCCCGCCTGGTAGACCGGCCCGCACGGCGCGAGCTGCTCCATCAGCACCGACGCGCCGCCGTACGCGGCGGCCGGCAGCCCGCCGCCGATCACCTTGCCGAGGATCGTGAGGTCCGGCATCACCGCGTAGCGCTCCTGGGCGCCGCCGCGGGCCACCCGAAACCCGGTGATCACCTCGTCGAATACGAGCAGCGCGCCGGTCTGGTCCGCGCGCTCGCGCAGCAGCGCGAGGAAGCCGTCGTCGGGCGGGACGACGCCCATGTTCGCGGGCACCGGCTCCGCAAGGATGGCCGCGAGCTCGAACCGCTCGGTCGCCTCTGTCAGCGCGTCGGGGTCGTTCCAGGGGACGATTACGGTCGCCGCGGCGGCGGCGGGGAGCACGCCCGGGCTCGACGGGATCGCGTGGGTGGCGAGCCCAGAGCCGGCCTCGGCCAGCAGCCCGTCGACGTGGCCGTGGTAGGCGCCCGAGAACTTCAGCACGTGCTCGCGGCCGGTCGCGGCTCGCGCGAGCCGAACCACGCTCATCGTCGCCTCGGTGCCGGACGACGTCATCCGCAGCATCTCGACCGACGGAATGCGAGACGTCACGTCGACCGCGAGCTTCACCTCTCCTCTAGTAGGAGCGCCAAAGGTCGTCCCGTCGGTCGCGACCGACGCGACGGCGTCGACCACGGCCGGGTGGGCGTGGCCGGCGATCAGGGGGCCCCACGAGCAGACCCAATCGATGTACTCGTTGCCGTCGACGTCATACACGCGCGAGCCCTCGCCGCGGGCGAGGAAGATCGGATCGCGGCCGATCGCCCGCATCGCTCGGACGGGCGAGTTGACCCCGCCCGGCATCAACTCGATGGCGCGGTGATAGAGCTCGGTCGAGCGCTCGGTGCTGTACGGAAGCGCGGTCACACGCCCGCGTGCTTGCGTTCCCAGTCCCTGAAATCCTCGGTGAAGTAGAGCAGGCGGACCTTCTTGAACTCCGTCGAGGAGTAGAGCGTCGCTCGCTCGCTGACCCCGGTCTGCTCGGCGATCGAATCGAGGATCGCGTCGCACTCTTCCTTCGAGCGGCCGTGGGCCATCGTGAAGACCGAGTACGGCCAGTCCTCATAGGTCGGTCGCTGGTAGCAGTGGGAGATCCCCCGGAACGCGGCCATCCGCGGGCCGATCTCCATGATCCGCTCGTCGGGCACCTTCCAGACGCCCATGCCGTTGGCGCTGAAGCCGGCCCGGCGGTGGAACAGGATCGCCGCGACGCGGCGTAGCAGCCGGCGCTCCTGCATCCCCTGCAGGTGGGCGAGCAGCTCACCCTGGGAGAGCCCGAGCTCCGCGGCGGCGGGCGCGTACGGCTCCTCGGTGACCGGCATGTCGCCCTGGGTCGCGCGGATCACCGCGATGTCGAGCTCGTCGTAGGGCTGGCGCTCGGTCTCGGCGGGCGGCGCGACCTCGACGGCGCGCGCGAGGTCCGCAGTCGAGCCCTCCATCTCGAGGTCCATCCGGATCTTGAACAGCTTCAGCGTCGGCAGCTGGCGGATCGACTCCGCGCCGGCGATGCGGGCGAGCACGTCGAGTGTGCCCTCGACCCCGAGCGGCGAGTCGGGCTCGGTCGCGATCGTGAACCAGATGTTGAACTCGTGGTTGCGCAGGTAGTTGTGCGAGACCCCGGGGTGCTCGTTGATCACGTTCGCCGCGCGCCACGGGTTCTCAGGGTCGACCTTGGCGGCGACGAGCATCGAGCTGTAGCCGAGGGCGCGCGTGTCGAAGATGGGCGTGACCTGGCGGATGATCCGCTCGTCGATCAGCTCCTGAACGCGGTCGATCGCCTCGCGCTCGGTGACCCCGGCCTCCGTCGCGACGCGCAGGTACGGGCGCTCGGCGATCGGGAACGAGCCCTGCATCAGGTTCAGCAGCCGCTTGTCGGTCTCGCTCAGCGGGATCGCCGCTCCCTGCTTGCGCGAGCGCAGCTTCGGTCCGTGACGAGTCCCGGGCTCTACTGCAGCCATTTCGCCGCCTCCAGCGCGTGGTAGGTGATCACGATGTCGGCCCCGGCGCGGCGGATA
Organism: Solirubrobacteraceae bacterium; assembly: GCA_036490775.1. Taxonomy (GTDB): domain Bacteria; phylum Actinomycetota; class Thermoleophilia; order Solirubrobacterales; family Solirubrobacteraceae; genus Palsa-465. Next base: position 87,719 of record DASXDD010000130.1, on the reverse strand, counting down.
CAGGTGAGCGTCTCTAGCACGGTCGCCCGCTCGTCGAGGTAACCGGCGGCCGCGGCGGCCTTGACCATCGCGTACTCGCCGCTGACGTTGTACGCCGCGACCGGCAACTCGGTGTCGTCCTTGATCCGGCGGATCAGGTCGAGGTACGGGAGCGCCGGCTTGACCATCACGATGTCGGCGCCCTCGTCGACGTCGAGTCGCGCCTCGCGGACCGCCTCGTCGCCGTTGGCCGGATCCATCTGGTAGCCGCGGCGGTCGCCGAACGCGGGCGCCGAGTCGGCTGCCTCGCGGAACGGCCCGTAGAACGCCGACGCGAACTTCGCGCTGTAGGCGAGGATCGGGGTGTCGGCGTGGCCGTCGTCGTCGAGTGCGGCGCGGATGAATCCGATCCGGCCGTCCATCATGTCGCTGGGCGCGATCACGTCGGCGCCCGCGCGGGCCTGGGAGGTCGCGGCGCGGGCCAGCAGCGCGAGCGTCGCGTCGTTGTCTACGCCGCCGTCGTCACGGACGACGCCGCAATGGCCGTGCGAGGTGTATTCGCATAGGCACAGGTCGGTGATCACGATCAGGTCGGGGTGGGCGTCCTTGATCGCGCGGGTCGCGAGCTGGACCACGCCCTCGTCGTCCCACGCGCCCGACCCCTCCTCGTCCTTGGCCGCCGGCAGCCCGAACAGCAGCACGGCGGGAATCCCGAGCGACGCGGCCTCGCCGGCCTCGGAGACGGCGTGGGCGATCGACAGTCGGTCGACCCCGGGCATCGCCTCGATCGGTTCGCGGCGGTCGATCCCATGTGCGACGAACATCGGATAGACGAGGTCCGAGGGCTCCAGCGACGTCTCGCGGACCAGGCCGCGGAGCGCGTGCGTCGCACGCAGACGACGCAGGCGGGTTTGCGGGAACGGCATCGATTTCGATGGTACCGGCGAGCGGTCGGCCGGGGACGATGGCGAATACGTGCGCATATGTGACGGAATTCGCCGAAGTCCGGGCTCAGAGCACCGCCCGAGGCGCGATACGCTGACGGGTATGGCAGATCTCCAGAAGCGCGGGAGCTACACGCCGCGCCGAGCGCGGGAGCAGCGGGCCTACCGGCTCGCGGTGACCGGCGCGGGGGCGGGCGTCGTCGGGGTTGTCGGGATCCTGCTCTCGATCGCGGGGGTCGTCGGGGCGTGGCTGCCGATCATCGCGCTGATCATCGCCGCGCTGTGCGCGTTCGGGTTCATGCGCGCCGTCGGCAGCCGCTGAGCCCGGCGCTCAGCTTGCGCGATAGCCGATCAGGTACGCACCGGCGCCCGGACCGCTGCCGCCCGACCCAGTGATCGCACCGGCCGCGGCCGACTGAGACGTGGCCGCCACGACGACGGTGTGCTCGGCGATCGCGGCGCCGCCGCTGACCAGCCCGCCCATCGGGGTCCCGGTGTCGGCGGCCATCGGATGGCGCAGCAGCGGCGTCCCCGAGCCGGCGGCGAACGCGTCCAGGAAGCCGTCGCCGTCGAGCGTGTAGACGACGCCGTCGGCGACGCTGATCGACTGGTAGTGGACGCCGTCGGCGACCGGGCTCGCCCAGTTAACAGCGCCGCTGCCCGGCGCGAGCGAGAACATCGTGCCGCCCGGGGTGGAGACGCCCTCGATCGCGCTCCCGTCGAACGCCGCCGACGCCGCGTTGCAGACCTGGCACGGCCCGCCGACGATCCGGGTCCAGGCCGGCGCCATCGTGTCGGCGCGCGCGGCGTGGTAAACGCCCGCCTTCTGCAGGGCCCCGACGAGCTTCGTCCCGGCGCCGTCGGTGAACAGGTTGACCGACGAGCCGAAGTCGAGGTCGAGCTGCCCGCAGACCGGGTCGTCGAGCGGGTACGGGACGCTGTCGTTGTCGGACGCTTCGCACGCCGGGTTCTGGCTGGCCTTCTGGAGCGTGCTCGTGTACTGGTCGACGTTGCCGGGATACGACGCGACGATCTGTCCGAAGGTGGGGTCCGAGCGATTCAGGTCGATCTTCAGGATCGCGTTCGTGTTCGGGTCCTGCTTGGTCTTCGAGTTCGGGTTTCCGGAGGACCAGTACAGGTAGCCCGTGGCCGGTTCGTAGGCCGGGGTGCTCCACAGGCCGCCGCCCGCGTAGCCCTGCGCCTGGTCGGCAGGCGGCACCGTCGAGGTCACCTTCAGGACCTGTCCAGTGGCCGCGTCGAGCAGCGCGAAGCCGCCCTGCCCATTGGGATCGCCCTCCGCCGATGAGAAGCCGAACGCGACCAGCCCGTTCGCGACGATCGGGCTCGCGTTGGTGTAGTAGCCGGCCGCCGAGACCACCGGCGCGCTCTGCCACAGCACCGACCCGGTCGAGCGGTCCAGGGCGATCGCGTATGGGCCGCCGGATTGGTCGACCAGCCAGATCACGGCGTTGCCGCTGACAGCGGCGGCGCCCACGATCGTGCCGCCCTCACCGGGACTCGACGCCGAGAGCTGGCGCTTCCAGACGAGCGCGCCGGAGCTCGCGTCGATCGCGTAGACGACGCCGGACGAGGAGCCGACGAACGCACAGCCGCCGTCGACGACCGGCGTGCTCTCGAAGGCCGAGTCGTCGCCACTCGCGGCGGTTGAGAACACCCAAGCGCGCGCGAGCTTGCCCGCGGCGGCGGGGGTGATCGAATGCTCGTCGGGCTGGCTGCGAGTGTTCGCGAGGTCGTGGCCGTACATCGGCCACTCCCCGCCCGGCGAAGGCGGCGCCTGGCATGGCGGCTGCGTCGCGGCCGCCGTCGGGGCGATGATCAGCGCGGCGCACACGATCGCGCCGCTGAGAAGTCGTTTCACGTCCGGTCCCTCCCGCGTTCTGGGCCGCGCGCACCCTGGCGTACGCGCTGGCGGGAGAGGCTACGCGAACCTACGTACCGCGAGTCGCGCTAGCACCCAGTACACGACCGCCAGCACGGCGAGGTGGAGCAGCGGCCATCCGATCCCGGGGGACGTGCCGCTGAACGCGTTCGAGACTGCCTCGAGTGCGGCCTTGAACGGGAAGACGAACGCGATCACGTCGAGCAGCGTCTTCACTCCCGAGGAGACCGCGGTGCTCGGGACCAGCGCCGCGAACGCGACCGGCAGCGTCAGCAGCAGCGCCATCAGCGAGGCGGAGCTGACCTCGCGGGCGACGGCGCCGACCAGCACCCCGAGCGCGCCGAACGCGAGCCCCGCGAACGCGAGCGCGACCACCCACAGCTCGACCCGGCTCCACTCGATGTGGACGAAGATCGAGACGAACGCCGACATCAGCAGCGCCACGACCCCCGCGCAAGCGGCGGCCAGCACGACCTTCTCCGACAGCAGCCGGCCCGGCGTGATCAGCCCGCGAATCAGACGCGAATAGGCGTGCTCGGTCCGCTCCACGGCGAGCAGGCCGGACGCGAGCAGCAGCGTCAGCAGCATCGACGAGAGCACGACGGCGATCGCGACCGCGTACGCGTCGGTCGGGGTGGTGCGGCCGGCGAGCTGCGTCGTCACGATCGTCAGTGGGGTGCCGATCGAGCCGAGCACCGGGCTCGAGAAGCTGAGCCCCTGGATCGCCAGGTCCGCGAACGCGACGACCTGCCTCAGCGCCGGGCGCAGTGGCGAGTCCTTCGGCACCGCCGCGATCGCGCCCTCGACGACGTTCCGCGAGTTCTTCAGCCCCAGCAAGTTGAAGTTCTCCCCGCCGAGATTGATCTGGCCGCCGTTCAGGACCTGCTGCAGGTCTGAGATCGCGACCTTCAGCACCTGTCTCGAGACCGCCTGCTGGACGGTGTTCAGCCGGCTCTGGATCGCCTGGTCGGTGAACTGGCGCTCTAGCGGGTCCTTGGTGTTGAGGATCACCTCGACCGTCGGGTTGCCGACGCCGTTCTCGACGAGGCTCTGGATCTGGGAGACGATGTCGCCGGGGACGATCACCGCCGCCTGCGCCTGGCCGCTCTTGACCTTCGCGATCGCCTCATCGCGCGAGTGGACCTTGATCGGCTGGATCGACTGGAACAGCTGGCTCGCGTAGCTCGAGACGTTGAGCTTCTGCGTCCCGAGCTGGATGCTGCCCTTGCCGGGCGGGACCTCGCTGAAGTACGCGACCTTCGGCTTGCCCGGCGGGCTCGACAGGGCGAACCCGATCATCAGCGCGATCACCACCGGGTAGACGATCAGCAGCCCGACCAGCAGCGGCGAGCGCCGGAGGATCTGCAGGTCCTTGACGAACAGCCAGCGCAAAGTCGAGTGCTTAGTGTTCGTCCCCGTAAGTGCGGTCGCACCGAGAGGCGCCGCCGGGGGATGGATCGCGAGGACGCAGGACGCGACGCGCAGCAGCGCTGCGCGAGCGTCCGAGGACGCTGCGAGCCGCCGCCGGAGGCGACTCGAATGCGACCGTATTTGTGGGGGCGAGCACTAGTGGCCGTGCTCGTGCAGGAAGCGCACGAACGCGGCTTCGAGGTCGCGCGGGTCTCCGCCGACGGCGCGCGACAGCTGGTCGGGGGTCCCGGCGAACAGCAGCTCCCCGTCGACGAGCACCAGCACCGTGCCCGCGTACCGCTCGGCCTCGCCGACGTCGTGGGTCGAGAACACGACGGCGGTTCCGCGCTCGACGAGACCCTCGATGAACAGCCACAGGCGCTCGCGCTGGCGGGGATCGAGCGACGCAGACGGCTCGTCGAGCAGCAGCACCGCGGGCTCACACAAGAGGCCGATCGCGATGTTGACTCGCTGACGGTTGCCGTCCGAGAGCTTCGTGACCTCGTCGTCGGCGCGTTCCTCGAGGCCGGTCTGGGCGAGCATCCGCTCGACCGCGGCTTCGGGATCGGGGAGCTTCTCGAGCCGGGCGAACAGCCTGAGGTTCTCCGCGACCGACAGCTTCGAGTAGAGCGCGGCCTGCTGTGGGACCCAGCCGATCGGGCGGTCCGACCCGGTCACGACCTCGCCCTCGGTCGGTGTCAGCACCGACGCGAGGATCGACAGCAGCGTCGTCTTGCCGGCGCCGTTCGGGCCGATGACCCCGACGACCTCCGAGGCCTGCAGCTCGAAGCTGACGGCGCTGACCGCGGTCCGGGTCCCGAACCGCTTCGTCACCGACCGCGCGGCGAGCGTGGCGACGGCGTCTGGCGCGGTGCTCGACACCGGAGGGAGGCTAGTCACCGCGCCCGGCGCGCGCGCGGACCAGCTCCGATTCGAAGTCGGGCTCGGTCGGCTCAGTGTGCGGGGGTGGTTGCGGCCCGGCTTCGGGGCCGCCGCCCTCGAGCCCGGCGCCGGGCCCCGGGCTCGTCCCGACGGTCGTCACCCACGGCTCGAGCACCAGGTGACGGCGCAGGTACAGCACGGTCTCCTTGACCACGGCCGCGACCGGGAGCGCGAGCAGGGCACCCACGATCCCGTAGATCTGATAGCCGATCAACAGCGACAGGATCACGACGATCGGGTTGATCCGCAGCGATATCCGGAACACCTGCGGCGCGACGAAATGACCCTCGAGCTGCTGCATCAGGACGAACAGCAGGACCACCCACAGCGCGGTGATCGGGTCGTTGAACAGCGCGACCAGCACCGGCGGGGCCGCGCCGACGATCGGCCCGATGTACGGGATCAGCTCCGCCAGCCCGTACCAGATGCCGAAGAACACGGCGTACCGGGCGCCGTCGGGGAAGATCCCGATCGTGCCGAAGATCCACAGCGCGATCGCGGCGCTGGTGCCCATTATCAGGCTGAACAGCAGCTGCCCGCGGAGGTAGCCGGCGAGCGCCCTCTGCACGAGCACCGGGAAGTCGTCCTCCGGCGTGCCGTTTCCGGGCGGCATGATCCGCCGTACTAGCTGGCCGATTTCCCTCGCGTAGACCAATAAGTAAACGGATAAGACGAGCGTCAGCACGAGATCGAACGAGATCGTCAGCACCCGCCCCAGCAGGTCGCGCGTGAACGAGACGACGTTGCCCGTGCCCTTCAGCACGTTCTTCTGAAGCGTCTGCAGCGCCGTCTGGCCCTGCTGCTGGATCTGGACCTTGATCCCGTGGCTGTCGAGCCAGTGCTGGAGATCGCTCAGGGTCTTGTTGGCCTTCTTGACGAAGGTCGGAACGTCCCTCGCGAACCGGTTGACCTGGGTCGAGATCGGGTCGGCGAGCAGCACGCCGATCCCGATCAGGGCGGCGAACATCGCGACGTAGATGAGGAAGATCGCGAGCCCGCGGTGGATGCGCGCCCGCTGCATCCGCTTGACCAGCGGGTTCAGGATCAGCGCGCCGGTGCTCGCGGCGACCAGGATCAGCAGCACCGGACCGGCGGCGCGTGCCAGCGCCCATATCCCGAGGAGCGCCAGCGGCAGGACGACCAGCTGGATCCAGCGCGGGACGAGCATCGGCGGCGCGGCCGGCGGTCCCGCCGTCGCCGGTGCGGACACCGGCGCCGGCGTCGGGTGGACGGGCGTCGGTTCGGCCGGCGCGCCGGCCCCGGTCGGGGAGTCGGCGTCCTCCGGATGCTCGGACCGCTCGCCGCCCGACTGCCTGCGCGGCAGCGACGTGGGGAGCTTGAAGCGCATGCAGCTGGAAGTATGAGCGCCTAGCAGACATGATCAAAGAGACCAGAATCCTGTTCGTGGGCGACATCGTCGGTGGGCTCGGCCGCCGAACGCTCGCGGCGCTGCTGCCGTCGCTGCGCGAGCGGTACGAACCGACGTTCGTCGTCGTCAACGGCGAGAACGCCGCCGGCGGCGTCGGCATCACCCCGAAGATCGCCGACGAGCTGTTCGCCATCGGTGCCGACGTGATCACGCTCGGGAACCACACGTTCCGGCATCGCGAGATCTACGGGTACCTCGACCGGACCGAGGCGATCCTGCGGCCGGCGAACTACCTGCGCAGCCAGCCCGGGCACGGGTGGTGCGTGGTAGAGCGCGAGGGGGTGCGGCTGGGCGTCGTCTCGCTCGCGGGCAACCTGTTCCTGGACGCCGCGCGCCCGGCGTTCCCCGAGGCCGACGCCGCCGTCGCCGCGCTCGAGAAGGAGGGCGTCGACCAGCTGCTGGTCGACATGCACGCCGAGGCGACCAGCGAGAAGGTCGGGATGGGGTGGCACCTCGACGGCCAGGTGACCGCGGTCGTCGGGACCCACACGCACGTCCCGACCGCGGACGCGCGCGTGCTGCCCCGCGGGACCGCTTACATCACCGATGTCGGAATGACCGGTCCGCGCGGCGGCGTGATCGGAGTCAAGCGCGAGCAGGCACTCGAGTCGATGGTCACGCGGCTACCGGTCAGGTTCGAGACCTCAACCGAGGACCCGTGGGTGAACGCGGTGCTGATCACCGCTACGGAGCGAATGCGGGCGACGGCGATCGAACAGGTTCTGGAGCCGGCACCAGCAGGTCGGTGAGCGTCTCGGGCTCGCGCGAGGGGAACGAGCCGAACAGCGCGATCGCGACCAGCGGGAAGAACCAGACGATGTACGAGTACAGCCAGTAGCTGGCCGACAGCTGAACCGCGATCATCACCGCCGCGGCCAGCGCCGCGACCTCGACGACACCGCGGCGCCGCGGCACGAACGCGACCAGGAGCGCGAGCGCGATCGTCGCGCCCTGGACCAGATGCTGCTCGAAGCCCAGACCGCCCCACAGCCCCCAGATCGAGAACGGCGAGGTGCGGTCGGCCTGGTAGGCGATCGAGTCGTGCCAGAACGCGCCCAGGTTGTCGCGTAGCAGCACCGGCAGCATCACCACCACGACCGTCAGTCCGTACGCGAGCACGTACGCGGCGATCGAACGCGGCCGCGGGAACGACGAACCGCGGCCGCGCAGGAACAGCGGCGCGAGCAGTAACGGTATGAACTTGGTCAGTCCCGCCAGCGCCGCGAGCACGCCGCGGCCGGGCGCCGACCCGATCGCGAGCAGCGCGAACACGAGCAGCATCGAGACCAGCGAGTCGTTGGTGTTCGAGCTGAGCGTCCACAGCGTGAACGGATACGCAGCCCACGCGTAGGCGAGCACGATCCCGAGCGTGGGCCCGCGGATCCGGCGGCCGAGCAGGAACAGGCCGAGCAGCGTCAGCAGCTCGAAGGCGATCGCCGCCGCGTGCGCGGCGGGGAGGTCGTCCCAGGTGCCGCTCCAGCCGAAGATCGCGCGGAACGGTACGTACGCGTAGTACGCGACGGGGCCGTACGTGTCGCCGAAGGAGTTGTCCTTCGGCCAGTGCCCGTACAGGTTCTGTCCGTGGGTCAGCTTGTCGGCGCCGACCACGCCCGAGTAGCCGACGTCGATCACGTTCGAGTTCGTGACGTTCAGCCCCACGCGGAACCCGACCAGGAACAACACCCCGACCGCGAGCCACGCCGCCGGTACAGCCAGCCGCAGCGGCCTACGCGGCCGTCCCCGGCCGAAGGCGAGCAGCAGCATCCGCGCGAGCAGGTAGAGCAGCGGCGGGTAGATGAGCGGCGTCGACAGGCCGATCGTGCCGTTGTTGAAGAGCGCCAGCGAGATCGAGAACGCGAGCAGCACCAGCAGGTCGACGTGCAGCAGCGACCAGGTGGGGCGCGCCCACGTGCGCGACTTGCGGCGGAACCGCGGCCACGGCAGGAACGGCGCTACGAACAGAATGCACATCGGGATCCAGACGTACAACGCGTTGACCCGCCGGCCGAAGGCCCCCGGGTACCCGCGCGCCATCGACCACGCGACCTGGAAACCGGTCCATGCCTCCGTGACCTTGGCGCTCGCGTCGTCGACGTACACCTGGGCGAGCTCGACCGCGTGCTTGCCCGCGGAGAACCAGCTGACCTGCCAGCGGCCCGAGCCCTTCGTGTACTCGTACGCGGTCGCGCGCGGGTGCCGCCGCAGCTCGGCAACGATCGTCGGACTGCGGGCGGCGATCTTTTCGACCTTTGCGGCGGTCAGCCGGTAACCCTTCGGCGGCCGGTTCTGGTCGGTGACCAGGATCGGCGTGTTGGGGTCGGTGGTGGTGCTCTTCGCCGCGGTCGCGCTCCTTGTCACCGTCGTCGCGGCCGACGCGAGCCCGGTGGCGCACGCCAGAACCACGGCCGCGGCCACAGCCACGGCGAGCGCGACGAGCGTTCTGGAGCGCTCTAGGCCCGGAAGCTCCAAAGCTTCTGCCCGACGAAGTTCAGCGGCGTAGCTGCAGCGATCGCGATCGCCTGCGCCAAGACCTTCGACAGGCCGACACCGCTCACGAGCCCAACCAGAATCAGGTACGAGAACCCGAACGCGAGCAGCGAGACGGCGAAGAAGCGGGCGCCCTGGACCATCGGATGGTCCTGCTTGGCGCCGAACGTCCAGTGGCGGTTCCACCAGAAGTTGTTCGCGACCGACACCACGAACGCGAGCACCGCCGAGACGCGGTAGTCGATCCCGAGCACGTGCACGCAGAACGCGAACACGCCGAGGTTGACCGCGTAGCCGGTCGCCCCGACAGCCCCGAACCGCACGAACTGGACCCAGTTATGGGTCCGCCGCACGCCGTGTCGCACGCGGACGTGGAACGGCATGCGAACCTTGGGGAGCTCGAGCTTCGGGCGCTCGATCGTGGTTGAGAACTCTTCGGACATCGGCCGGAAAATCTAGCGGCGGGGCGCTAAACCGAACCTAAGCCTTTCTTGCGCTAACAGGTTCCTAATCCTCGCCGGCTGGACTCTAGTCCTCGCCGGGCTCGACCCCGAAATGATCCCGCACCATCGGTGCCACGTCGAGCAGTGACCAGCGATCGCTGGCCGCACGCGTGTCCGGTCCGGTGCCGCACCACAGCAGCACGCCGAGCGAATCCGAGCGATGGAGCGACCCGTGACTGCCGCCGCCGACGTGGTCGGCGCCGCCCCAGTCGACGAACTCGTAACCGGGCGCGGCCGACAGCAGCACGTCGCCCGCGTTGGCGCAGCCGAGCGCCGACCAGGCCCGCGCGAGCGCGTTCGGATACTCCTCGCTCGTCACCCGGCCACCGTCGAGGCGGAGGTCGAGCACGGCGAGCTCGCCGTCGACGCTCCAGCTGGCACCACGCTCGTCCTCGAGGGCGCCGCCCGGGGCGAACCGGAGCTCGCCGGCGGGAGATCGGACCGCCGCCTCTTCTCGATCAGGACCGGGCAGCCACATCGCGAGGTCGACCCCGTCGAGGTCCTCGATCGCCTCGAGGCTCCGGTCGATCAGCGCGTCGCGGCGGTCGGGGTCGAGCGCGTAGATCATCGCCGCCCGCTGCGCCGGGCTGAGCGCGACCTCGGCGCTGGCGTTTGAGGAACCCGGCGTCGCGACCGTGAAGTCGGCGAACGCTGTATCGAGGCGAATCCGCTCCTCGACCGCGGCCTGCGAGTGGTCCGAGCAGACGATCACCGCGTACTGCTCGAGGAACGCGTCGGGCCCGCCGGCCGCGTGCATCAGACGCTCGAGCTGGCGGTCGGCCGCCGCGATCGAGGTCACTTGCGCGTGGGGGCCGTTCTTGTGCGAGTACGCGTCGTTGTCGGGCAGCGAGAACAGCAGGAAGTCGAACAGGTCGTGCTCGACCAGATAGGCGCCGACGCAGCCGGTGTGCTGGTCTCGGATCCCCGGCATCCCGAGCTGGCCGCGGCAGCCGGTCTTGCGGCTCGCGTAAAGATCGGCGTAGAACAGCTCCTTCGGGCCCTCGATCGTCCGGCGGAACAGCGTCGAGGTGACGATCCGCGCGAGCGCGGTCTCGTTCGAGACCTCGTGCAGGTGCCGGCCGCGATAGATCAGGTAGGTGGTGCCCGCCGTGTCGTAGTCGGCGTCGTCGAGCGACTCATACACCGTCTCGACGTCTCTCGATAGATGCTCCGCGTTCATGCGGTACACGGTGTCGGTGAGCGATCGCAGCACGCCGGCCTGGCGGCTGGCCGAGAAGCTCGACCCGTACTCGACGTAGCGCCCCTCCTCGCGGTGGTACCAGTTCATGCTCGGGATCTGGTGGCGGTCGGGCCCCGCGCCGGTGGTGATCGTCGCGGCGCACACCGGGGTGACCGACGGGAACGCCGCGACGCAATCCGGGACGTAGACGCCCTCCTGGCGGATTCGGCGGAGCGCCGGCGCGCGGCCGGAGGCGATCGCGCGCTCGAGCATCGAGGGCTTCAGCGCGTCGATCACGACCAGCACGAGCTTCTTGGTCGAGCCTCCGTTCACCGGATGCAGGCTCTCGCTCACCGGAGGATCCGCAACCCCGCGTACTTCTGGCCCTCGCGGCGGCGCCCCGCCCACACCAGCCACAGGAGCAGAAGCAGCGCGATCACTCCGATCGGCGGCGCGAGGACCGACAGGATCGCGACCAGCAGCGCCGAGCCCTCCGCGAACAACGGCAACAGCGACGCGTCCTCGCCGAGGCGCGCGCGGGCACGCGCGAGCAGCGGGCGAGAGGCGACGATCCCGACCAGCGCGCACAGGATCCCGCCGACGATCCCGGGCCAGACCGCGTGATGGTCGCGCGCCAGGGACCCGGCGAAGAACAGCGCTCCGAGCGTGAGCGAGACAGCCGCGAGGATCAGCCCGGCCGGCCCGCGTTCGAAGCTCTCGGGCGCCGTCCTCCGCTCGAGCAGCACGAGCGCGATCGCGCAGACGGCCATCGCGAGCAGGAAAGGCGCGCTCTGCAGGAAAGAGAAGTCGGTGTGGTCGAAGTGGAGCTCCACGTCGCCGGCCGCAAGCGCACCCGTCGCGAGCGCTGGGAGGAACGGCCTGATCCCGATCGCCGCCGCGACTCCGATTCCCTGGAAGATGTCGAAGGCCAGATGCACTGTGCTGTACCGTGAAGCAGCGTGACGATAGACGAGAGGACCTCGTGAACGGGGTCGGCCAGCCGGGCGGCTCACGGTCACGGCGCTCACGGTCGACGGCCCGGGACATCGAGCGCTACGCGGGGCTGTTCGCCTCGCGCACCAGGGTCATGAAGTCCTCCGCGATGCGCGATCTGATGGCGCTGACCGAGCGCCCCGAGGTGATCTCGCTCGCCGGAGGCTGGCCGGACACGTCCACTTTCCCGCCGGACTCCTACGCAGCGCTGATGAGCACGGTCGCGAGCCGCTCGTGCGCGCGGGCGCTCCAGTACGGGCCGACCGAGGGACTGACGGTCGTCAAGCGATGCGTCGCCCAGGTGATGCGCAGCGAGGGGATGGAGGCCGATCTCGACGAGGTGCTCGTCACGACGGGCGGGCAGCAGGTGATCGACCTCGTCTGCAAGACGCTGCTCGATCCCGGCGACGTTGTCGTCTGCGAGGCGCCGACCTACCCGGGAGCGGTGCCGACGTTCTGCGCGTACCAGGCGGACGTAGTGCAGGTGACGATGGACCGCGAGGGGATGCGCACCGACGAGCTCGAGGAGACGCTCGAGCAGCTCGAGCGCTCCGGACGCCGCCCGAAGTTCATCTACACGGTCCCGACCTTCCATAACCCCGCCGGCGTCACGATGTCCTTGGAGCGGCGGACGGAGCTTGTCCGGATCGCGTCCGAGCGGGAGCTGCTGGTGCTCGAGGACAACCCGTACGGGCTGCTCCGCTACGAGGGCTCGCCGCTGCCCACGCTCCGCTCGCTCGACGACGAGTTCGTGATCTACGCGGGCACGTTCTCGAAGATCCTCTCGCCGGGGGTGCGGCTCGGATGGGCCGTCGCGCCGGCGCCGGTGCTCGAGAAGATGAACATCGGCAAGCAGGCCTCGGACCTGTGCTCATCGTCGATCTCCCAGCATTTCGTCAGCGCCTACTTCGACTCCGGGCCGTGGCAGGACTACGTGCTGTCGCTGATCGAGATCTACCGGCGCCGACGCGACGTGATGCTCGACGCGCTCGCCGAGCATTTCCCGCGCGAGGCCGAGTGGACGCATCCACAGGGCGGCCTGTTCATCTGGGCGACGCTGCCCGATTACATCGATACGACCGACCTGCTCGCCCGAGCGCTCGAAGAGCACGTCGCGTTCGTTCCTGGGCGTGCTGCGTTCGTCGACGGCCGCGGCGGCTCCTCGATGCGCCTGAACTTCTCCGGCGCCGACGAGGATGAGATCCGCGAGGGCATCCGCCGGATCGGCGAGGTCGTCCGCGAGCAGGTCGCGCTCTACGGCACGCTGACCGGCGCAGCGCAGTCACCGGCCAAGGCCGGCGCGCGTCCGGCCGCCGAGCGCATTGCCACGGCGCCGGAACGCACGACGCCGACCCAGCCCGATGGCGAGGTCGCGAAGATCCTGCGGCTGCCCGCCGCGCGCACGCGCGCGGGATGACCTCGGCGGCGAATCGAAGATGAGTCGCGTCGCGGTGCTCAAGGGTGGGCGCTCGCTCGAGCGCCAGGTGTCGCTGAAGTCCGGCGCCCGGGTGCAGGATGCGCTCGAACGGCTCGGGCACGAGGTGATTGCGATCGACGTCGGCATCGATCTCGTGCAACAGCTGACCGCCGATCCGCCGGAGCTCGCGTTCGTCGCGCTGCACGGCCGCGACGGCGAGGACGGGACCGTTCAGGAGCTGCTCGAGGTGATGGGTATCCCGCACACCGGCTCGGGCGTCTCGGCCTGCATCCGCGCGGCCGACAAGGTGCTCGCCAAGCACGCGATGCGCGATGCCGGGATCCCCACCCCCGATTTCTACGCGTTCAACGAGACCGCGTTTCGCGAGCTAGGCGCCGCGCAAGCGCTGCCCGCGATCGAGGACCGGCTCGAGTTCCCGATCGTCGTCAAGCCCGCCGCCCAGGGCTCGGCGCTCGGGATCAAGTTCGCGCGGACGGCGGCCGACGTGCCCGCGGCGCTCGTCGCCGCGTTCAGCTACGACCGCAAGGTGCTGCTCGAACGCCACGTCTCCGGCCGCGACCTGGCGGTCTCGATCATCGAGCAGGGCGGCTCGGCCCAGGCGCTGCCGATCGTCGAGGCCGTGCCCGAGCAGGAGGACTTCTATGACTTTGAGTCGCGATATGAGATCGGGCGCACGCGGTTTGTGTGCCCGGCCGAGCTTGCCGAGCCCGTGGCCGAGCGGGCCAGCGCGATCGCGCTCGAGGTCTACCGCCTGCTTGGCTGCTCGGGCTTCGCGCGCGTGGACCTGATGCTCGAGTCCGGCGGCGACGACCTGTATGTGCTCGAGGTCAACCCGATTCCTGGGCTGACCGAGACGAGTCTGCTGCCACAAGCCGCCGATGCGGCCGGAATCGGCTTCGACGAGCTGATCGGGCTGATCATGGACGCAGCGGCGCCCGTGCAGGCCGTCTAGCCCTCAGAGCCGCCGGCGAAGTCCTCGGGCGTGACCTGGTCGAGGAAGTCCTTGAACTTCTCGACGACCGACTCGGTGTCCTCGACCTCGTGCTCGAACTCGATCGCAGACTCGGCGATCACTTCGTCGGCTGCGAAGATCGGGGCGCCGGCCCGGACGGCCAGCGCGAGCGCGTCACTGGGACGGGAGTCGATCTCGAGCTCACGGCCGTTGGCGCGCAGGCTGATCGACGCGTAGAACGTGTTCTCGCGCAGCTCGGTGACTGCGACCCGCGTGCACTCGACCTCGAGCTCGCCGAGCATGTCCGACAGCAGGTCATGGGTCATCGGGCGCGGTGTCGAAGCGCCCTGCAGCTTCATCAGGATCGCGGCGGCCTCCGGATGGCCGATCCAGATGGGCAGAAACTTGTTGCTCTCGACGGTCTTCAGCAACACGATCGGCTGCTTGCCAACCATGTCGAAGCTCACGCCGTAGATGACCATCTCCTGCACGAGCTGCTCCTAACGTAGGTGCGTCGGGCAAGTATAGGCGGCCGCACACGGTTGCCGAGACCGCCGATCGAGGCCGCGAGCAGGCCAGAAACACACGTTTGCGGGCGGACGACCGCGACGAGCTCGACGGCATCCGGACGGTGCTCGCCGACAGCGGCGAGGCTAGGCGATCGACAGGGCGGCCGTGTCAGATCCGGCGTTGCGCTGCGTGCGAACCGACTCAGATCGGGTGTCCATCAGCCGCAGGAAAGCGTCCACGATCGCGGGGTCGAACTGGGACCCGGCGCAGGCGCGGAGCTCGTCAAGTGCTATCTCGACGCTGAGTGCCTTCCGGTAGCTGCGGTCGGTTGTCATCGCGTGGTAGGAGTCGCAGACCGCGACGATCCGGGCGCCTAGCGGTATGTCCTCGCCGGCCAGGCGGTCGGGATAGCCGCCGCCGTCCCAGCGCTCGTGAGAGGAACGGACCAGCGGGCGGACGTCATCCAGGGCGGGCGACGCCGACATGATCTGCTCGCCGATTACGGTGTGGCGGCGCATCAGCTCCCACTCCTCTTCGGTCAACGGTCCGGGCTTGGAGAGGATCGCCTCTGAGATCGCGAGCTTGCCGATGTCGTGGAGCTCGGCGGCTGTCCGGATATGTTCGATCTGCGCCTGCGTGCAGCCGATCAGCCAGGCGGTCTGCGCGGAGAGTTCAGCTACCCCATCGGTGTGATCGGACAGAGATGCGTCGCGTTGGGACATCGCCGTGAGCAGCGCGTCTTTGACCTCGTGGGCGGCGTCGGCGCGCCGGACCAGATGTTTTTGGGCGTACATGCGCTGGTCGGCGAGTCGAAGCGCCTCCTCGACGTCGTCGGTCTCCGCGGGCAAGCACACGCTGCCGAGTGAAGCTGAGATCGTGAAGCCGTCCCCGCTGTCGGAAACGGCTTGGCCCGCAGCATGCAGCAGCGCCTCGCCCACTGGTCCGGCCGGCAGCAGCGCGCAGAACTCGTCTCCGCCCATGCGGAACACGGCACCGCGGGGCGACAGGGCATCCACCAGCGCGCCGGCCAGGCGCTGCAGAAGCGCATCGCCGGCAGCGTGGCCGAAACTGTCGTTGAAGCGCTTGAAACCGTCGAGGTCGAACAGAGCCAGAATCGTCGGTTCGGCCTCGTCGTCGTCGATGCGCTCCTCCAGTGCGGCGGCGAAAGCGCGGCGGTTACCAAGCCCGGTCATCGGATCCGTGAGTGCCTCGTGCCGCGAGCGCTGCACGGTGGCCTGGTGGGCCCGGAAGGTGAGCACAAGACGTAGCAGCACCGACAGCAGCGCCCCGGTTGCGAGCACGATGGCCGGCAGGGTGACGTCGGTAATCGAGCCGATCACCAGGATCGCAAGGCTGGCGATGGCCGCTGCGATCGGCACGCTGATCGCTTCAGCCCGCCGGTTCGTAAGCATCTGGCCGTGGGGTCGCATCCACGCGGCGCCGGCGGCACAGACGGCGATCGTCCACCAGCCCGGGTCATAGGGACCGCCCGACACCCATGTGCCCTCGGCCGCCTTGACCAGATAGACCGTGTCAGCCGCCCAGAAGCACATGATCCCTGCGGCGAGCACGCCCAGTCGTCGATCCAGCCGCCGTCCGCTAACCGCAAGCACGCCGAAGATGAACCCGAGCAGCACCAGGTCCATGCTGGGGTAGCTGAGGTTGGTGGCGATCGCCAGCTTGCCGCCGCTCACAGCGGCGAGCACAGGCTTGAACACGATCGCGGCGCTGATCGCACTCGCGGCGAGGCCTGCGCTTACCCCGTCGGCCCAGGTGGTCTTGGGGAGGCGCCGGATCCGCGAGCGTGCCAGCACGATCAGCCCGGCGAAGACGAGCGGCGGCAGTGACAGGTAGCCCGCGTCGGCCAGTGACGGGATCGGAGGAGACGAGTCGCTCCACAGCACGGCCGTGAAATACAGCTCGCCCAGCACCCAGGCCATCACGCCGCCGCCGATCAGCAGCCACGCTGCGCGCTCCTGGCGGCGAACCGCACCCCTGAGCAGGCACAGCCCCGCGCCGGCGGCCATGACCGCCAGATGCAGCCACTTCTGGGGTCCGATGGGGATCCAGCGCAGGCCGAGCGCATGCAGCTCACAGGCGGCGATCCAGCCGCCGAGCGGGGCAAGCGCGAGTCGGATTGAGCGAGGCATGGCCCATCCATATCGGCAGCGCGCTGCCCCAGCGTGAGCATGCGCCGACGCGTTGGCCTGTTGGCTTGTGGGCGTGCCAGCGCTTGGCTTGGTCGGTCCTAGATCGCGCCTTCCTCGGCCAGCACGCGCTGGGCCACCGCGAACGCGGAGTTCGACGCCGGCACCCCCGCATACACGGCGGTGTGCAGGATCACCTCACGGATCTCGTCCGGCGTCAGCCCGTTGCGAAGCGCCGCCCGGATGTGCATGCCGAGTTCGTTCTCGGCCTTGACCGAGATCAGCGCTGCGAGCGTGACCGCGCTTCGCATCCTGCGGTCCAGGCCAGGCCGCGACCAGACCGCCCCCCAGGCGTAGCGCGTGATGAACTCCTGAAACGGTTGCCCGAACTCGCCGGCCGACCTGGTCGCTCGGTCGACGTGCGCGTCGCCGAGCACCTCGCGGCGGGTGCGCATCCCGGTTTCGTAGGACTCGCTGTCGCTCACGGCTCCTCCTCGTCTGCGTCGATGAAACTCGTGATCAGCGCGGTCACCTGCTCGGCCTTCTCGATGTTCGCCAGGTGTGCCGCGTCGGCGATCAACTCGAACCTCGCCCCCTCGATGCCGTCCGCGATCAGCCGCCCATGGTCGGGCGGCGTCGCCGGATCCTCGGCGCCGGCGATCACAAGCGACGGGGCTGTGATCGAACGCAGCGACGGGCGCAGGTCGAGCGCGGCGAGCGCCTCGCAGCAGCCCGCATAGCCGGCACTCGACGTGTCGGTCAGGCCCCGCCGAATGCGCGCCATCAGCTCCGGGTTGGCTTCTCTGAACGACGGCGTGAACCACCGCTCGAGTGCGCCGTCGGCGACCGGCTCGACGGTCTGCTCGAGCACGGTCTGAGCGCGCGCCCGATACACCTCCTGGGCCTGCGGCGGGAAGTGCGCCGAGGTGCAGCACAGGACCACGCGCCGCACCCGCTCGGGCGCGTTGGCCGCGACCCAGATGCTCGTCATCGCGCCGATCGAGACGCCGCACAACGTCGCCCGCTCGATCTCGAGCCGGTCCAAGAGCGCCAGTAGGTCGCCGCCGAGATCTGCGATCGAGTACGGGCCCGGCGGCGCCGGCGAGGCGCCGTGGCCGCGCAGGTCGTAGCGAAGCACCCGGTGGCGCTGCACCAGCGCCGGGGTCTGCGGATCCCACATCGTGCGGTCGGTGCCAAGCGAGCAGCTCAGCACCACGACCGAGCCGTCGTCGGGACCCAGCAGCTCGTAGCTGACGCCGCAGCTCATGCTGGTGAGCGCAGCTGGTTGTGGTCGGCCAACGCCCGCGAGATCAGCTCGTCGGTCACGCCGAGGTAGTGCCGGGGATCGAGCGCCGCCTCGAGGCCGTCGTCGCCGAGCACCGCCGCGGCCTCCGGCGTCTCGGTGAGCACATCGCGAAACGAGCGGCGCTCGCGCGTCGAGGCGCTCGCCGCCCGCGCGACCAGCTCCTGGGCCGCCGGGCGCCCGAGCTCGCCCGACAGCGCCGCTGCGACGCTCTCGCTCATCACCAGCTCGCCGCTGGCGTCGAGATCGAGGCGCATCCGCTCGGTGTCCACCTCGAGCGAGTCGAGCGTTGCTCGCAGCGACCCCGCCGCCGACCCCGCGAGCCGCAGCAGCTCGAGCAGCGGCTCCCATTCGGCCTGCCATGCGCCGGCCGCGCGCTCATGCTCCTGGAGCATCGACGAGAGGATCGTCGAGACGAGGCCGGGGGCGCGCTGTGCGCAGGCGATCACCGCGACCGCGCCGACCGGGTTTCGCTTGTGCGGCATCGTCGATGAGCCACCGCGTCCCTCGCCGCCGCCCTCGCTCGCCTCCGCGACCTCGGTCTGCGCGAGCAGCACGACGTCGCGCGCGACCTTGCCCATCACCCCCAGCGCGCTCCCAAGCGCGGCGCTCAGCCGCGCCGGACGCAGCCGGACGGTGTGCCACGGCAGCGGCGGCGCCACAAGCTCGAGCTGGTCGGCGACGTCGGCCATCACGTCGAGGCCGCGATCGCCAAGCGCCGCGAGCGTGCCGACGGCGCCGCCGAGCTGCACAGCGAGCACGTGTTCGCGAACCTCGACGAGCTCGACGTAGGCGCCGTCGAGTCCGGACAGCCAGGTCGCGGCCTTGAGTCCGAACGTGAGCGGCAGCGCCTGCTGAAGCAGGGTGCGCCCGGGCGCGATCGTGGAGCGGTGCGACTGCGCGAGCTCCGCGCAGGCATCCGCAGCTCCGCCCAGCTCGCTCAGGAGCGGCGCGAGCGCGCGCCGGGCGACGAGCATCAACGCCGTGTCGACGACGTCCTGGCTGGTCGCGCCCTCATGCAAATGCGCCGCCGCCTGGTCGCTGAGTCGCGCGCGCAGCGCGCTCAGCAGCGCCGGCACAGGCGTGCCCTTGTCGGCGGTGCCGCGCCCGATCTCGCCGATGTCAAAAGTCGACGCGTCGGCGATCGCGGCGAGCTCATCCGCCGCCTGCGCGGGCGCGATCCCCACGCGGCCCAACGCTCGCATCAGCGCCAGCTCGACGTCGAGCATCGCCTGGAGCAGCGCCGTGTCAGTGACCTCGGCCGCGGCCGGACCGTGCGTGAACAGGCCGCTCAGCAACCCTTGCTCAGTCATCGACCGGAGATGCTATTGCCAGCAGGCGAGCGGGCAGTACGTCGCCGCGGCGACGTACTAGTGGACGACGTGCGCGGCGTGGTGCCCTGAGTCGGCGGGCAGCGCTGTATGCGCGAGCACGACGATCGCAAGGACGACCGCGATCAGCCACATCACGCCGCAGAAACCCCTGTGTACCGACCGCCAGTTGACGAACAGCAATGGGCGCATCAGCTATCAGCGCTCACTGTGTTCGCGGCCCGCTCGGGGTCTGGAATTAGTCCCTGCACGCCAATTTCCTACCCAGTGGCTTGCGACCTCAACCAAGGGAACCGTCGCACCTGGTGAAGCGCGTTACTTGATCGCGCAATGTGGGCAGGCTCACACAAGCAATCGACTCCAACGGGAGGGAGAGACGATGGCATCGACCGAGCAATTGCGCGCTCGAACACGCGCCGGCGTAGTAAGACCGCCCGGCGCCCAGGCGCCCAAAAAGACAACGGGCGCCCAGCCCGCCCAGAAGCACATCTTCTGGGCCAGTTACTTCGGCTGGATGCTCGACGGCTTCGACACGACGATCTACGCGTTCGTGCTCGTTCCGGCGCTGAAGGTGATCCTGCCGGCGAGCGGCGTCTCGGCCAAGGACACCCCACATTGGGGGCTGACGTTCTTTGCGATCTTCCTGGCGGGATGGGGTGCCTCGTTCCTCGTGGGACTGATGGCCGATCGGATCGGGCGGCTGAAGGCGCTCGGGATCGCGATCACGCTGTACGCGATCGGGACGCTCGCCTCGGGCCTGGCGCAGAACATCCCCGAGTTCGCGGCGGCGCGATTCGTCGCCGGATTCGGACTCGGCGCCGAGTGGTTCATTGGCGGCACCGGCGTCGCCGAGGCGTTCTCAGAGGAGGACCGCCCGAAGTGGACCGGTCGCTTCCACAGCGGTTGGTACGCGGGCTTCATCCTCGCCGCGGCGATCGTGCCGTTCATCGTCGGCCCGATCGGCTGGCGCGGCGTGTTCTTCCTCGGGATCATCCCGGCGTTCCTGCTGTTCTACATCCGCTTCAAGTCCCAGGAGCCCGAGCGCTGGCTGAAGGCCAAGCGCAGGCTCGGCCCGGAGCTCAGCATGCGCAACTCGTTGCGGACGATCTTCAACGCAGAGCATCGCCGCGACACGATCGTGCTGTCGCTGATCATGGTGCCGGTGATCACCGGCCTCTACGGCGGCACGCTGTTCGTGCCGACGGCGCTGACGACGCTGCACGACGACCTCAACATCTCGCTGAAGGCTCCGTATCTGATCGCGATCGGCGGATCGATCATCGCCGGATTCACGCTCGTCACCTGCCTGCTCGTTCCGCGGATGGCCAATCGCTTCGGGCGCAAGCGCACGCTTGCGGTCCTGATGTCGTTCATGGCGGTCGGACTGCCGCTGGTGTTCCTGTGGGCGTTCCAGGCCGGCGATCTGACGTTGTTCCTCGTGCTGCTCGTACTGCTCGGGATCGGCGGTGCGGATTTCGCGATCTTCTCGTTGTGGCTGCCCGAGGTCTATCCGACCGAGGCGCGCGCCGGAGGGTTCGCCTTCGTGACCACGACTGGACGGCTGGTCGGGGCCGGGTTGACGTTCGCGATCGGCGCGATGAACGACGCGATCGGCCTCGGCAAGTCGCTGTCGCTGACCGCGATCTTCTTCGTGATCGGACTGCTGCTGCTGCCGCTGGCTCGCGAGGGACGGCGAAAGCTTGCGCCAGAATGACGTCGCGATGAGCCACACCACCGCGCCCGATCTGGCGTTGCTCCCGCTCGACCAACCCGCGGACCGCGAGGCGATCCGCTTCGGCGACCGCGCGCTCACCTATGGAGAGTTGCGCGGCGCCGCGGCGGTGCTCGCGCAGCGGCTGGAGGGTGCGACGCGGGTCGCGGTGTGGGCGGTGCCGGCGCTCGAGACGTGCGTGGCGGTCGTCGGCGCCCTCGCCGCCGGTGTGCCGGTCGTGCCGATCAATCCGAAGTCCGGCGAGCGTGAACTCGACCACATCGTCTCCGACAGCGAGCCGAGCCTCGTGCTCGCCGCTGCTGGAGCCGAGCTGCCGCCTGCGCTCGAGGTGCTCGAGCGCGTCGAGGTTGAGTTCAGTGGCGCCGACGCTCCGCTACCCGACGAGCCCGATCCCGAGACGCCGGCCCTCGTCGTCTACACGTCGGGGACGACCGGGCCGCCGAAGGGCGTTCTGTTGCCTCGCCGCGCAATCGCGACCAACCTCGACGCACTCGCGCAGGCATGGGAATGGACCGCAGACGACGTGCTGACCCACGGCTTGCCGCTGTTTCATGTCCACGGCCTCGTGCTCGGCGTACTCGGGCCGCTGCGCCGGGGCGGCACCGTCCACCACCTCGGCTCGTTCTCGATCTCTGCGGTGGTGGAGCAGCTCGCCGGACCGGCGACGATGCTGTTCGGCGTGCCCACGATGTACCACCGGCTCGCCGACGCGGCGCAGCGCGACGACGCAGTCGCCGACGCGCTGAAGCAGGCCCGGCTGCTCGTGTCGGGCTCGGCGGCGCTGTCGACGTCCGACCACGAGCGGATCGAGCGCGCGAGCGGCCAGCGGGTGGTCGAGCGTTACGGGATGACCGAGACGCTGATGAACTGCTCGGTGCGCGCTGACGGCGATCGCAGGCCCGGCACGGTCGGCCCCCCGGTCGAGGGCGTCGATCTGCGCTTGGTCGAAGAGGACGGCAGCGTCGTCGAGGCCTCCGACGGAGAGGCCGTCGGCGAGATCCAGGTCCGCGGACCGAACCTGTTCCTCGAGTACCTCAACCGGCCCGACGCGACGGCGGAGGCGTTCAGCGACGGCTGGTTTCGGACGGGCGACGTCGCGACGCGCGAGCCCGACGGCTACATCCGCCTACTCGGGCGCCAGTCGACCGACCTGATCAAGAGCGGCGGCTTCAAGATCGGCGCGGGCGAGATCGAGACCGCGCTGGTCGAGCATCCGGCGATTGCCGAGGCGGCCGTCACGGGCGAGCCCGACGACGATCTCGGCGAGCGGGTCGTCGCGTGGATCGTCGCCGAGGGCGACTCGCAACCCCCCGAACAGGACGTGATCGACCACGTCGCGAGGCTGTTGACGCCGCACAAGCGTCCGCGCGAGGTCCGCTACCTCGACGAGCTGCCCCGAAACGCGATGGGCAAGGTCATGAAGAAGCAGCTGAAGGCACCCGACTGACGAGCGTCAGGGACCGGTGAACCCGAAGATCAGCTGTGCGGTCTCGACCGGCACGTCGAGCTGCGGGCAGTGGCCGATCTCTTCCAGCTCGATCCGGTCGCCGACATCGAACGCGATCGCAACGGAAGCTTTCCCTGAATCGCGGCGTCTTTTACCGATAACAGCGGACTTATGGCGACCCCGGCAGTCATCACCCCAGGCCATGCCGCGGGACGCCCACTCAGGCGCTCGCGGATACTGAGCGGCGGCATCTCGCCCGGGCTGGTCGGCGCCGCCGTCGTCGCCGTGGTGATCGTCGTACTGCCCGTGGTGATCGCGCTCGTGCAGGCGTTCCAGGGCGGCCCGAAGGCGGCCTTTGACGCGATCAAGGCGACCAACGCCGTCTCCCTGCTGACGCACACAGGCCTCGTGACCGCGCTCGCGGTCCCGGTCAGCGGCGTGCTCGGGCTGTTTACGGCGTGGTTCATCGAGCGCACGCGACTGCCGTTGCGGTGGATCTGGACGCTGCTGGTAGTCGCGCCGTTGACGATGCCGCTGTTCGTCACGAGCTACGCCTGGGTCGCGCTGAGCCCTTCGCTCAACAGCTATCTCGGAGCGGCCGGGATCATCGCGTTCTCGTACTACCCGATCGTGTTCCTGCTGGTCGCCGCGGCGCTGCGCAATCTCGACCCGGCGCTCGAAGAGTCGGCCAGATCAATGGGGCTCTCGGCCCGCCGGACGTTCTCTCGCGTCGTGCTCCCGCAGCTGCGCCCCGCACTGCTCGGCGGCATGTTGCTGGTGCTGCTCGACACGCTGGTGGAGTTCGACGCGTTCGTCGCCCTGAAGTACCAGACCTTCAGCGTCAACGTCTGGGCCCAGTACCAGCTCAGCTTCAGCGCGTCCGGCGCCGCCGCGCTGTCGACACTTTCGATCCTGCTGTGCGTGCTGATCCTCGCCGGAGAGGTGCGCCTGCGCGGCAGTGCCGACTACGCCCGCGTCAGCCAAGGTGCCCGGCGACCCGCAGTCCGGTTGCGGCTCGGTTGGTGGACGCCGGTCGTGCTGGCCGCGTTTGCCCTGGTCGCGGCAGTTGGCATTGGAATCCCGTTCGCCGAGCTGGTCCGCTGGTGGACGGAGGGGACGGCTGCGGCGCGGTCGGCCGCGAGCGCGAGCGTCGGCCATCTGTGGTCTGCGACCGTCACCTCGGTCTGGGTCGGAGCGGCGGCTGCGGTCGTCGCGGTGATCCTGGCGCTCCCCGTCTCCCTGCTCGTCGTCCGCCACCGCAGCCGGCTGTCGACGACGCTCGAGCGCGCGACCTACCTGTCATTCGCGCTCCCTGATCTCGTCGCCGCGACCGCGCTGGCATATTTCGCCAGCCGCTACGTGCAGCCGCTGTATGGGAGCTTCGCGCTGCTGGTGATCGCCGACGCGATGCTGTTTGTGCCGTTCGCGGTGGTCGCGATGCGCACGACGCTCGGGCAGATCGAGCCCGCGCTCGAGGAGTCGGCGCGAGCGCTCGGCGCCGGCCCGCTGCGCGCGCTGTGGCGCGTGACGCTGCCGCTTGCAAGGCCGGGCCTCGCGGCTGCGGCGGTGCTCGTGTTCGCGTTCGTACTCGGTGACCTCTCGACGGCGCAGGAGCTGCTGCCGCCGGACGCGACGACGCTCGGCACCGAGTTTCAGGCAAACAGCTCGACGGTCGCGTTCGCGGCCGCGGCGCCGTTCGGCGCGGCGCTCGTCGGCCTGTGCCTGGCCTCCACCTACGTGTTGATGGGCCGCTTCGGCCGCGTGCGAGCGATGGAGGGGGCGTGACGTGGCGAACCTGAAATGCGACCGAATCGCCAAGGCGTTCGGCGACCGAGCGGTGCTGCGCGACGTCGACCTCGAGGTTCCCGCCGGCACGCTGACCGCGATCCTTGGATCATCGGGCAGCGGCAAGACGACGCTGCTGCGAGTGATCGTCGGCTTCATCGAGCCAGACGCCGGGACCGTGACGATCGGGGGCACGCCGGTCGTCGCCCCCGGGCGCAAGCCGCTCGCCCCGGACAAGCGGGCAGTCGGATACGTCGCGCAGGAGGGTGCGCTGTATCCGCACCTGCGCGTCGGCGAGAACGTCGGCTTCGGACTCCCGCGCGCTGAGCGCAAGCGCGGGACCCGGATCGTCGAGGTGCTTGACCTGGTCGGGCTGAGCCGCGAGTACATCGACCGGCGGCCGCACGAGCTGTCGGGCGGCGAGCAGCGTCGCGTCGCGCTCGCTCGGGCGCTGGCGCCGCGCCCGCGGCTGGTGCTGCTCGACGAGCCGTTCTCGGGACTCGACGCGGCGCTGCGGGTCGAGACCCGCGAAGCGGTGCTGCACGCGCTTTCGCAGGAAGGCGCGACCGCGGTGATGGTCACCCACGACCAGGCCGAGGCGCTGTCGATGGGACGCGAGGTAGCGGTTCTCCGCGCGGGCGAGCTCGTCCAGACGGCGTCGCCGTCGGTGCTCTACCGGACGCCCGCCGACCTCGACGTCGCGCGGTTCGTCGGCGAGGCGGTCGTCGTCACCGGACACGCCCAGGGCGAGCTCGTCAGCTGTGCGCTCGGCCGGCTCGAGGTCCTCAACCCGCGCCTGCGTGGCGCCGTGCAGGTGATGATCCGGCCCGAGCAGATCCGCGTCACGCCTGGCGCTTACGGCGGAGCCGATCCGGGCGCGGCGAGGGCGCGGGTGGTTGACCGCACGAGCTTCGGCCCCGACACGGTCCTCAAGCTCGAGCTCGAGGGCTCGGGGGCCGCGACGCTGGCCGCGAGGACGTTCGAGCGCGAGCTGCCCGGGGTCGGCGAGCTCGTGCATGTGTCGGTCAGCGGCTCGGTGATGACGTATCCCGCGGAGGCCGGCGCCCGCGTCGACGCCTCCGACCCCCACGGGCTGGTGTTCGCGCGATGATCGGCCGCCGTTGCGTCATCGCGGCGCTCCTCGCGGCCGTGTGCGGAGCGCTGCTGGCTGGTTGCGGCGGCTCGTCTGGAGGCGATCCGCGGTCGATCGTGCTCTACAACGGCCAGCACCCGCAGCTCACCGAAGCGCTCGTGTCGGCGTTCGAAAAGCAGACCGGGATCGACGTCAAGGTGCGCACCAACGACGGCGTCGTGCTCGCCGACCAGCTCCTCCAAGAGGGTCCCGCCTCGCCCGCCGACGTCTACCTGACCGAGAACTCGCCCGAGCTCGAGACGCTTGACCAGCACCACCTGCTCTCGAAGCTCTCGGCGTCGACGCTCGCGCAGATGCCGCGCGCGAACGAACCACCGACCGGCGACTGGGCACCAGTCGCGCTGCGCGTCAGCGGGCTTGCGTACAGCCCGAAGCTGATCTCCAGGACGAGCCTCCCGAACTCCGTGCTCGACCTCGCGCAGCCCGCCTGGAAGGGCAAGATCGCGATCGCCCCGACGGACTCGGACTTCCCGCCACTGGTCGGCGCCGTGCTCGCCCAGTACGGCCCGTCGGTCGCCAAGACGTGGCTCGCCGGGCTCAAGCGCAACGCACAGCTGTTCCAGACCGACGAGGCCGTGGTCGCCGCTGTCAACAGCGGCGGCGTCGCGACCGGAGTGATCAACCACTACTACTGGTACCGCCTGCGCACCGAGATCGGCGCCAACAGCACCCACAGCGCGGTCTATTACTTCCCGCACCACAACGTCGGCTCGATCGAGAACATCTCCGGCGTCGCGGTGCTGGCAACCAGCAAGCATCGCCAGCTCGCCGAGCAATTCGCCGCGTTCCTCGTCGGACCGGTGGCGCAGCGGGTCCTCGCCCACAGCTACGACTTCGAGTACCCCGCACGCCCGGGGATCGCCGCCAACCCGCAACTGCCGCCGCTTTCGAGCCTGTCGCCGGCCGCGCTCAGCGTCGTCAAGCTCGGCAACGACCAGGACGCTGCGACGGCGATTCAGCAGGCCGGGCTGGCGTAAACCCGCGCTTCGGATCGGTACCATCGCGCCTCGTGCGCCGAGTCATCCTCACTGCACTGTTCGCGACGCTGCTGCTGGTCGCGCCGGCCGTCGCGGCCGCCAAGCTCCCCGGCGTGCTGACCGGGAGCCGGTTTGTCGTGCGCCCGAGCATCATCGACTACACCGGCGATGCAAGCGCGATCGTCGGCGGGCGCGACGGGTCGGGCATCAACCATCCGGGCCACTTGAAGTGGACGACCTACAACAAGCGCCAGGGCATCGCGACCGGGACGATCTGGATCGACAACTGCGTGCCCAACTGCGCTCAGGGGCGGTTCACCGGTAACCGCGTGAAGGTGAACGCCTACTCACCCAGCAGCGGTCATTTCCGCCGGGTGAAGCTCACCTACAACTACCAGGGCCACGACCACGTGGACCTGCTCGAGCTCGAGCGCTTCAACGGTCCGAACGGCCCGATCTACCAGTACTCGATCAGGTAGCCGACAGGCGCCCGTCCGATTCCGAACGGGCGCCCGCAGGCCGTGGCTCGCCTCGCGCGCTACGCGTGCGCGGGCTCGTGCTCGAGCCGTGGCAACCAGCTCAGCCGCTTGGGCAGGTACCAGTTGGCGTCGCCGAGCAGCTTCATCACCGCGGGCAGCAGCACCGCGCGGATCAGCGTCGCGTCGATCAGGATCGCCACCGCGAGGCCGATGCCAAGCTGCTTGAACTCCAGCGCGCCGAGTGACGCGAAGATCGCGAACACCGCGACCATCACGGCGGCCGCGCTCGTGACCGGTCCCGCGGTGGTCTTGATTGCGTGGGCCACCGCGTCCGAGGTCGACATGCCCTTGTCGTGAGCCTCTCGGACCCGGCTGAGGATGAACACGTGGTAGTCCATCGACAGTCCGAACAGGATCACGAACAGGAACAACGGCAGCCAGGCCGTGATCGCGCCGGTCGACTTGAAGCCGAGCAGGCCCTCCGCCCAGCTGTGCTGGAAGACGAGCGTCAGAACGCCATACGCGGCGCCGACCGACAGCATGTTCAGCACGATCGCGGTCAGCGGGATCACGATCGAGCGGAACGTGATCAGCAGCAGCAGGAATGTGACCGTGAGGACGAACCCGAACACCAAAGGCGCGTGGGATTTCATCGAGTCGTTGAAGTCCTTGGCCCCGGCGGTCGCACCGGTGACCAACGCCCTGGTGCCGGCGACCTTGCCGAATGTCGCCGGGATCACCTGGCCACGCAGGGTCTCAAGCGCGCGGTCGGACGTGTTGTCGGTTCCCTTGCCGCTCAGCGGGATCGAGACGTCGGCGACCGTGCGGTCGCGGCTGATCTGCACGTCGAACGGCTCGTGCATCTGGCCGGTTGCGAGCGCCCGGGACTCGAGCTCGCCGATCGCGGCCCGAACCTTGGGAGACGTCACGTCACTGGCCTGCACGATCACGTGCGCGGGCTGCGAGCCGCCCGGGAACGCCGCCTGCATCCGGTTGAGCGTCTTGACGATCGGCAGGCCGCTCGGCAGGCCTTGGAGGCCCGGGTCGGAGGTGTGGATCCCGAGTGCGGGGATCGACAGCGCGACGACGATTCCACCGGCCGTCAGCGCCGCGACTCCCGGGTGTCGCAGCACGCGGTCGACGATCGCGCCCCAGATTCTCGCCTCGCCGCCGCGCTCGCGACGGCGCGCGACGAACGGCAGGCCGCCCTTCATCACCTTGTCGCCGAGCTTGGACAGCAGCGCCGGCAGCACCGTCAGCGAGCCGAGCACCGCCACTGCGACGACCAGGATCGTGCCGGTCGCCATCGAGGCGAACGTCTTGTTGCCGGCGAGGTACATCCCGGCCATCGCCGCCATCACGGTCAACCCCGAGATCAGGATCGAACGGCCGGAGGTCGCGGCGGCGGCCTCGAGTGCGGCCTGCTCGTCGCGACCGGCAGCTCGCTCTTCGCGCTCGCGGCGCATGTAGAACAGCGAGTAGTCGACCCCGACGGCCATCCCGATCAGCAGCACGACCTCGGACACCGCCGGGTCGACGGGCGCGAAATGGCTGACGACCGCCACCAGTCCGAGCGTCGCGCCGACACCGGTGATCGCCAGGAGCGCCGGGATCCCGGCGGCGACGAGCGCGCCGAAGGCGAAGATCAGGATCAGCAGTGTGATCGGCAGCGACAGCGTGCGAGCCTTGGCGAAGTCGTCGTCGAAGCTCTTGTTGAGTGCCTTGTCGGCGCTCGCGTCGCCGGCCTGCTCGATCCGCAGGCTTGGGTGGGAACGCTGCGCGGCCGCGGTCGCCGCAAGCGACGGCGCGACCTTGTCGTCGGCGTGCGACTGGTCACCCGCGATCTGGAAGCTGACCAGCGCCGAGTGGCCGTCGCGGGAGATTTCGCCGTGGTTGGCGGCGACCAGCGGCGAGCGGACGTTCTGAACGGTCCCGGTCGCAGAGACGCGCTTGACCACATCACGCACGGCCGCTTGGAACGCGGGATCTCGCACGGTCAGCTTGTTGCTCTGGATCAAGACCTGCTCGCCCGCGTACTGCGGGAACTTCGCGTTGACGATCCGGTCCGCGCGCGCGGAGTCACCGACGCCCTGGTTGTCGGTGGAGATGTGCTTGGTGCCGATTGCGCTTCCGAGCACGATCGCCGACAGCACGAACGCCATCCAGCCGACGATTGCGATACGACGGTGCTTGGCGCTCCACGTTGCCGCGCGCGCCGTGAGGTTCCTGCGTTGCATTGCTCTTCCTCCTCGAAGACCGATTTGAGCCACGCAGGCAGACTCCCAACGGACGGCGCCTTTGCCGATACGGCTCGCTGGCGTCGTGGCGGGTGGAATTCCGTCCGAGCGATGGTGCGGGTAGCCACACCCCCCGACACGCGCAGTCCGTATTCCGGCGTGCGATCGTGGGATCGATCATCATGGCCATGAACGACGCCGACACGATCTATATGTCCGCCGCCGGATCAACCGCACGCTCACGGCCGGTCCTGTCCCTGCTGGCCGGCGCGGCCCGCGACTTCGTCTACCTGCTCGCGGTCTTCTGCCTGAGCATCGTCGAGTTCGTCGTCTGGGTCACAGGCGTCTCGCTGACGCTCTCGCTGTTGATCCTGATCGTCGGTGTCGTCGTCTGGGTCGGGACCGCATACGCGTTCCGCGGGATGGCGACGATCGACCGCCGGCTTTCCGGCTGGCTGCGCCGCAAGCCGATCCCGGGCGTCTACAGGGCGCCCGGAGCACCCGGCTTCGGCGCGCGGTTGCGCGCGGTCACGACCGACCCGCAGACGTGGAAGGACTTCGGCTGGATGATCCTCAACTCGATCGTCGGATTCGTGATGGCGACGGTCGGCGTCGCGGTGATGGTCGTGGTCCTCTCGTACGTCGTGATGCCTCTGTGGTGGTGGGCGATCCCCGATCCCCACACCCAATACGGCACGCTGAACCTCGGCATCTACACGGTCACGTCCACCGGCCTGGCGTTCCTGACGACGGCGATCGGGCTCCTGCTGCTGCCGCTGGCGGTGCTGCTCAACCGCGGCCTGGCGTCTGGCCACGCCGCTTTCGCGGCATTCATCCTCGCCCCATCCGAGCGTCAGCGACTGAACGCTCGCGTGCGTGAGCTGTCGAGCACCCGCGCCGGCGCAGTCGAGGCTGCCAACGAGCAGCTCGAGCGGATCGAGCGCGACCTGCACGACGGCGCGCAGGCGCGGCTGGTGGCGCTCGCGATGGAGCTCGGGATGGCCGAGGAGGAGCTCTCAACCGACCCCGAGGCGGCGCGCGAGACGGTCCGCAAGGCGCGTGACCAAGCGCTCAACGCGCTCGGCGAGCTGCGCGACCTGTCGCGCGGACTGCGCCCCGCGCTGTTGCAGGACCGCGGGCTCGGTACCGCGATCGACGACCTCGCCCACCGCTCGCGCGTACCGGTCACGGTGACGTACACGGGGAGCATCGAGCACACGCCGGAGCCGGTGCAGACCGCCACCTACTTCGTCGTCGCCGAGGCGCTGACGAACGCCGCCAAGCACAGCGAGGCGGCAAGCGCACGCGTCTCGATCGAGCGCACCGACACGGCCCTGGCAGCGACCGTCGTCGACGACGGACGTGGCGGCGCCAACCCCAACGGTTCCGGGCTCGCCGGCCTGCAGAAGCGAGTCCGCGCACTCGACGGCAAGCTCGACGTGATCAGCCCTCCCGGGGGCCCGACGGTCGTGCGAGCCGAGATCCCGTGCGAGTGATCATCTGCGAAGACCACGCGCTCGTGCGCGACGGGCTCGAGCGATTGCTCGGCAGCCACGGGTTCGAGGTCGCCGCCTCGGTCGACAGCGCGGGCGCATTCCTGGCCGCGGTCAAGCGCGAGCGCCCGGACGTCTGCGTCGTCGACGTGCGGCTGCCGCCGAGCTTCACCGACGAGGGCATCCGCGCCGCGATCGAGGCGCGGCGTCAGGTCCCCGGGCTGCCGATCCTGATCCTCTCCCAGTACGTCGAGCAGACCTACGCGCGCGAGCTGCTGACCGGCGGTGAGGGCGGCGTCGGCTATCTGCTCAAGGACCGCGTCGCCGACCCCAAGCAGTTCGTGGACGCGGTGCGCCGGGTCGCCGACGGCGGCACCGCACTGGACCCTGAGGCGGTCGCGAGGCTGCTCGGACGCCCCGATCGCCAGGGCCGGCTCGAGCTGCTGACCCCGCGCGAGCGCGAGGTCCTGTCGATGATGGCCGAGGGCCGCTCGAACAACTCGATCGCCGAGCAGATGGTGGTCACCGAGCGCGCCGTCGAGAAGCACGTCTCGAACATCTTCTGGAAGCTGGACCTGCCGGCGACCGGCAAGGACCACCGCCGCGTGCTCGCGGTGCTCGCCTGGATACAGGCGGGCGAGTAACTCGCCGTCAGAGCTCGGCAGATGCGATCTCGGCGCCGTCTGCGAGCGACTTGAGCTTGAGCCAGGCGACGCCGGGGTCGACGAGCGAGAAGCGGATAAACGTGTCAAAGCCGCAGTCGGTCCCGGCCAGCAAGCGGTCCTTGCCGATGATCTTTCCCAGCTGCACAAGCCGGTCAGCAACCACGCGCGGGTGCTCGACGTGGTTTGACTTGACATCGATCACACCCAGGATCACGCGCGTGTCATCGGGGATCTTGACGTCCTCAAACACCCGCCACTCGTGCGCGTGCTGTGGGTTTGCGCCCTCGACATAGATCGTCCCGGCGTTGACCTTGAGCACCTCGCCGATGATCTCTGCCAACGGCACATCCTTGTGGTGCGGGCCACCGTAGTTGCCCCAGCACACGTGCAGGCGGATCTGTTCGGCAGCGATCCCGTCAAGCCCGGCGTTCAAGGCCTCAACCGCCAACGGCAGATGCTTATGCCAATCACCGACACTGCTGCCCACCGACCGGCAATGAGCCGCCATCGCCAAATCAGGCGAATCGATCTGGAGGTTGAAGCCCGCGTCGGTGATCGTCTGATACTCGAAGGACAGCGCGTCCGCGAGCGCCGCGAGGTATGTCTCGTGGGAACCGTAGTGCTGGTCGGGATAGTTGAACGCGATCTGACCCGGGCTGATCGCGCCGATGAACGCCGT
Source organism: Solirubrobacteraceae bacterium (assembly GCA_036490775.1). Taxonomy (GTDB): domain Bacteria; phylum Actinomycetota; class Thermoleophilia; order Solirubrobacterales; family Solirubrobacteraceae; genus Palsa-465. The sequence goes on along the minus strand of DASXDD010000130.1, from coordinate 55,624 downwards.
CGAGGGGTCCGCACCGTCCAGTGCACCTAACAGCCGCTCCACGTCGCGGTTGACTGCCCCCTTGTCCTTGAACTCTGCCGGACCGACGCAGTTGGCGAACACGAGGTGGGCCATCGCCGGCGTGTTGAACAACCGCATCGCCAGATCGGGGAACTCAGCCACGTCGTCGGCCTGAAACTCCGACCGGCCATCAAAGCCCGAGAAACGCTCGTTGACGTACGTGCTGAACCCGGTCTTGCTCATCTCGCCGTCGCTGACGATGTCGATCCCAGCTTCGCGCTGCCTGGCGACGATCTCGGTCACGGCCGAATCGATCCGGGCCTCCAACGCAACCTCATCGACCTCCTGCCCATCCATCCGCGCCCAGATCATGTCGGCGAGATCATCAGGACGCGGGAGGCTGCCCGCGTGCGTGGTCAGGATTCGATCAGCGGACATGGCCGCACTCTATTCGGTCCGGTGAGGCTCAGTCGGTGCGCGCGCCAAAGCGCGTCATCATCACCATCGCCGGCCGATAGCCGCGCCGCTCGTAGAGCCGTCGCGCCGCGTCGTTGCCCGCGATGTGGGCGATCACGACGTCGCTCACGCCGCGTGCCTCGAGCTCGGACTCGACCCGGTCGAGCATCGCGTTGCCAACCCCCTGGCCGCGTTTCTGCGGCGCGAGGACAAACGTCTCGAGCTCAGCGAGCATGCGCCCGACCACCCATGTGTCGAACCATTCGTTGTCGGTCTCCTCGACGCGGACCATCGCGTACCCGACCGGCACGCCGTCGCTGCGCGCGACGACGACGAATGACTCCGGAAGGACCAGCCACCGCTCATAGCTCTCCCGCCGCGCGATCCACGACGTCGCGTCGTCGGCGAACGGGGCCAGCTCGGGCGCGACTGTCTGATGGTGGTGGTGCAACTCGAGCCACAGCGGGCGCAGCTCGTCGAGAACCTCCGGCCCCTCGAGCGCGATGACTAGGTCTGGGTCTGAGGCCACTCGGCGGTCCGTGACGCGAGGCTGATCGCTCCCCATTCGCTCTCGAGCTGGCGTCGGACTGCCTTCGGTGTGGTCTTGAGGGCTTCCAGTGTCTGCACGGCGCCGTTGCGTGAGTCGGCCAACAACGCCAAGAGTATGTGCTCAACACCGATATAGCTCTCGTTTCGCTTGACGGCTTCGCGCAGCGATGCTTCGAGGATCCGCCGCGCCTGCGGCGTGACCGGCTCGCGCTCGCCGTTCCCCACGACCGATGTCTGCGGCGTCGCGCCGGGCATCGTCGGCTGCACGCAGGTCCTCGCGGCCTCGTGGGTGACGCCGAGCACGCCAAGCACCCTGACGGCCTCGCTCTGCTTGCAGCGCAGGATGCCCAGCAGGATGTGCTCGGTCCCGATCGCCGGCTGGCCGAGCTGCTTGGCCTCATCACGCGCATGGCGCACGCACTGGCGCGCCTCGGCCGTGACGAGCACCTTCGGCCCACCGGCAGGCGAGCGCAGCTGCAGGTTCTGTGCGAGCCCGCGGTGCTTGCGGTGCGCCGCCTGCTTGCTGACGCCAAGCGCACGGGCGATGTCGCTCCATGTCGCTCCGGTCTGCAGCGCCCGCGCGACGAGCTCGGGCTCCAGCTCATCGAGCTGGAGTCGCAGCGCACTGAGCGCCCGCAGTGCCGTCTCCGCATCGTCGAGCCGGGCCGCATCGCGTGCCAGCTGCTGAATCGTCGCCGAACTTCCGGGCACGAAGGCGGTGGTACCCGGGTTTGCTCCTGGTGACTCAGAGGTACTGTCACGCCCTGGCCGCAGTTTGTGCCCGTTCGCGGCAACAACGGCCGTCATCCGCCCCCGGTGATGTATAAGCCGCTTCTGCGGATTGCGCGCGCTCGTCGACGATGGGGAGGGATGATGCTTGCCGACTCACCACTTGCAGCGGTCCTGCCGAGCACGGACCTCGACAAGTCACGCGACTTCTATGAGAACAAGCTCGGTCTCAAGCTCCGGTCTGGCGACGGTCCGCTGATCTTCGAAGCCGGTGGCGGGACACTCCTGCAGATCTACTACCGCCCCGAGGGCGTCAAGCCCGAGCACACGGTCGCGGCGTTCAGAGTCACCGGGATCGAGGGCGTGATCTCCGAGCTCGAGGGCCGGGGCGTCGTGTTCGAGGACTACGGCGGGATGGTCAACCACATCATGGAGAACGGCCCGTCGAAGCTTGCGTGGCTGCGCGATCCCGACGGGAACACGCTGGCGCTCGACGAGTACGTAGCCGAGTAGCGCGTCAGCGCTTGACCACGGTCAACGCGATCCCGGCCGGCCGCGAGCGATTGCCCGAGCCGTCGATCGCGACGAGCGTCGCGACGTAGGAGCCGGGCGCAAGTGCCGTCGGGCCGATCCGGCCGCTGAAGCGAATCGGCGTCGCGCCGGGTCCAGCGCCGAAACGGACGAGCGTGCCTGCGGGCTGGCGGTGGCCGTGTCGCGTGAAGGTGACGATGAGCGTCGCTCGCTCGCTCACACCGATGCGCAGCACCGTGCCCGATGCAGAAGCCTTGGCCCGCGTCCTGCCGGCGGTCGCGATCACGGCCGTAGCGCTGCGAGCGATGCGGAACTTGCGGTTGGAGGCCGTCAGCCCGGAGAGCACGGGCGGCGTAGTGTCCGGCGGCGGCGTGGTCGTGGGCGGACGGCTGACGGCGATCACGCGGGTCTGGCTGGTCTGATTGCCGACCGAGTCGCGGGCGGTGACGGTCACCGTCATCGCGCCGGCGCTACCGAACTCGTGCGTGACCGTGGCGCCGGTCGCGCGTGAGCCGTCGCCGAAGGACCAGCTCACCGTCGGCGTCGACAGCAGGTCGGATGCGCTCGCCGAGACGGCGATCGACTGTCCCGTGATCGCGGCCGCGGGCACCGCAATCGCGTTGAGCGTTGGCGCCGTCGCGTCGAACTCCGAGAGCTGCAGGCGGAGGTTCGGGCTGCCGGTCTGATCGGCGGCGCTCCACAGCGCCAGCGCTCGTCCGCCGGGTGCGATGAATGCGGACGGCGGGTGTTCGAAGATCGCGTTCGGGTGGTCGTCGCGCAGACCCGAAACCGGCTCGACCGCGCCGAACGCCCCGCCGGCGGGCCGCAATGCAGCCTCCACCTCGACCGACGCCTCGCCGCTGGGCTCGTTGACCGGCAGCACGAGCGAGCTTCCGTCGGAGGCGACGGCGATGTCGCCGATCTCGCGATCGATCCCGATCGGTGTGATCGGGCTGCCCTGACCGGAGATGGCGCCAGCCGCTACGACGGCCGAGAACACGGAGTCGTTGCGTTGGTTTGGCGGCACGGTGGTCCACACCGCCGTCACCGCGCCCGAGGAGTCGGCAGCCGATCTCAGATCGTCGACGCCGAACGCACCCCCGCTCGCGATCGCATGCGTCACAGGGTTGCCGAGGTCCTGGAAGAAGATGTTCGTGCCCTGATCGCGGGTCCACAGCACGTAGGCGTGACCGCCTCCAGCGGCCACCGACGGGCGCATGTTCGGTGGGAATGAGCCGGTGCTCGTCTCTGTGTCAGCGGTGAACGGCGCCGTGAACGCGGGGCCGTTGCGTAGCGCGTAGTGGACCGCCGCCTGTCCGTGCTGATCGTCGGCATCCTCACTCTCCCTCGTCCAGCCGACGACGACGTGGTCGGGCTCGGCGGCGATCACGGGATTGCCGAAGAACACCTGGGCCTGCCCCCTCACGTTGTCTGCGTGCTCGAGCGCGCCGGAGGCGACCGGGCCGGGCACCACGGTGAGCGCATTGCTGGCCGCGGCGAGCTTCAGTGCCCAGACGCTGCCCGGCTGCGTGCCGGTGAACACACGCGAGTCAGCGGCGACATACAAGTCCGAGCCGCTCCAGGCGATGTCGAGCGCAAACGGCGTCTCGCCGCCCGGCGCTACGAATGGCGTGGCCTCGACGAACGAGGTCTGCCCGGGCGCCAGGCGGGCCACGTGCACGGTCTGCGAGGAGAAGTCGACCCACGCGATCGCGACCGTGCCGTCGCCGGCGGTCGCCATCTGAAGGTCGGTGGGGCTGCCCGCGATCGTCTGGGTGGGGCCAAAGTCGCCGCCGATCGGCGCGACCCTGGTCGAGACGTTCTCGCTCGTGAACCCGTCCATCTGGTCCTGCACCCACGCGATCACGCGCTCGCCGCTCGGCGTCACGGTGACCTGCGGGAAGGTTGCGACGCGGTCGGGCGGCGACAGCGGCGCGCTCGTCACCCAGCCCCCGGCGTGCGCGGCCGATGGGATGGCGAGCAGTGCGCCCGTCGTCAGCAGCCGGATCAGTGTGCGGTGCATGCGAATCACCTCGAGACGACCGAGAACGCAACAGTTGCGGGACGAGAGCGGTTGCCGGCGGGGTCGATCGCGACGACTGACATCCGGTACGAGCCGGGCGCGAGCCTGACGCCGGCGATCCGGCCACTGAAGGCGAGCGAGACCGATCCGGGCCCGCGAGCAGTACGAACCAGCGGCGGCGGGGTGACGAGTGACCGACGCCGGCCGGCGCGCCCGCTGAACGAAAGCACGAGCGTCGATCGCTCGCTGATGCGCAGCGTGAAGATGGTGCCGGCGGGCGTCCGCTTGTGCTTGCGCGCGATCTGCGTGGCGTTGGTCGCGGCGACGCGGAAGCGGGGGTGCGACGACGTGAGCGTTGAGATCACGGGCGCGGTGTGATCTGAGGTGTCGGGCGACACGACCGCAATCGCCCGCGCCTGGCTGGCACTGTTGCCCGACGCGTCGGTCGCGGTGACCGTGACCAGGTACACGCCGGGCGCGCCGTAGGCATGGCTGACCGCGTTGCCGTCGGCCTGCGACCCGTCTCCGAAGTCCCAGCTCACCGTGGCCACGGACTGCGAGTCGACGGCGGTGGCGGTCATCGCCACGGGGGTCTGGACGCCGACCTGCGCCGGCACCGACACCGCTGCGATCGCCGGCGCGGTGGCGTCGCGTGTGCTGACGAACACGCGCTCGCTCGAGGTGCCGGACCGGTCGTTTGCGGTCCAGCCGACGACCGCCTGACCGCTGGTCCCGATCGCAGCCGAGGCGACGTCGAAGTCGGCGTCCTCGCCGGTCCGGTCCTGCGGGCCAGAGATCTCCTCGAGCGCGCCGAACGAGCCACCCGCCGGACGGACGCTCGCCTGCACCCTGGATGTCACGCTATCGCCGCTGAAGGAGACGGCGCGGTCGATCAGCGCAAGCGCGCTGCCGTCGGGACCGGCAACGAGCTCATCGAGGCGCTCGTTGGAGTTCGGCGGCGTCAGCCGCACGATCGGCTGGACCGGAGCGCCAGCGGGCGCGATCGCGGAGAACACTGCCTCGACGCCGGCGGGCGCCGTGAAGCGCTGCCACGCGAGCACAAGCGAACCGGCGGGGTCGATCGCCGCCTGCGTGTTGAAGCCGCCTCCGTCCGGAGTCACGGTCTGGATCGGGTTCGCTGCACTCACGTCCTGGTAGGCGATGCGGCCCGCTGGGGTGGTGTAGACGACGTCCACGTGTCCGGCACCGGCGACGACGACCGGGCCGACATCGGGAGCCCTGAAGAAGGTCGGGTCGGTGATCGTGTCGACCGTCACCGGATCCCCAATCGTCGCGGTGTCGATCCGCCCGACCGCGCGCTGAAGCTTGGTGAGGCCCGGATCGTTGGCCGCCGCCGCGTCCTGCATGTCCTCCCATGCGACATTGATGGCGTCGCCGCTGAGCACGATCGTGGGCTCCGCGACAACGTGGTCGGGCTGCGTCGACTCATCGAAGCTAGCCCGCGCGATCACGTTGCCCTGACCGGTTCCTGGCAGCGGCAGGATCGCGCCGCCGCGAGCTGGAAGCCATGCTGCCTGGATCGCGCTGACCTCGACGGTGCCGACGTCCGTGCGTGTGGAGAGCGTGACGTACACGTCGCCGCCGCGCATCGCGACTTTCGGGACGTCCTCTGGGGATCCGCCGAGCGGGAACGGCGGCACCTCGGCGAACGCCTGCTGGCCCGGGGCCCGCGTCGCGATATGAAGCGTCCGGTCTGATGCCCAAACGAGCGCGACCGTGCCGTCAGTGCCGACCGTCAGCGACGGATCCTCCTCGTCCGGGTCGGAGATCAGCTGCACCGGACCTGGGTCGGCCCCGGGTTGTGCGACCCGCACAGCGAGGCCGAAGCGGTTGCCGGTGGTCGGGTCAAGCCGCTCCCACGCGACGATTCGCTCGCCGCTCGGCGTCACTGCGGTCAGCGGCGTCAGCACGTCGTCGCCGGAGGCAGACACTGGCGGCCCCGTCAGCCATCCGGCGGCGGACGCAGACGTCGCCGCGGCCAGGGGAAGTACGACGGCGATCGTGAGTGCTGCTATCCGGTGGGTGATCCGCATGCAGCGATGACACCACCGCCCTGCGGACCTGACAATCGGTGCGCGCCCCTGGATTTAGGGCCCGCAACCCTTAGCTCACGCAGGCGCCGACCCCGGGGTTAGCGGGGGCGGGTAGCTCAGGTGAGGTCGTCGAACTCCCCGCGAGTCCAGCCGATGTAGCGATCCGCGGAGCGCTGCACCACGCGTTTGGCGTCCGCGTCGATCGTGCGCCCGAAGTTGTCATAAAGCCGGTCAAACGCGAATGGTCCGACTGCGTTTGCGAGGCGCTGCACCACCGTCGGCGAGAGCGGGATCCGGTTCGGATAGCTGCGCATGAACGTCACGCTCTTGCGGTCGGGGTTGGTCTGGATCGTGTCCGACGCGAGCAGGACGCCCTGGCCGCCGGCGCCCGCGGCCCAGTGCACGACCGCACTGCCCGTGAAATGGCCGCCGAACTGGTGAAGCGTCAGCCCGGGTCCGATCTCGTGGCGCCCGCTCCACATCTCGATCGCGCCGTCGGGCCGCGCGATCCACTGCGCGTCGGCTTCTGAGACGAGCACCGGGACGCCATCGAGCGCCCTGCTCCACTCCACCTGGGCACCAAACATGTGCGGGTGACTCGACGTGATCGCGAGCACATCACCGAGCTCCTTTACGCGACCGACCACGTCGTCATCGACGTAGCCGACCGGGTCCCACAGCAGACCTCCGGCGGCAGTGCGGACTAGGTGCGTGGTCTGGCCGATCCCGACCTGCGGCTCGACCGTGATCCCGTAGAGGTCAGGCTCGAGCTCGGCCAGCTTCGTCCGGCGACCCTCGCCGGCGAGCTGCTCGAGCGTCGTCCACCGCTGGCCGGCGGCGGGTACCCATTGGCGATCGTCGTCGCAGATCGCGCATACGTCGATCGCCTCGGCGTGTTCGACCCCGCACGTCGCGCAGATCCAGAAGGAGGGCGCTGGGTTCACCTACGACAGTCTGGCGCGCCCTTGCGGTTTGGGTCGTGAAGATCGACGGCCAGCTTCGTGATCCGCGACGATGTGTGCGTGTGCCGGGCCTCGTGGGAGCGAGGCCCGGCATGCGCAACTGTTGTTCCTCGGTGTCGTTTAAGCGCATATGGACCTGACCAGAGTCGGGCCGGTGCAGTTGATCGTGTCGTTCGTCGCGGCGTTTGCGGGTGTGTTCGCAGCGGGCGGGTCGGCACTGGCGTCGGCAAGGCTGACGTGGTCCGCGCCCGTGCCGGTCGATCAGCACGCGCCCTTCACCGCGTCGTTCTCGTTCGCCTCAGTGTCCTGCCCTTCGGCGAGGTTGTGCGTGGCTGTCGGGAGTGGTGGACGGATCACCTCCTCGCGCAACCCGTTCGCGCGGGGGTCTACGTGGAAGACGGTGGATGTCAACCCGGGTCATACCGACTCGGGTGTCGGCGAGCTCGCGGGGGTGTCGTGTCCGTCGGCGTCTCTGTGTGTGGCGGTCGATACCGCCGGCGACGTTTTCACCTCCACTGCGCCGGCCGGCCGCGCGCCGCGCTGGCGGACCCGGCGAGTCGACAGCGGCCATGCCCTGAATGGTGTCTCATGCGCATCTCGGTCGCTGTGTGTCGCGGTTGACAACGCCGGCGGGGTCCTGACTACGCACAGCCCCGAGCGCGGGGCCGCGGCGTGGCGTGTGAAACGCTTCGATGAGGGCGCGGGGCCCGGGGCGGCGCCCTTCGAGCCTTCGCTGGTGGCCGTGTCGTGTCCGTCGACACGGCTCTGTGTGGCACTTGCTCCTGTCGGCGGCGTGGCCACCTCGCGCGACCCGGCCGCGGCGCGGCCGACCTGGCGGTTTGCTCGGTTCGACGCCGCGGGCTTTTTCGTCCCCATCGCGCCGCCGGGTGCGGCAGGCGGAGTATCTTGCCCGTCGGCCTCTTTCTGTGTGCTGGCTTCAGGCGTCAACGTGGTGACCTCGACCAATCCTGGCGGCGGCGCTCGCGCCTGGGTCGCCTCACAGGTGGAAGTGGCACCGCGGCTGTTGACCGGGGTGGCGTGCCGGTCGAAGTCAATGTGCCTGGCGCTGGATTCCGTCGGGGACGTGATCGCCTCGACGCGGCCGACCAGTGGTCCGGCGGCTTGGAGCGCGAGCGCGGTCGATGGCGCCGCCGCCCTGCAGTTTGGCCTCATTGGGGCCTCGTGCCCATCCGCGCAGCGGTGTGTAGCGGTGGACGGGGCCGGCAACGCACTGACCTCGGCCGACCCGACCGGCGGCGCGGGCGCCTGGAGGCGTCACGACCTCCAGCAAGGCTTTCATCCGATCGCCCGCCTGTCCTGCCCGACGGTGTCCTTGTGTGTCGGCAATGACGATGCTGGGAACATCGTGGCCTCCAACGCTCCTGCCGCCCGTCGGTCGGCGTGGAGGGTCTTTCATCTCGACGACGCCGGGATCAGCTCCCTGGCTTGCGTGCCTGGGCCGCTCTGTTTCGGGCTTGACGGCGACGGCAACGTTCTCGCCTCGCGCGATCCCGCCGGCGGCGCGCGAGCGTGGGTCAGCACGCGCGTCGACGCCGCCAACACACCTTCCGCGATCTCGTGCGCATCACCGTCGCTGTGCGTTGTCACCGAGGCCAACGGCTATGTCGCGAGCTCGACAGACCCGACCGGCGGCGCCAGTGCATGGGTGGCTGCCCAGGCCGACACCGCTCTTGGAGCTGAGTGTGGCAAGTACGGCCCCGGCGATGATTGTGACCCGGATCTGCAGAGCGTTTCGTGCCCCTCCACATCGTTTTGTGCTGCCAGTGACAGTAACGGCAACGTGATCGCGTCGACCGACCCAGCGTCGGGTACCTACAGGTGGAATTTGACCCCGGTCGACGACTCACCTGCATTCGGGTACATCACCTGTCCGTCTGTGTCGCTGTGCGTAAAGGTGGATCAATCGGCGGGCATCACGACGTCACGCGACCCCAGCGCCAACCCCGCCGCGTGGCACGTGACCGACTTCGCTCCGGACGTTGAAGTGTTCGGTGTGACCTGTCGCTCGGCGACGCTGTGCGTCGGCTCTGAGAACACCGGGAGCGTGGCCACTTCCACGAACCCAGCCGGCGCCGCGTCGACGTGGAAGGTCGCCAACATCGACCCTCGCGCCAACGTCAACCCCGGCGTCAGCGTCTCGGTGAACTGCTCGCCCCACGGCCGCTGCATCGCATTCGACCCATTCGGAACCGCGTTCACTTCAGCGCGCCCCGACCGCGGTCGCTCGTCGTGGAGCCGGTCTAACGTCGACGCCTATGGCCTGACGACCGCGTCGTGTCCGTCGATGACCCTGTGCGTAGCCGCTGACGGCTACGGGAGAATCGCCGTCGGCAAGTCGACCCGCGCCCACTGAGGCAGCCTCAGCGCAGTGGGCGATCCAGGACTCGAACCTGGGACCTCTTCCTTATCAGAGAAGCGCTCTAACCGACTGAGCTAATCGCCCGGCTGGGCCGATTCTAACGGGGTCGCGGGGACCGGAACGTGCGCAGCGGCGGGCCTCAGGCGGCCGCGCGCGGGCGTAGCGCGAGCGCCAGCTCGAGCGCGTCGTCGAGCGAGTCGAAGCGCAGCTCGACGCGGTAGCCGTTGCCCTTGCTCGGCATCACCTCGAGGTCGCGGCCGAGCGCCGTGCCGAGCGTGTCGGTGATCTGGTCGATCGCGGCCTGCTGGTCGGGATGGACCGATCGGCGGGTCCGGGTCCTGCGCTTTGGCTGCGCGCTGGCGCTGCCCGCCTGGCGAGCTCGCGACTCGAGCTCGCGCACGGACCAGTGGCCAGCCGCGGCGTCACGGGCCAGGCTGCGGCGTTCGGCGTGGTCGTCGGTGAGCAGCAGCGCCCGCCCGTGGCCTTCGGTGAGGTCGCCGCGCTCGATCAGCTCAAGCACCTCGTCGGGTAGATCGAGCAGGCGGATCAGGTTCGACACAGCGACGCGGCTGCGGCCGACGCGCAAACCCACGTCCTCGCGCGTCAGACCCAGCTCCTCGACGAGTGCGGCACAGGCGCGCGCTTCCTCGACCGGGTTGAGGTCCTCGCGGGCCATGTTCTCGATCAGCGCCATCTCGAGCGAGGCGGAGTCGTCGTGGCGGCGAACGATCGCCGGGATCGTTTCGTGCTCGGCGACCTGGGCCGCGCGCCATCGCCGCTCGCCGGCGATCAGCTCGTAGCGGCCGCCAGGAAGTGGGCGCACCAGCACGGGCTGGAGCACTCCTCGCAATTTGATTGACTCCGCAAGTGCTATCAGCGGCTCCTCGTCGAACGTGCGGCGAGGCTGGTGCGGGCTCGGGTCGATCATGTCGAGCGGCACCTGGCGGAGCTCTTCGAGGTGGTCCTTGGGCGCTACCGAGAGGATCGCCGCCAGACCGCGACCCATTCCGTTCTGTCGCTCAGCCACGAGCGGCCACCTCCTTTGCAAGCTCGAAGTACGCGTCTGCGCCCGCGCAGTGCGGGTCGTGATGAATAACGGGCTTGCCGAAGCTGGGCGCCTCGCCAACCCGCACGTTGCGGGGTATGACCGTGTCGAACACCAGTTCGGGGAAATGCTCGCGGATCTCACGCTCGACCTCCTGCGCAAGCCGCGTGCGGCCGTCATGCATCGTCAGCAGCATCCCCGCAACGGTGAGCCGTGGGTTGAGCTCGCGCCGCACCAGCGAGAGCGTGTCGAGCAGGCCCGCGAGGCCCTCGAGCGCGAAGTACTCGGCCTGCACCGGGACGATCACGCGGTCAGCCGCGACGAGCGCGTTGACCGTCAGCGGACCGAGCGACGGCGGGCAGTCGAGCAGCGTGAACTGAAAGCGGTCGCGCACATCCGCGAGCGCGTCGCGCAGCCGCATCTCCGAACCCGCCATCCGCGGTAGCTCGACCGTTGCGCCGGCCAGGTCAGGCCCCGCGGGTGCAAGCGACAGGTGCTCGATCGAGGTCGGAACGAGCACGTCTGCCATCGCAGCATCGCCGAGCAGCACGTCATAGACCGTCGCCGAGCGATCCTTGCCGATCCCGAGCCCGATCGTCGCGTTGGACTGCGGGTCGATGTCGACGAGCAGCGCCTCGTAGCCGGCCTCGGCGACGCACGCGGCGAGGTTGACGGCAGTCGTCGTCTTGCCGACGCCGCCCTTCTGGTTTGCGATCGCGTAGACGGTCCCCATCGACACAGCAAGCTACCGCCGTCAGCGGTCAGATGAGGTGGCTTCAGACCCGAGGGGGCGCTTGAGCGCGATGCCGGGTCGCCGTGGAAACCGATCCGGGGTTTCCATAACCTTCGACATCAGGTGCAGGTATCTGTTTCTGGCGGCCGGATACGGCTTGACGGGTCGGATCTCGCCCGGCTGTATTCCCACGATTTGCGCGGCTTTTGTCGCAGCCGACTCGGCGGCTGGGTCGCGTTGCCCGCGCCAGGCTGCAAGCGAGCCGCCGACGAGGAGCAGCGGGGCAGCGTACTCAACCACAACCTCGAGCGGAGCCAGAGCCCTGGCGGTCACGACGTCGACTTGAGCGCTCCATTGCTCGATCCGGGAGCTGACGACCTCGACGTTGCGCAACTCGCACGCGCCGACGGCGCGCCGGATGAAGTCGCACTTCCGGGCGGAGCTCTCGACAAGGCTGAACAGGGTCCCAGGCATGGCGATCGCGAGCGGCAGGCCTGGGACCCCGGCGCCGCTGCCGAGATCGGCGATCGTGCCGGCATCCCGGATCTGCGCGACCTCGAGCGCGACCAGTGAGTCGGCGAGGTGATCGTCGATCGCCTTAGCCGGGTCGTGGACCGCGGTCGGCGCCAGCGGGTCCTCGGTCAGGATGCGCAGAAGGCTCCGGAGGCGGTCCGTTGCCTCCGCGGGCAGGCCGTAACGGCCACCGAGAGCCGCGAGCTGGGACTCAACCGTCAAGCCGAGCTCGCTCGCGCGCGATGAATCCGGTGTACCGCTCGCGCATCGTCGCGAGGCGCTCGGCCGCGTGACGATCGACGCCGGCGACGCCGTGTAGCTCGTGCTCGAGCACCGGCAGCACGTCACGAACGAGCGCGGTGCCTCGAGCCATCCACTGGTAGTACGAGCGCCCGCCGTGGTGGTACGGCCCATAGAGACGGGTCTCGGGAAACCGCTCCATCAGCCACTCGAACAGGGCCTCGTGGCGGGTATGCATGCGCAGCGTGATCTGCGGTTGCTTGCCGTCGCCGCCGAACGACCCCTCGCCGATCAGCAGGCCCACAACGACGCCACGTTCGAACTCCGTCAGCTCGGTCACGGACGGTGTTCTACACCGCGCGCCACCCGGAAGGTTGTTTCACCGGGGGGAAAAACGTGAAACGGGGATCGGTTCGCCGGGGGCAGCGATCCCCGGGACCCCTACACCAGCGGCGCCACGACCAACCTACGCTCAGGCTCCTGGCCCTCGCTGTAGGTCTCGACGTCGTGGCGGGACTTCAGGTGCTCGTGGACGACCTTGCGCTCCAGGGCGCTCATCGCCTCAAGTGCGACCGGGCGCTGGTCATGGACGGCGGTCTCGGCCGCCTGGTCGGCGGCGGCGCGCAACGCCACCGCCCGCCGCTCGCGATAGCCGGCGGCGTCGACGACGACGCGCTTGCGGGCAGGGGCGCCGCGAAAGGCGATGCGGTAGGCGACGTGCTGGATCGCGTCGATCGTCTGGCCGTGATGGCCGATCAGCAGACCGAGGTCCTCGCCGACGAACTCGCCCACGACGCCCTCCTCGTCCTCATGTACCCGGACCTCGGCATCCACTCCGGAGTCCGACGCAATCCGCTCCAACAGTTCCTGGACGCGCGAGGCGGCCTCGGTCATCGTTGCCTCCATTGACTACCTCCGGCGTCCGGAGCGTTTCTTCTTCTTGCGCGGGGGCCGCGGGGGCGCCACGACCCGGCCGCCACCACTACCGCCGCCACCACTGCCGGCGGCGACCTTGTCCTCAGTTGCGGCCTGCTTGGGGCGTACGCCCCGCAACAATCCGCCGAGGCCGCCCGAGCCGTTGCCAGAGCCATTCGGGCCGCCACCACTACCGCCGCCACCACTACCGCCGCCGCCCCCGTCGGTAGCAGTCGGCGGGGTCGCCGGGGGTGCACCGATCGCCCGGCGTATGAAGTACTGCTGGGCGATCGTCCACGTGTTGGTCGTGATCCAGTAAACGATCAGACCGGCCGGGAAGTTGATGATGATGAAGACGAAGATCAGCGGCATAAACGTCATCAGCTGCCGCTGCGTCTTGTCCATCGTCGGGCTGGCCATCATCAGGCTGGAGGCGAGCTGGGTGCCGACGTAGAGCACGATCAGCACGATCAGCGTGATGCCCGTCGCCTTGTTCGTCAGGTCCGAGATGAACAGGAAATTCGCGCCGTTGTTGGGCCCACACGGGACCGTGTGTGCCGCAGACACGTGGTGCGCCGCCTGGTAGGCGGTCTGAACATCGGGACAGATATTCACCCGCAGGTCCTGGCGCAGCATGTAGAACAGCGAGATGAACACCGGCAGCTGCGCGGCGAGCGGGAGGCAGGAGCCCAACGGGTTGACGTTGTTCTCCTTGTAGAACTTCATGACCTCCTGCTGCTGGCGCTGCTTGTCGTCCTTGTACTTGTTCTGGATCGACTTCAGCTCCGGCATGTGACGCTGCAGGCGCTGCATCGAGTGGAACTGCTTGATCGTCAGCGGCAGCAGCGCAGCCCGGACCGCGATCGTCATCAGGACGATCGACCAACCCCACGACACCCCGACGGAGTTGTGGAAGAACTTCAGGACCGCCTCGAAGACGTCGATCAGCGGCTGGAAGATGTTCGCGTAGTAGACGAGCATGATCAGGCGCTCGGAACAGGCCCCTTCGGGGAGAACAGCCGCTGGTCCTCGACGGGGTCAAACCCTCCTCGACTCCAGGGGTTGCATCGCAGCAACCGCCAAGCGGCCAGAACAACTCCGCGCAGTATGCCGAATCTCTGAATTGCCTGCGCGGAGTATTCAGAGCACGACGGGTAGTACTTGCAGCGCTGGCCAAGCGCCGGCGAGACGACCCGCTGATACAGGCGGATCGGGCCGACCGCGACCCAGCGCAGCGCCTTCATTCACCAGCCTCCGAGCGCCGCTCACCGCCGGACGCGCGGTCGAGCAGATCGCCGAGCACACGGCGGATTCCCTCGAGCCCCTCACGTTCAGCTAGAGCCTTCGCATCGTGCCGAGCGACGACCACGACGTCGGTTCCGGGCGGCAGTCGCTCGCTCTCGGCCGCAAACGCTTCCCGCAGAAGCCGTTTAACCAGATTCCGGTCTACAGCGCCGCCGACCTTACGGGACACCGACAGACCGAGGCGCGGCGGCGTCTCCTCGTCTCCGCGCGGGAACACGTAGAGGACCAGCTCACGCCCGGCATGCGACCGCCCGTGGCGGAAGACCCGGTCGAAGTCTGCGCTGCGCGTCAGCCGCGATCGTCCCGGCCGTGGCCGAGCGCCGGGCATCGCGCGCATCACACCGTGAGCCGCTTGCGGCCCTTCGCGCGACGTCGCTTCAGCGTCAGGCGGCCGGCGCGCGTGCGCATCCGGTTGCGGAAGCCGTGCGTGCGTGCGCGCTTGCGCTTTTTCGGCTGATAGGTGCGTTTCATAGCTCACGAGCCCGTTGCGGGACAGTCCCTGAGTATACGCAGCGTTCTCGCGCTTACCCCCGGGAGTTCGGCACTGCCGTTTTTCTCGCGCTTTGCGTCAACGCCCCCGGAGGGCGGCCGATCGCGCCCGGAGGCCGCTGATATATTCGCCGCCCGGGCGCGCTTCCTTCCGCCCTCCCTCCTCAATCGTTGCACCGCAACACTCCCGCAAAGGAGTCGCTTGGAGCTGCCTGAGCATCTCGAGTCGACAGCAGCGTGGCGCGAGATCCGCGCCGAGCTTCGTCGCGCCGTGGGGGAGTCGACCTTCGAGATCTGGCTGGCCCCGCTCGAGGTGAAGTCGTTGCAAGGCACGGTGCTGTCGCTGACGGCGCCCCCCGACACCCTGAGCTGGGTGTCCCAACGCTTCACGCGCGTGCTCGACACGTGTGCCCGCGCAGTGCTGGGCGCGGACGTCCGCGTCTCGCTCGACCAGGGCGCCGCCGGGGCGGGCCACGGGTCCGGCCACGGACACGCCGCCGCAGCCGACGATCATCTCGACGCCGGCAGCGACACGCTCAACCCCCGCTACTCATTCGATCAGTTCATCATCGGCGACAGCAACCGCCTCGCGCACGCCGCTGCGCTCGCGGTCGCCGAACTCCCGGGCGAGGCCTATAACCCGCTGTTCCTGCACGCCCCGCCTGGCCTCGGCAAGACGCACCTGTTGCACGCGATCGGCAACTACGTCCACGCGTTCGGCGACGGCGCAGCCGTCCGCTACGCGACCGTCGAGGCGTTCACCAACCAGTTCATCAACGCTCTCAGCTCTCGCTCGCTGCACCGCTTCAAGCGCGCCTACCGCGATGCCGACGTGCTGTTGATCGACGACGTCCAGTTCCTCGCCAGCAAGGCCAAGACCGAGGAAGAGTTTTTCCACACTTTCAACACCCTCCACGAAACCGGGCGCCAGCTCGTGGTCACGTGCGACCGTCTACCCCGCCAGCTCGTGGCCGTCGAGGAGCGCCTGCGCGAGCGATTCGAGTGCGGGCTCGTCGTCGACGTCGGCCCACCGGACCGCGTCACCCGGATCGCGATCCTCCGCAAGCGAGTGGCGCTCGATCGCATCCGCCTCGAGGACGAGGCGGTGCTCGAGCTGATCGCAGATCGCATCACCACCAACGTCCGTGCCCTCGAGGGCGCGCTAATTCGCGTCGTCGCGTCGCACTCGCTCACCGGCCGGCCGATCAACCTCGAGCTCGCGCGACACGTCCTCGACGAGATGTATCCGCAGTCCGGCTCCCAGGCGCCTTCAATCGAGCAGATCCAACGCGTCGTCGCCGACCAGTACGACCTCACGGTCCCGGAGTTGATCTCGGCGATCCGCACGGCACGGATCTCCTGGCCTCGCCAGCTCGCGATTCATCTATCCCGCGAGCTCACCCATGCTTCGCTGCCGTCGATCGGGGCCGCGTTCGGCGGCCGCAACCATGCGACCGTGATTCACGCATGCAAGCGGGTCTCAGAACGCCTGAAGACGGAGCCCGAGGTCACCGGCGAGCTGGCCGAGCTCACGCATGCGGTGCTCGAGCAGCAAGGTGACCGAGGTCGTTGACACACTTGCCTGTCCTCTTTGAACAACAACCTTCTCGCTCGATGCGGCAAATCCCGCACCTATCCACAGCTTCTATTCGACCTATGACTTCTACCTTCCTTCTGAGGTATTCATCGTGAAGATCTCTCTCGAGCGAGACGCGCTGCTCAGCCAACTCCAGGCCGCCGCCAGAGTCGCATCGACGCGTAGCGCCATCCAGGCACTCTCAGGCGTTCAACTCGCCGCCTCGGCCGACGCATGTGAACTGCGCGCGACCGACATGGACGTGGGGCTCCGCGTGCCGTTGGAGGCCGAGGTCGCCCGCGAAGGCGTCGTCGTGCTTCCCGCTCGCCTGCTGCTCGATGTCGTGCGCTCGCTGCCGGCGCCCCAGGTCTCGCTCGAGCTGCGCTCGGCCGAGCAGGACGTCGAGCTCGTCTCCGGCAACGCCACCTTCCACATCCGCACGCTGCGGGCCGAGGACTTTCCACCGTTTCCCGAGCCCGATCCCGAGAGCGCGATCTCGCTTCCCGCGGAGACGTTCGTCGCGACTGCGCTCAAGGTCGCCGGTTCCGCCTCGCGCGACGAAACGCGTCCGGTGCTCACCGGGATCCTTGCATCGGCCACCGGCACGGAGCTGCGGATGGTCGCAACCGACTCCTACCGCCTCAGCGTCAAGGAGACGGCGCTCGAGTCGTCGCTGTCGTCCTCGTTTGAGGTCAACGTGCCGGCTCGGGCGCTGCAGGAGCTGGCTCGGGTGGTGGCGCACACCGATGCGCAGGAGCTGAGCATCAGCGTCCGCCAGAACCAGGTCCTGTTCGTGGTCGGCGGCGTGACGCTGTCCTCGCGCCTGATCGATGGGCAGTTCCCCAACTACCGACAACTGCTGCCCGAGAGCTTCGAGCACGAGCTGCGGATCTCGGCCACGGAGCTGACCGACGTTGTTCGCCGGATCAGTCTGCTCGCGCAGAAGAACGCGCCGCTGCGGCTGGCGTTCGCGCCGGGCGAGCTGACGGTGTCGGCGCAGACGCCCGACGTCGGCGAAGCACGCGAGTCGCTGCCGGTTGCGTTCCAGGGCGAGCCGCTGGAGATCGGCTTTAACCCGGACTTCCTGCGCGCCGGTCTCGAGGCGGTCGAGGAGGGCGACGTCGTGTTGAAGCTGATCAGCCCACTGCGGCCGGGCCTGATCGAGTCGGCCGACGGCAGCGGCTTCACCTACCTGATCATGCCCATTCGCTTGAACGTGTAGGCGCCGCCGTTGCGCGTCCTGGCCGTCAGCCTGCGCGACTTCCGTTGCTATGAACACGCCGAGGTCTCGCTCGGCGAGGGGCTGACGGTGGTCTCGGGACGCAATGGCGCCGGCAAGACCAACCTGCTCGAGGCGCTGTACTTCGGGTGCACCGGACGCTCCTGCCGGACCACGAACGAGCGCGAGATCGTCCGCTTCGGAGCGGGCGCGGCGCGCGTCGTCGTGCGGGCGCTGGGCGAGGACGGCCAGCACGAGCTGTCGGTCGGGTTCGAGCCCGGCCAGCCCAAGCGGATGCGCGTCGACGGCGCGCCCGTTGAGCGTCTGCTCGCGGTCGAGCAGCGGCCGCTGATCAGCGTGTTCCTGCCCGATCGCCTAGAGCTGGTCAAGGGCGCGCCCTCGCTGCGGCGCGCTCACCTCGACCAGTTCGTCTCGGCGATGTGGCCCGCGCGGGCCGGGACCCGCCGCGCCTACGCCCAGTCGCTCGCTCAGCGCAACGCGCTGATTGCGAGGATCCGTGCCGGCCACGGATCGCGGTCGTCGCTCAGCAGTTGGGACGCCCAGCTCGCGGCGCACGGAATCGCGCTGATGCAGGACCGTGCTCGCGCGATCGATGCGATCTCCGAGCTGTTCGTCCGCCTCGCCGGCGATCTCGGATTGGAAAGCGACCCGGGGCTGGCCTACCGTCCCCGCTCGCGCGCGTCCGACGCGGCCGGTCTCGTGAGTGAGTTGGCCGAGCGGATCGACTCCGATCTGGAGCGCGGCTATACCGGCCACGGCCCGCACCGCGACGAGCTGTCGCTGTCATGCCAGGGTCGCGAGCTGCGTGCCTACGGGTCTCAGGGACAGCAGCGGCTGGCTTTGCTCGCGCTGTTGCTTGCCGAGCGCGAGGCGATCGCCAATGCGCGCGATGCAATTCCGGTGATGCTGCTCGACGACGTGATGAGCGAGCTCGATCGCGACCGGCGTGACGCGCTCGTCGAGGTGCTGCGTGCCAGCGGCCAGTCGGTGATAACGACGACCGACGTCGAGCACGTGCCCGGCGCCTCCGATCCCGAGGTGACGAGGCTCGTCGTCGCCGACGGGCAGGTTCGTGAGGAGGCGGTCGTCTGACCTACTACCGCCGGAGCCCTCGTTCGGTCGCGCTGCCACTCGAGCGGATCCGCGACGAGCTCGCGCCGCAGACGCTGCTCGCGCAAGCTCAGCGCTCCTGGGCCGAGGCGGTTGGGGCGTCGATCGCGGCCGAGGCACGCCCGACTGCCGAACGAGGCGGGACGCTGACCGTTTCGTGCTCGGCGTCGGTGTGGGCGCAGGAGCTCGACCTGATGGGGCCGGCGATCGTCGAGCGCCTCAATTCACTGCTGCGCGAGGGTCAGATCTCCCGCCTTCGCTGCGTGGCGGTCCCGGTGCGCGACGACTTCTAAGCGAGCTGGCTGGGTGGTGACGCGCCCCCCAGCGCATCACCACCCGTCACCAGTTCGTTCCCGGTCCTACTGGTAGACGCTCGAGGACCAGGAGGCGTTGCTCCAGGCCGAGCGACTGGGATCGACGGTCCCCGTCGTCGATGTCTCACCGCACGTGCAGCTCCAGCTCGAGCGGGCGAAGCCGGCGCTCAGCGAACCCTGGGCGGTGCTCCAGGTGGAGCGGCTCCAGGTCGAGCGCG
This sequence comes from Solirubrobacteraceae bacterium, assembly GCA_036490775.1. GTDB lineage: Bacteria > Actinomycetota > Thermoleophilia > Solirubrobacterales > Solirubrobacteraceae > Palsa-465. The sequence continues at coordinate 36,242 of DASXDD010000130.1, read as the reverse complement.
AGTAGTTGATCGCACCGGTGCGGCCGCGCAGGAAGTTGCTCGGCGTCAGGTGCTGGTCTGCGACCGGCGGGAAGGGCATCAGCACCGCGCGCAGCGCACTGACCTCGGCGATCGTGCGGTTGGAGCGCACGAGCGGGCTGGTCAGGTCGCCCTTGACCTGCGCGGGCGTCCAGTTCGGGTGCAGCTGGAGCATGTCCGCGACCAGGCCGGAGATCATCGGGGCGGCCATCGACGTACCGCCGGCGGTGATGTACTGGCCGTCAACGATGCAGTCCGAGCAGGCGCTGGCGAAGGTGCTATTGGGCGCCAGCAGCGAGACGATGTGCGCGCCGGGCGCGTACACGTCGGGCTTGGAGAAGCCGTCCTGCGTGGTGCCCTGGCTCGACCACGAAGCGATCACGTCGTCGCGCGTGTTGGCCGTGCCGTTCTGGTCGACGGCGCCGACCGTGATCACGTAGGGGTCGTTGGCCGGGGCATACTGGACTGCGTCGGGGGCAGTACCGCGGTTCCCGGCGGCCGCGACGACCACCAGTCCGTGGAACCAGGCCGACTCGACCGCAGCGTCGAGCGGGTCGACGGTGTAGGACTGCGGCGTGGTCGCGTCGAGCGACATGTTGACGACGCGGATGTTGTAGGCCTGCATGTGGTCCACGGCGAACTGCAGGCCGTAGATCACGTTCAGCACGCTGGCGTTGCCGTTGTCGTCAGACACCTTGATCGAGACCAGGTTGGCGTCCGGCGCGACGCCGGCGAACTTGCCGCGAAGCGGGTCACCCCACGAGCGGTTCGTACTGTTGCCGGCAATGATCCCGGCGACGTGGGTGCCGTGGCCGTAGGTGTCCATCACGGTGCTGGCGCCCGAGTTGGTGACCGCGGTGGCGACCACTCGCGAGCGGCCGTTGTCACCGCGGAAGTCGGGCAGGTTGCCGTCGATCCCGGTGTCGATCACCGCGACGCCGACGCCGTCGCCGGTGAGCGCCGAGGGCAGGTGCCAGAGCGCCGAGGTGCCGAGCGTCTGGTTGAAGGTCGTGTCGAGATCGATCGCCTCGGGCGCGTCCTGGGGCGCGATCTTGGTGTTCAGCGAGACGGCGTGGACGCCGCCGCTCGAGGCGAGCTTGCCGGCCTGCGCCGCGGTCAGCTTCACCGCGAGGCCGTTGATGATGTGCAGGTCGCCGGTCACGCGCCCGCTGACGAGGGCGACGTCGCTGCGCTGCGCGGCGGCGGTGACGCCCGCGTCGAACTGCACGATCGTCTGGATCACGCGGTTCGGGTGGCTCGCCGCGATCGTGCCGATCCGCGGGTCGAGCACTGCCGAGGATCCGGCCGGAGCGGGGACCGTCGTCGGCGCCGTGAGCGGCTTGCCGATGAGAGACAGCGCGACAATCGCGCCGACGCTGAGGATCGCCGCAGCGGCAAGCGCTGACATCCAGCGCATCCGCTCAACAAGTCCGATCGTGGGATTCATGAAGGGCAACCTCCGTGTCGCAAAGTCGTTCGCCAGGCTGGCGGCTGGGCTACCTCGCGTTTGACGAGGCCCCTGGCTTTGCGTCCCCGCCTCACGACGGGTTTGCCCTGATCAGCTTCAATTACTTCCGTGTACTTCTGGGAGGTTTCATCGGCCTCCCAGCGGCGAGCATTAGCTTCGCTAGACGTTTGTTCGACGCCCGGGCGTGCCGCGAAGCACTAAGCCGCGAGGCCGAGCGGGAGCTCGTCCTCGGCCGGGCGTGGTCGCCCTAGGTAGAAGCCCTGGCCGTGCTCGCATTCGAGCGCCGCAAGCGCTGTGGCCTGCTCCTTGGTCTCGATCCCTTCGGCGATCACCGACAGGCCGAGCGTGCGCGCGAGCTCGATGATCATCCGCACGAACGAAGCCTCACGGCCGCCGCGGCCGAGGCCGTCGACGAATGACTTGGCGATCTTCAGGATGTCGAGCGGCAGCGTGTGCAGATAGCTGAGCGACGAGTAGCCGGTGCCGAAGTCGTCGAGCGCGAATCTGACGCCGAGCTCGCGCAGCTCGGCAAGCGTCGTCGACACGCGCTCTGAGTTCTCCAGCAACAGCGTCTCGGTGACCTCGAACACGAGCCGGCACGGATCCACACCGGTGCGGCGCAGCGTCGTGCGCACGCGCTCGACGAGCGTCGGGTCGCGCAACTCGATCGCGGAGAGGTTGACGTGCACCGCCGGCTGGCGGTGGCTCGCACTGCCCGGCGCGGGCTTCCAATCGCGCGCGTGACGGCACGCCTCCTCGAGCACGTACTGCCCGAGCGACAGGATCAGCCCCGTCTCCTCGGCGAGTGGCACGAACTCCGACGGCCCGACCAGGCCGCGCCGAGGGTGCTCCCACCGCACGAGCGCCTCGGCGGCGACGAGCTCGCCGGTGTCGAGCGAGACGATCGGCTGGAAGTAGAGGGTGAGCTCGTCGCGCTCGATCGCGAGGCGGAGCTCCTCCTTGAGTCCGTGGCGCTCGAGCACCTCGGTACCCATGCTGACGTTGAAGATCTCAAACGTGCCCTTGCCCGACGTCTTGGCCTTGTACATCGCGACGTCGGCGTCGCGGATCAGGTCCTCGGCCGCGACCGCGCGCCCATGGTTGGTCGCGATCCCGAGGCTCGTGTGGACCGAGACGCTGTCGGGCCCGACCATCACCGGCGCGGTGAACGCATCGATGATCCGGCGGGCGACGCCGGCGGCCGACGGCTCGACGGCGTGTGCGTCCTCGACCATCACCGCGAACTCGTCGCCCCCGAGTCGCGCCACGACGTCCTCGGGCCGCAAGCAGGCGCGCAGCCGCGTGGCGACGGCGACGAGTAGTTCGTCGCCGGCCGAGTGACCGAGGCTGTCGTTGACGGTCTTGAAGTCGTCGAGGTCGATGAACAGGACCGCGACCTCGCTGCCGCCGGCGGCGATCGCCTGCTTGACCTTCTCGGCGAACAGCGCCCGGTTGGCAAGGCTAGTGAGCGGGTCGTGGTAGGCCTGGTGGTGAAGCTGCTCCTGGAGCACGCTGAGCTGCAGCACCGCCTGCTCGAGGCGGTCGTACTGAAGTGCGACGCTCGCGTTGGACGCGAGCGTGTCGAGCAGCCGCAGGTCGTCGTCGTCGAACGAGCGCACGACCCCGAAGCGGTTGGCGAGCATGATCGTCCCGATCACGCGGTCATCGCCCGGCAGCGGCGCGACGATCGCGTGGCTGACGCCCCGACCTTCGAGGTAGCGCTGCAGGCGCTCGGTGCGGAACGGCGGGTTCAGCTTCGTCGCGCCGGCTCCGCGCTCCTCGACGAAGGCGCGCATTTCCTCGGCGACCTCGTCGTCGACAGGTTCCATCAGCTCGGTATAGGTGCCAGGGCCGAGCAGCGTCCGGATCGACGGGTTCTCATCAGAGCCGAACAGGATGATCTCGGCAAGCTCGGCCCGGAATGCCTCGAGCGAGCGTGCGAGCAGCCCCTCGAGCGCGTGGGCGACCTCGCGTGAACGTGCGAGCGTGCGGTTGGCCTCGTACAGAAACTCGAGCCGCTTGTGGCGCTCGCGCTCTGACAGGTAGGCGCGGTAGGCGACGAACAGCGTCACGCCGGGGATAACGAGCAGCGGGATTGCCTCTGGGTCGGTCGCGACCAGCACGGCCGCGCACAGACCCAGGCTGGAGTTGCTCATCGTCACCAGGAAGTCCATGAACAGCATCCGGCCGACCGTTCGCGGCTCGACGATGCCCTCGGCCAGCGAGATCGCACAGGCGATCAGCAGCACCGTTACGAAGCCGCCCGTCTGCATCGCGACGAGCGCCGCGATCCAGGTGACCGGCCCGATCTGGCCAACCGGCGCGAGTGCGTGCACGACGAGCTCGGTGATCAGCGTCGCGAGCGTCAGCTGCGCGACGTTGAACGCGAGCTTGATCGGCGGCAGCCGACGGTCGAGCAGCAGCATCGCGGCGCTGCCGAGCAGGCAGCCGATCACGACAGCCTGGGCGCTGCAGAAGATCAGCGCGAACACCAGCGGGATGTCGGCCAGCGAGAACGAGTGGGCGCCGCGGCGGAAATGCAGGTGTACGACTCCGCGTTCGGCGACCGCGAACGCCATCGCGACCAGCCACCAGTGCATGTGGGGCCGCATCAGCGGCGGCAGGCTGTGGACCGGGCCGGCGTACAGCGCGTAGGCGGCTGCGAGCACGGCGAGATTGAGCCACCAGACGGGGTGTGGCTTTCGCGGCCGCAGGGCGTGCAAGCGCCCGCGGTTTCGGGTCTCCGTTTCGCTGATCGGCTCGGTTGTCATCGTGATGCGCCGACGCTCTCGGCGTGGGCGTTCCGATGTAAGGATCGGCAGCTACGGGTAAAGGTGAAGCGCCTCGGGCAAATTTCCTACGCCGCGGCGCGGGTAAGGAGCCGGACACTGGACCACATTTTCCTGGATTTTGCAGGCAATTAGTGCGGAGAGGCGGCGGGTTTCCGACCGACTTTGTGCTAATCTTCTGTACACAAGCTTTCGACGCCCCGGCGCGCCGTACACAGCGCGAAACCGGGGCGTCTCGATGTAATCGGAGGATCGTTGGCTAATGACGACGGCGCCCAGCGGCGCCCGGAGAACTCAAGTTATGACGCCCAGGACATCACCGTTCTGGAGGGCCTCGAGGCGGTCCGCCGCCGGCCGGGCATGTACATCGGCTCGACCGGCGCGCGGGGGCTACACCACCTTGTCTACGAGGTCGTAGACAACTCGGTCGACGAGGCGCTCGCGGGCCACTGCACAAGCGTCGAGATCACGATCCATCCTGATAATCGCGTGACGGTCGACGACGACGGCCGCGGAATTCCGGTCGCCGTGATGGAAAAGGAGCAGCGCCCGGCTGTTGAGGTCGTGCTGACGGTCCTGCACGCCGGTGGCAAGTTCGGCCAGGGTGGCGGCTACAAGGTCTCCGGTGGTCTGCACGGCGTCGGCGTGTCGGTTGTCAACGCGCTGTCGGAGCGTCTTGACATCGAGGTGCGGCGCGACGGTTTCGCCTGGAGGCAGTCCTACGAGCGCGGCACGCCGCTGGGCGACCTCGAGCAGGGCGAGGCGACCAAGGAGACGGGCACGAAGATCACGTTTCTGCCCGACGCCGACATCTTCGAGGAGCTCGATCTCGACTTCACGACGCTCGAGGAGCGGATGCGAGACACCGCGTTCCTTACGCGCGGGCTGAAGATCACGCTCGTCGACGAGCGCGGCACCGGCCATCGTGCCGAGTTCCAGTACGACGGCGGGATCGTCGACTTCGTCGCCTACCTGAACCGCAACAAGGAGCCGATCCACAAGAAGATCGTCTCGTTCTCGGGCGAGAGCGACGAGGGCGCGGTCGAGGTCGCGATGCAGTGGAACTCCTCCTATCAGGAGTCGGTGTTCTCGTTCGCCAACAACATCAACACGATCGAGGGCGGGTCGCACCTGTCGGGCTTCCGCTCGGCGCTGACCAGCGCGCTGAACAAGTACGCGCGCGAGAAGGGCGAGCTGCGCGAGAAGGACGAGAACCTCACCGGCGAGGACGTCCGCGAGGGCTTGACCGCGGTGATCTCGGCGAAGCTGACCGATCCCCAGTTCGAGGGCCAGACGAAGACCAAGCTCGGTAACCCCGGGATGCAGGGCTTCGTGCACTCGATCGTCAACGCGCGCCTGGCGGAGTTCCTCGAGGAGAACCCGCAGGACGCCCGCGCAGTGATCCGCAAAGCGGTTTCGGCCGCGCAGGCGCGGTCCGCAGCGCGCAAGGCACGCGACCTCACCCGGCGCAAGTCAGCGCTGGAGAACTCGACGCTGCCCGGCAAGCTCGCCGACTGCTCGGTCAAGGACCCTTCGCTCGCGGAGTTGTTCGTGGTCGAGGGGGACTCCGCCGGCGGCTCGGCGGTGAGCGCCCGCGATCGCAGCACGCAGGCGATCCTGCCGCTGCGAGGCAAGATCCTCAATGTCGAGAAGAGCCGGATCGACAAGGTGCTCGCCAACACCGAGGTCCAGGCGCTGATCACGGCGATCGGCACCGGTGTGCGCGACGAGTTCGACATCGCCAAAGCGCGCTACCACAAGGTTGTGCTGCTGACCGATGCCGACGTCGACGGCGCGCACATCCGGACGCTCGCGCTGACGCTGCTGTTCAGGGAGATGCAGCCGCTGATCGAGGCCGGCTACGTGTACATCGCCAAGCCGCCGCTGTACCGCCTGACGCGTGGCCAGAAGCACCGCTACATCGAGCGCGAGTCAGACCTCGAGGGGATCCTGCTCGGTGACAAGTTCGAGAAGATCGAGGTCTACGACCGCTACAACAAGCCGTTTAAGCTGACCGACGCGCGCTGGAAGCGCTTCTCGCGGCTGCTCAAGCAGTACGAGGGGTGGGCTGCGGCGCTGCGCGCGGCGCACGGCCAAGGCGTCGTCACGTTCGCCGAGCAGGCGAGGCTGCTCGAGCAGCAGATCACGACCGTCGACGAGCTGCTCAAGCTTGTCGCCAAGGACGGATCCAACGGCGAGGCCCACGCGTACTCGGCGAAGCTGATCGGCGAGAACCCCGAGGAGGTCGTGGTCCGCACGATCGAGGCCAACACCGGGCTCGCGACGACCCACCACGTACGCCGGGCGGCGCTCGACGCTAACGAGTACCGCCGGCTTGCCGCGATCCACGCCGAGCTCGCCGAGCTCGTCGGCACGCCGCCGTTCGAGGTCAAGCTCGGCGAGACCGTCAAGCAGGCGCCGACGTTCGAGGACATGCGCGCCGCGGTCCTCGCGGTCGCCCAGAAGGGCATTGACTACTACCGCTTCAAGGGTCTCGGTGAGATGGACGCCGAGGAGCTGCGCGAGACCACGATGGATCCCGCGTCGCGGACGCTCGTGCAGGTGACGATGGAGGACGCGGCGTCGGCCGACGACGTGTTCTCGATGTTGATGGGGGATCAGGTCGAGCCGCGCAGGGCGTTCATCGAAGAGAACGCCCGGCTCGTAACGAACCTCGACGTCTAGGAGGTCCGAATGTCGACGATGGACACGATCAGCGGCGGCAACATCGAGCCGCGGGGCCTCGAAGATGAGATGCGCTCGGCGTACCTCGACTACGCGATGTCGGTCATCGTCGGCCGCGCGCTGCCCGACGTAAAGGACGGGCTCAAGCCGGTACACCGCCGCGTCCTGTACGTGATGAACGAGCTGGGCCTGCACCCGAGGCGCAAGCACGTCAAGTGCGCGCAGATCGTCGGCGAGGTGATGGGCAAGTACCACCCCCACGGCGACAGCGCGATCTACGACGCGCTCGTGCGACTCGCGCAGGACTTCTCGATGCGCTACCCGCTCGTCGACGGGCACGGGAACTTCGGAAACATCGACGGCTACTCGGCCGCGGCGATGCGCTACACCGAGGCGCGCCTCGACGAGCTCGCCGAGGAGATGCTGCGCGACATCGACGCCGACACGGTCGACTTCGTGCCGACCTACGACGGCACGCGTCAGGAGCCGGTCGTGCTCCCGTCGCGGTTCCCGAACCTGCTCGTCAACGGCGGCTCCGGGATCGCCGTCGGGATGGCGACCAACATCCCGCCGCACAACTTGCGCGAGGTGATCAAGGCGACGATCGCCTACATCGAGGACCCGACGATCGAGATCGAGGGCCTGATGAAGCACATCAAGGGCCCGGACTTCCCGACCGCGGGCACGATCCTCGGGCGCGAGGGGATCCGCGACGCGTATGCGACCGGCCGCGGCCGGATCCGGGTCCAGGCCAAGGCCCACATCGAGCCGATCGGTCAGGGCAAGGAGGCGATCATCGTCACCGAGCTGCCCTTCCAGGTGCGCAAGGGCGGTGAGGGCGGCCTGATCCTGAAGATCCGTGACCTCGTGCTCGACAAGAAGCTGTCGGAGATCTCAGACCTGCGCGACGAGTCAGACCGCCACGGCATGCGGATCGTGATCGAGCTCAAGCGCGACGCGATCCCGAAGGTCGTGCTCAACAAGCTCTACAAGCACACGCCGATGCAGACGACGTTCGGCGTCAACATGGTCGCGCTCGTCGACAACGTGCCGCGGACCCTGTCGCTGCGCGAGGTGATCGGCCACTACGTCGACCACCAGCGCGACATCATCGTGCGGCGCACGAAGTACGAGCTGCAGCGCGCCGAGGAGCGCGCGCACGTGCTCGAGGGCCAGCTGATCGCGCTCGAAAACCTCGACGAGGTGATCGCGCTGATCCGCGGCTCGCGCGACTCCGAGGCGGCACGGATCGGGCTCGTCGAGCGTTTCGAGCTGACGGTCATCCAGGCCCAGGCGATCCTGCAGCTGACGTTGAGCCGGCTGACCGCGCTCGAGGCCGACAAGATCAAGCAGGAGCACGCGGACCTGATGGAGCGGATCAAGGAGCTGCGCGAGATCCTCGGCGACGAGGACAAGGTCTACGGTCTGATCAAGGAGGAGCTGCAGGAGATCGCCGACGCCTACGGCGACGATCGCCGCACCGAGATCACGCACGCCGAGGGCGAGATCGACATCGAGGACCTGATCGCCGACCAGCAGATGGTGATCTCGATCACCAACTCGGGGTACATCAAGTCGCTGCCGCTGTCGACCTACCGCCAGCAGCGGCGCGGCGGCATCGGTGTCACCGGGATGGACATGAAGGAAGACGACTACATCGAGCACCTGTTCGTCTCCTCCACGCACGACTACCTGCTGTTCTTCACCAACCGCGGCAAGATCTACCGGCTCAAGGTCTACGAGCTGCCGGAGGCGTCGCGCACGGCCAAGGGCCGCGCGCTGGTGAATCTGTTGCCGCTGCGCGAGGGTGAGCGGGTGCAGTCGGTGCTGTCGACGCGCGATTTCGGCGAGGGCAAGTACCTCGTGTTCGCGACCCGCAATGGCCTGATCAAGAAGACCGAGTTCGGCGCCTACAACACGCCGATCAAGGCCGACGGGATCATCGCGATCAACATCCGCGACGACGACGAACTGATGGCGGTCCGGCGCACCAGCGGCCACGACGACATCATCATGGTCTCGCGCTCGGGCCAGGCGGCGCGCTTCTCCGAGAGCGCGGTCCGCTCGATGGGTCGCGACACCAGCGGTGTGCGCGGGATGAACGTCTCGCAGAAGGGCAACTCGGTGCTCGCGATGGATGTGGCGCGCGACGACCAGCAGCTGCTGGTCGTGACCGAGAACGGCTACGGCAAGCGCACCGACATCTCCGAGTACCCGGTCAAGGGCCGCGGCACGATGGGCGTCAAGACGATCATGCTGACCGAGAACAAGGGCCAGCTCGCCGGCGCGCTCGTCGTGCGCGAGCACCAGGAGCTCGTGTTCATCTCCCAGAATGGGATGGTCCAGCGCACCTCGGTGCGGGGAATCAACCGCTACGGCCGTGCGTCACAGGGCGTGCGCGTGATGAACCTCCGCGAGGACGACCAGGTCAGTGCTGTCGCGCTGGTGGTCGAGTCCGAGGCCCAGACCGCGGCCCAGGTGCTCGACGACAACGGCGATGCGGTCGCACTCGAGGAGCCGGCGCCGCCGACGGACGACGTGGCGCCGACAGACGAGGCGGAGCCGACGGACGAGGCAGCGCCCGAAAGCGAGTGACCAGGCCTTTCTGTTGGCCGGTCGCTTCGCTATTCTGGGCTGACCAGAGAAAGGAGGTGGTCCGCCTGTCTGAATGTTCTTGTGGGACCCTGGAGGTGTCCGGCCGCTAGGTCGGAGGCTGACCCCGCTTAGCGGAGTCCCCCCGAGACACCGTCGTGGTGGGTGTCGGGAGTAGTCCCTCCGGCATCGATCAACCCACCTCGGTAGCCAGCCAGGAAGTTGCGCGAAGGGCGCCGTGTCGACGGCGCCCTTCGTGCGTTCTGAGCCGTTTCGCTACGGCCCTCGCATTCCCAGCAGTCGCAGGTACCGGGACACGGCCTCGGCCCGGTTGGCGACGCGCAGCTTGCGCAGGATGCTGTTGACGTGAAACTTGACGGTCCCGTTGGAGATCACGAGCGCGTCGGCGATCGCCTTGTTCGTCTTGCCCTCGGCGAGCAGGCGCAGCACGTCAAGCTCGCGCCGTGTCAGCAGACCCTCGAACACGACGCGGTCGTCGCGCCCCTCGGCGGGCACCGGCTGGTCGAGCGGCTCGGGTGGCGGCAGCGGAGCCCGCGCGCCGGCGTCCAACGTCACCGGGGCATCGGTCAGCTCGCCCGAGCGCGCGTTGAGCCACTCGAGGAACTGTCGCATCTGGTCGCGCTCGCGCCGCAGCGTGCGCCGCAGTCCGGCGCTCTCGTACGCCTGGGCGAGGCCGCTCGCAAACTCCCACAGCACGTCGCGGTCGAGCACGTCGAGCTGTTGGTCGGCGCCGCGGTCGGCGTGGACCACGCCGATCACACGCGAGCCCACGACGACCGGGGCGGCCGCGTAGGACCGCCAGCCCATCGTCTGCGCGAGCCGGCGGTCGACGCGCGGGTGCATATGCGCATCGACCACGATCGTCGCCCGCCGCCGGCGCAGCAGCTCGGTCTCGATCAGCGGGTGCTCGAGCCGCGGCGGATGCGCTCGCAGCTCGCCCAGGGTCCTGCGAGCCCCGTCCTCGTCGTGGGCCAGGTGCACCGAGTGCGCGACCATCCGCCCGCCGCTCACGAGGCTGAGGATCGCGCGGGCGAAGCTCGAGCCGCGGCACAGCACCGCGGGTGCGACCGTCAACATCTCGCTTGGCGAGGTCAGCTCGCGCAGCTCGCCGATCGCCGCATGGACGCGGGCGAGCGCCTCAAAGCGCGCTTCGAAGCGGTGGCGAAGACGCTCGAGTGCCGCCTCGTGCTCGCGACGGAGCGCCCCAGGGTCGCGTCGCCCGCCGGACTCGACGAGCTCGCTGAGCCCGTCGATCAGTGTCCGCAGAGACCCGAGGTCGGCGCCGTCGACGTCATCGCCGAGTGGGATCCCGAGTGCCTGATGGGCCTCGGCGACGGCCAGCTCGATTCGGCGCAGTAGCTGCTCCTCGAGCGGACCGGGGAACGCGTGCTGGGTGACCGCGGTCACGGGCTGCTGGCTCCCATCGCGCGCACGTAGCGCGAGACTGCGTCGGCGCGGCTCGTCGCCCCGAGTTTTCGCAGGATGTTCTTGACGTGGTACTTGACGGTCCCCTCACGGACGACGAGGGCGTTGGCGATCGCGAGGTTCGTCTGGCCGCGGGCCAGCAGCCGCAGGACCTCGAGCTCGCGTGCGGTGAGCATGTCGGCGACGACCAGGTCGGGCGCCGGCGCGGCCGGGACCGCGTCGGATGCCTCGGCGGTCAGCTGGCCGAGACGCCCGCTCATCCACTGCACGGCCGTCTGCAGCTCACGCCGATGCTGGCTCAGCGTCTCGCGCAGCACGGCTCGCTCGAACACTCCAGACAGGCCCTCGGCGAAGCTCGCCGCAACCTCGGCGTCGACAGCGTCGAGCTCGCGCCCGCTTGCGGTCGCGTCCGCATGCAGCAGTCCGACCGCCTTGCCGTGGACGACGAGCGGCGCAACCACGTAGGAGCGCCAACCGAGCGCCGATCGCAGGCCCGGCGCGGCGCGCGCGCGCGAATCCTGCACGCTGACGATCTCGACTCGCTGGCGCGTGGCGACCTCGTCCTCGATCAGCGGGTACTCCAGCACGATCGAGCTTGACCGCAGCTGCTGCAGCGCTGCCGCGGCCGCCTCGGCGGCGTCGCGCGACCAGATCGCGCTGGGACGCAGCACGCGGTCGTCGACCTCGCTGATCAGGACCCGGTCAAACTGCGAGCTCGCGCCGAGCTCGTCCGCGGCCCGGCCGAGTATGCCCTGCGGCGAGCCGACCTCTCCAAGCCGCCGGACCGCGTCGCGCGCCCGCTCGAGCGAGTCGGCACGGCGCACGTAGCCGAGCTCGACGATCTCGCGTTCGAGCGCCAGCAGCTCACCGAGAATGCGCCGCATCGCCCTCGCGTCTGGCGCCTCAGCGCTTAGGGAATCCACTGCGCGTCGAAATATAGGCGCGTCGGCGGGCTGCTTGGCTCGGCGCCGCGCCCGTAAGCGTCAGCGCGGCTGCGCTGGCGCGCGGCTGCGCGTGCGCTCGAGCAGCGCGTAGCGCCCGGCCGCTTCCTGGCCGACGCAGCTGAGGCCGAACGGACGCCCGGCGTGCTCGATCGCGCGCCACACGCGCCCAGCCTGCTCGCTGGGGGCGAGCAAGATCGCGCTGCGGTCTGACTCGAGCAGCCACCAGACCTCGGACCCCGCGATCGTTCCGCGCCCGAACGGCGCGACACCGCGCGGATCGCCGCGCGTGCCGTAGACGCCGAGCGTGCACAGCACTCCGGCAGCCTCAGGGCCGAGCAGGCCGATCGCGGAGAAGTCGACGGTCAGCACACGCAGCGCGACCTGATGCGCGGCGTGCACGCGCAGACGGTCGACGAGCCTGCGCCCGACGTCCGGTGCGCAGACGACGACCACCGTGTCAGGCGCTGCTCCGCACCACCACGCGCCGGCGGCGTCGAGGGCGCCACCGGGCGCGACCTCGCCGCCTGCCAGACGCGAAGTGAGCTGATCGAGCTGCGCGCCGGGGGCTTGCAACGCAAGGGTGGTCAGCTCGGAACGGTCCACGAGCCCGACCGCGCTCACACATACGGCCAGCTCGCCGGCTGCCGACCCGTAGTGGATCGCCGCAGCGCGCCCGCCATGGTTTGCGAACACGGCTCCCGCCTGCCGCAGAACCGCGTCGAGCGGCGGAGACCCGCCTTCGGGTGGCGCCAAGATGGACACGAGGCGGCAGCCTATCGCTGCCATTGGGCGCTTACCCTGCTCCTTCGGTCGAAGTTCCCTGGCCACTCGGGCAGGGGCGGATCCGGACCCCTGAGCGCACGGGGGATGGTGCCTTCGGGCACTACACGAATGTCCGGCTAACCTACTCTAAAGGCCAGGTCATCCCGGCGATGTGGGGGTGGCACACGGCCCGGGCAGCCGCGAAGCTTTGATGATCACGCGGTGGTCGGAACGATCGACCGTTGTGAGCAGGCTCAGAGGGAGAGAGGAGCAGGTGATTCCACCAGTGAGTACGCCGGATCAGGCCGAGGCCGTCACCCGCTACGGGCGCCTGATGGGTCTGATCGCCACCGATCAGTGCGTGATCCTCGACGGCGCGACCGGCACCGAGTTGATCGGCGTCAGCGGTCAACGTCCAGAGGTCGAAGAGCACCTCTGGGGCCTGACCGCGTTGCTCGACTCGCCCGACGAGGTGCTGTCGGTGCACCGCCGCTACGTCGACATCGGCTGCGACGTGATTTCGACCAACACCTGGGGCCTGCCGAGTGCGCTCCGGCGTGGCGGCGTCGACCTGCTCGACTCCGAGGAGCCGGTGCACTGGATGGACGTCGCCCGGCGCGGAGTACGGCTGGCTCGAACCGCCACGACCGAGGCGGGCCGCGGCGATCAGGTCGCGGTCGCGTTCAGCATCAACGGCGACGTCGACACCTCCGACGGGCGCGAGACGATCCGGCTGCTCGCGCGGGCTTTCGAGGAAGACCGGCCCGACCTGATCCTCGTCGAGACCCTGTCGCTGGTGCGCTCTTCGACGTACGCGACGGTCGAGGCGCTGCTCGACACGGGGCTGCCCGTGTGGCTCAGCTTCCGCCGCTGCCGCCACGGTGTCTGCGGCGTCTACGGCGAGCATTGGGGTGGTCCCGAGGGTGACGCGTTCGGTCGCGCTGCGCGGCGGTTTGAGGAGATGGGGGTCGGCGCGCTGGCGATCAACTGCGTGCCGCCCGACCATGTCACCGGGATGCTCTCGTGGCTGCGCGACTTCACCGATCTGCCGCTCGGCGCCTACCCGAACCTCGGCTACCTGTCGGCGGCAGGCTGGCGCCATGAGCTGAGCATCGGCGGCGACGAGTACGCGCGCCTGGCGATGACCTGGCGTGACGAGGGCGCGCAGCTGATCGGCGGCTGCTGCGGCGTCGGCCCGGACCACCTCGCCGCGGCGCGCGCGGCGCTAGACCACAGCAAGCCCGGCCACAAGCGCCCGGCCGCGCTGCCCGACGAGGGACCGAACTCGTCGCGCGCAAACGGTCGCTCGCTGCAGCACTGGAGCGACGCGCGCGGACGCACGATGTTCCCGCTGGAGTTTCCCGAGATCACGGTCGACGCCGGCGTGTTCGAGCCCACGCAGGGCAGCCTGCTGGCGTGGAAGTACCTCTACCGCGAGGGGATCGGCGCCCATCAGCGCTGCCTCGACATCGGCTGCGGCTCGGGCCTGTTGACCGTGCAACTCGCGCGCAACGGCGCCGCCCACGTGCACGCGATCGACATCGACGAAGCCGCCGTCAAGAACACGATGACCAACGCGTTTCGCAACGGTCTCTCAGACCAGGTCAGCGCCGCGGCTCAGGACCTCTACCCCTGGGTCCCCGAGGAGCACTACGACGTGATCGTCGCGAGTCTCTACCAGATGCCGGTCGACCCGTTCGAGCAGGTAACCACGCACCGGCCGCTGGACTACTGGGGCCGCAACCTGCTCGACCACCTGATGCGGCTGCTGCCCGAGGCACTCGCCGACGACGGCGTCGCGTACGTGATGCAGCTGTCGATCATCGGCGAGCGGCGCACGACGCAGCTGCTCGAGAGCCTCGGGTTCCAGGCGAGGGTCGTGGACTTCGGCTTCTTTGAGTTCAGCGAGCTGTTCTCGGAGCGAAACGAGCAGATCCGGCGCGTCGAGGAGCGCTCCGACGCGTACCACTTCACGCTCGGGCGCTCGGACATGATGGTCGCCTACCTGCTCGAGATCACGCGCAGGCGCGACGGCGCCGGCAGCTAGGGCTCCCGCCGGCAGCGCTCAGTGGCGCGCCCGCCAGGCGGCCATTCGCATGAACAGCTCGGGCGGCCCGGGCGCCGCCAGCGACGGATCGAACTCGCGATAGGCGGCGACGACGTTGGCAGCGATCCGCTCGGGATCGCCCCAGTCCGAGAAGGCGGAGAGGTCGATCTCGTCAGCGGCCGCCTCCGGGTCGACTCCGGCGTCGAACCTCAGCTTCGCCTCGTCGCGCACGAACCGCAGGTAGCGCTGCACGTCGCGGACGCCCGACGCGTCGGTCACTGGGCCATGGCCGGGAACGAGCACGTCGGCGCCGAGCTCGAGGATCCGGTCACACGCCGCGATCCAGTTTGAGAGGCTCGCCCACACGATCGGCGTGCCGTCGATGAACAGCAGGTCGCCGGTGAACACGGTCCCCGCGTCGGGCACGTGCACGATCGTGTCGCCGCCGGTGTGCGCCGGACCGAGCTCGATCAGCGAGACCGTGCGATCGCCGACGAGCAGGTCGAGGCGGCCTTCGAACGTCCGCGAGGGTGGGCGGACCGTGATCCCCTCGTAGTCAAACGGGCCGAACGCGTGCGCGACGAACTCCCGCAGGTCCTCGGGCATGTCGGGCGCGGACTTGAGCGCATGCAACATCTGCGGCGAGATCATCTGCATCTCGTCAGCCGTGCGCTGCGACGCGTAGATCTCGGTCGTGCTCGGCAGCAGCTCGTTGCCGAAGCAGTGGTCGGGATTGGAGTGGGTGTTCATCGCCGCCTGCAGCGGATTGCGATCGATCACCGCGGCCATCGCGTCGAGCATCTCGCGAGTCAGCCGCAGGTCGTAGAGCGTGTCGACGAGCAGCGAGGTCCCGGCAGCGGTGATCAGGCCCGCATTGCTCCAGCCCCAGCCCCCGTCGGGCTGCAGATATGCGAACAGGCCGTCGCCGAGCTCGTGGAGACCCTTCTCGTAGGCGATGTCCACGCTCAGAAGTCCTCCTGCGCGGGGAGACCGGCGTAGTTCTCGGCAAGGCTCTTGGCCGCGGCCGGCGAGCGCGCCAGGTAGTCGAGGCGGGCGAGCTGGAGGCGGCTCTCGAACGGGCCGCCGCCGAGGTCATGGAGCAGCTGGGTCATGTAGTTGGAGAAGTCCTGCGCGCGCCAGACGCGGCGCAGCGCGGTGTCTGAGTAGCTGCGCAGCCCCGCGTCATCGCCGTCGCGGTAGTAGGCGATCAGCGCGGATGCAAGCAGGCGCACGTCGTTGATCGCGAGGTTGAGTCCCTTGGCGCCGGTCGGCGGCACGATGTGGGCCGCATCGCCGGCGAGGAACAGCCGGCCATGGCGCAGCGGCTCGCACACAAACGACCGCATCGGCGTGATCCCCTTCTCGAGGATCGGCCCTTCGTTGACGCGCCACCCCTCGCTTTCCAGGCGGGTCTGCAGCTCGGCCCAGATGCGCTCGTCGGGCCATCGGTCGATGTCCTCGTCGGCGGGGACCTGGAGGTACAGGCGACTGATCTTCGAGGAGCGCATCGTGTAGAGCGCGAAGCCGTTCTCGTGCCAGGCATAGATCAGCTCGTCGGTCGCGGGCGAGGCCTCGGCGAGGATCCCGAGCCACCCGAACGGGTACGTGTACTCGTACTCCCTGCGAATGTCCTCCGGGATCGACGGCCGGCACACTCCGTGAAAGCCGTCGCAGCCGGCGATGAAGTCGCATTCGAGCTCGGCGGTCTGACCGTCGCCTCCATAGGTGATCCGCGGCCGCTCGGACTCGAGGTCGTGGACGGCGACGTCGGAAACCTCGAAGTGCAGTTCGCCGTCGCGCGCAAGCAGCGCGGCGATCAGGTCCTTGACGACCTCCTGCTGCCCGTAGATCGTCACGTGGCGACCGGTCAGCTTGGCGATCTCGATGTGCTGCGTGCGACCCGCGCGCCGGAGGTAGATGCCGTCGTGGATCAGCCCCTCGCGGTCCAGGCGCGCGCCGACGTCGAGATCGCGCAGCAGATCGACCGTGTTCTGCTCGAGCAGCCCCGCGCGTACGCGCCGCTCGAGGTAGTCGCGCGGGCGGGCCTCGAGGATCACCGAATCGATTCCGGCGCGGCCGAGCAACAGCGCGAGTGTCAGTCCCGCGGGCCCTGCGCCGACGATGCCAACCTGGGTGCGCATCTCACTCATCCTTGGCGGCGCGGTTGTGTGCAGACTGTCGGAAGGGCAGATCGGTCACCATGCCGACATCATCACTGATGGCTGAGATCCTCACACTCCAGGACGCGGTCGCGACGCTCGTCCATGACGGCGACAGCGTCGCGCTCGAAGGGTTCACGCACCTGATCCCGTTCGCCGCCGGGCACGAGCTGCTGCGTCAGCGGCGCCGCGAGCTCGAGCTGATCCGGATGACGCCGGACCTGCTCTACGACCAGCTGATCGGGATGGGCGCCGCGCGCCGGCTGGTGTTCTCCTACGGCGGCAACCCAGGAGTCGGCTCGCTGCACCGCTTTCGCGACGCGATCGAGCACGGCTGGCCGCATCCGGTCGAGATCGAGGAGCACAGCCACGCCGGGATGGCCAACCGCTACGTCGCCGGCGCTGCGCACCTTCCTTGCGCGCTGATGCGCGGCTATCAGGGGACCGATCTGATGTCGCGCACGAACGTCGCGACCGTCACCTGCCCGTTCACCGGCGAGGAGCTGACCGCCGTGCCGGCGCTGCGTCCCGACGTCGCGATCGTGCACGCCCAGGAGGCTGATCGCCACGGCAATGTGCAGCTCTGGGGGATCCCCGGCGTGCAGAAAGAGGCAATCCTCGCCGCCGATCGCTCACTGGTCACCGTCGAGCGGCTCGTCGAGGAGATCGAGCTGCGGCCGGGGGGAATTGTGATCCCCGGCTGGGTGATCGACGCCGTCGCGGTCGCCCCCGGCGGCTCGCAGCCGTCCTACAGCCTCGACATCACCGAGCGCGACAACGACTTCTACCGCTTCTGGGACGAGCTCAGCCGCGACCGCGACGAGTTCACCAACTGGATGAACGAGCACGTTCTCCAAGGCGGCGCCACGGTCCAATAGGCGCTCCAATCGCCACCGCGTGCGGCCGGGCTTGCTTGAGCGCGAAACGTTTGACCGGTAAACTGGTGCCTAAGCGCTACCTAGGTTAAGGTGGGCTCCGGGGTGGGTGACGGAAGCGACGAGGAGGATGTCCCGTGCCGGTTGTCCCTATTAATCAGATCCTCGATGCGGCGTTCGCCGACCGCTACGGCGTGGCGGCGATCAACATCGTCGACGACCTCTCGCTCGACGCCGTGCTGGCTGCCGCGACCGAGCTCGACGCGCCGCTGATCGTCCAGACGTCGCTGAAGACGGTGAAGTCGATCGGCGCCGGCCCGCTTTACAGCATGTGGCGCGCCCGCGCCGACGAGGTGCCGATTCCGGTGACGCTGCACCTCGACCACTGTCCCGACCGAGAATGGATCAGCAACTGCTTGGCGGCCGGGTGGAACTCCGTGCTGTTCGACGGTTCCGAGCTCGACGTCGCTGAGAACACACGCCAGACGGTCGAAGTCGTCGCCGAGGCCAAGCGCTACGGTGCGCACGTCGAGGGCGAGATCGAGAGCGTGCTCGGCGTCGAGGACGGTGTCGGCTCCGACGAGGCGGGGGTCGTGCATCCGGTCGAGGTCTCGGCGAAGTTCATCGAGGAGACGGGCGTGTATTCGTTCGCGCCGGCGATCGGCACCGCCCACGGCCTCTACAAGAGCTCGCCCGAGCTCAAGCCCCAGCGCGTAACCGAGCTGATCGAGCAACACCCGATCCCGATGGTGCTCCACGGCGGGACCGGCCTCAGCGCCGACCAGTTCGCCGATCTGATCTCCCGTGGGTGCGCCAAGGTCAACATCTCGACGGCGCTGAAGATCGCGTTTGTCGATTCCCACCGCGAGTACCTCGAGGCGAACCCCGGCAAGCACGATCCCCCGTCGATGCTCAAGCATGTGCGAGAGGCGGTCAAGGCGATGGCCGAGCAACACATCGGCATGTTCGGGTCCGCGGGGCGCGCACCGGCGATCGCCGCCACGACCGGTTGACCGCGTGCCGGCATTGATCTTCGACTGCGACGGCGTTCTGGCCGACACCGAGCGCGACGGCCACCGGCCGGCGTTCAACGAGACCTTCGCCGAGGTCGGGCTGCCGGTGCAGTGGTCGGAGTCGGAGTACGGCGAGAAGCTTGCGATCGGCGGGGGCAAGGAGCGGATGGCGTCGCTGCTCACCCCCGAGTTCGTCCGCGACAACCGCCTTCCGACTGACCCCGAGGGGCAGCGGGAGCTCCTCGCCGACTGGCACAAGCGCAAGACCGCCAAGTACAAGGCGATCGTCAACGCGGGGAGGCTGCCGGGACGCAGCGGGATCGCACGGGTCGTCGGCGAAGCGCACGAGGCGGGCTGGCTGCTGGCGGTCGCCTCGACGTCGGCCGAGGAATCGGTGCGGGCCGTGCTCCAGCACGCCGTCGGTACTGCCAACGCATCCCACTTCGACGTGTTCGCCGGCGACATCGTGGCCGCCAAGAAGCCCGACCCCGCTATCTACCTCGTGGCGCTCGATCGGATGGGGATCGGGCCTGCCGACGCGATCGTGATCGAAGACTCCCGCAACGGGCTGCTGGCCGCGGTCGGCGCGGGGTTGCGGTGCGTGGTGACGGTCAGCTCCTACACGGTCGACGAGGACATGAGCGAGGCGGCACTCGTCGTCTCCAGCCTCGGCGATCCCGGCGATCCGGCGCAGGTGCTCGCCAGCCGCGTCCCGATCGAGATCGGCGATCTGGTCACGCTCGCCGACCTTGACGCCTGCCGAACCCAACCCCAAGTCCAGAAGGAGGCCGTATGAGCGACACAGCCTTGAACCAGGCCGAGCTGGTCGTACGGGTGATCGCCCAGACGGCAGTCGACAACGAGAAGTACTTCTGCGATCTCGACGCGGTCGTTGGCGACGGCGACTTCGGCTACTCGCTCGCGCGCGGCTTTGAGATCGTCCTCTCCGACTGGGACTCGCTGGGCTACACGGACGTCGGGAGCCTGCTGAAGAAGACTGCGATCGTCCTGACTAAGCGGATCGGCGGCACCTCCGGCCCGATCTGGGGCACCGCCTTCCTGCGAGCCGGCGGGTCGCTGAGCGACAAGCCCGAGCCGACCGGCGCCGACGTGATCGCCGCGATGCGCGCCTCGATCGAGGGCATCAAGCAGCGCGGGGACACCGACCTTGGCGACAAGACACTGATCGACGCGCTCGTCCCGGCCGTCGATGAGCTCGAAGCCGCCCTCCCCGAAGGCACGGGGGCGGCGCTAGAGCGCGCTGCTGCCGTCGCGCGCCAGAGCGCCGAGGCCACCAAGGGAATGATCGCGATGCGCGGCAGAGCGTCATACACGGGCGAGCGCAGCCGCGGCTCAGTCGACGCCGGAGCGATCGGCGTCGCGGTGATGTTCGAAGAGGTCAGCAAGGCCTGGCAGACCGCCGGGCTCGAACCGGCCTGATTGGGGTCGCCCGGTTCGCGGAGGGGCCCCACCGACCGAGGCAGGAAACGAGAGAGGAGACCGGAGTGAAGAAGTTCGTCAACGATCCGCAGCAGTTCGTTCCCGAGATGCTCAAGGGGATCGAGCTCGCCAACCCGGGCAAGCTGCGCTACATCCCCGAGTACAACCTGATCATGCGCGCGGATTCGCCGCGTAACGACAAGGTGTCGATCGTGCAGGGATCGGGCTCGGGCCACGAGCCCGCCCACGTGATGGCGGTGGGCCCGGGCATGCTCGACGCCGCATGTCCGGGCGACGTGTTCGCGGCTCCGCCGTCGGACTACGTGTACGAGACGACGAAGCTGATGCGCAGCGACAAGGGCGTGCTGCACATCATCAACAACTACACCGGCGATCGCATGGCGTTCGACATGGGACGCGAGCTGGCGGAGGCCGAGGACATCAAGATCGCGACGCTGCTCGTCGACGACGATGTCGCGGTCAAGGACTCGACCTACACGGTCGGCCGCCGCGGCGTCGCGGGCAACTTCTTCGTGATCAAGGCGGTCGGAGCCGCCTCGGAGCGCGGAGCGGAGCTCGACGATCTGGTCAAGCTCGGCGAGCGAGTCAACGCAGTCACTCGCACGATGGGCATGGCGCTGACGTCGTGCACGCCGCCGGCGAAGGGCTCGCCGCTGTTCGAACTGGGCGATGACGAGATGGAGATGGGAGTCGGGATCCACGGCGAGCCGGGCCGCCGGCGCGAGAAGCTCGCCAGCGCCAACGCGATCATCGACGAGCTGCTCGAGGCGGTCGCCTCGGACCTGCCGTACAACTCGGGCGACGACGTCGCACTGATGATCAACGGGCTCGGCGGTACGCCGATCTCGGAGCTGTACATCCTGTATGGGCGCGCTCACCAGCAGCTCGCCGAGCGCGGGATCAACGTGACGCGCAGCTACGTCAACGAGTACTGCACCTCGCTCGACATGGCTGGCGCCTCGCTGACGCTCGTCAAGCTCGATGACGAGCTCAACGAGCTGCTTGACGCGCCCGCCGAGGTGGCGATCCGCGTCTTCTAGCCCTCGGAGCGGACGGCGGTCGCCTATGCGGTCGCCGTCCGCCTCCAGGTCAACCGCAAGATCTCGCCGTGAGCCACCTCGCGCTCGGGCGGCGGCTTAGAGCCGGCGGCGAGCATCGCCGCCCGGATCGTGCCGACGTGTGCGATCACAAGCGCAGGCTCCGGGCCGGCTGCGACGACATCGAGCGCCCGTCGCGTGCGCGCGACCTGATCGGTGAGCGACTCGCCGTCGGGAAATGCGAACTGCGGGTCGGCCGCCTCGAACGCTGCGTACAGGTCGGGCGAGACCGCCTCGAGCTGCTCGAGCGACTGCCCCTCCCAGCTACCGCGGTCTGACTCGATCAGGTCGTCGAGCACCGTCGGCTGCACTCCGACGGCCTCCGCGACGACGGCCGCCGTCTCGCGCGCGCGCCGCATCGGCGAGGTCCAGATCGCTGCCACGCCCGCCTGGGCCGCGGCGTCCGCGAGCCGTGCGGCCTGTTCGCGCCCAAGCGGCGAGAGCGACGGGTCGCGCCGCCCGAGAATCATCCCGCCGGCGTTGTCGGGCGTCTGCCCGTGGCGGGCGAGCAGCAGCTGCGCCGAGCCGATCAGGCCGCCAGATACGCCTGCCAGGCGACCGGGATCGTCGGGCTCGCGACGTGGATGAACACGTTCGGGTTGGGCATCCGAGGTTGGCGCGAGAGGCGCATGCCGACCTGCCGGGGGAGCTGATCGCCCTTGCGGCGGTTGCACGGCGCGCACGAGGCGACGATGTTCTCCCAGCTCGAGGAGCCGCCCTTGGATCTCGGGATCACGTGATCGACGGTGAGGTTCGAACGAGCTCCGCAGTACTGGCAGGTCCAGTCGTCGCGAGCGAACACCGCGCGGCGCGTGATCTTGCGCCGATGCGTGTCGCGCGGGATCCGCACGTAGCTCACGAGACGGATCACGACCGGGCGCGCCATCGTCTGCGTCGCCGAGTGCAACTGCCAGTCGCTGTGCTCGATTACCTCTGCCTTGTCCTTGAGCAACAGCACGACCGCGCGGCGAACCGTGCACACGTTGATCGGCTCATAGGTCGCGTTGAGCACGAGCACCCGGCCAACCTGAGGCCCGCGCCGCTGGTGCTCTGTTTGCGGCGCGGACCACATTGGCGCAGGTACTGAAGTGGCCATGAGCTTGGCCGCCAGTGTACTGATGCCGCGAGCGGTACTTTCGCGTTTTGTGTGTGTGCGACAGGCGCTCAGGCGGCCGGAAACGATCCGAGCGCTCGCAACACCTCGACGCGCGCCGCGAGGCCCGCGATCGCCGCGGCCACGTGGGGTTCTGAGTCGCGTCCGTCGATGTCGAGGAAGAACATGTAGCGACCGAGTCCCTGCTTGCGCGGTCGCGACTCGATCCGCGTGAGGTTGACCTCGCGCGTAGCGAACTCCGACAGGCAGGCGACGAGCCATCCGGGCTCCTCGGAGCCGACGCCCCAGAATACGATCGCGGTCTTCCACGGCCCGCTCGACGTGTCCGCCGGCTCAAGGCCCCCGGGTGCGGCCCCCGAACGGCCCAGCCACACGAACCGCGTCTCGTTGCCGGCCACGTCCTCCACCCCGGCGCGCAGCACACGGCACCCGTAGCGCTCGGCAGCCAGGCGCGTGCCCAGCGCCGCCCACGGACCGTCGTGCTCGGCCACGATCCGCACCGCCTCGGCGGTCGAGCTCCCCGACAGGACGGTCGCGCCGGGAAGCTGCGAACGGATGAAGCGGGCGCACTGCGCGCTGGCCTGGGGGTGCGAGACGACCGTCTCGATCTCCGACAGGTCGAGCTCGCGGGCCGCGATCAGACAGTGCTCGATCGGGCGCACCACCTCGCCGAGGATCGCGACGTCGTCGGTCTCCATCGCCAGCGCGTCAAGCGTGACGTTGACCGAGCCCTCGAGCGAGTTCTCGATCGGGACAAGCGAGCGCTCGACAAGACCTGATTGCACCGCCATTACCGAGTCGTAGATCGTCGGCAGCGGGACGAGTTCAACGTCGCCCCCCGGCGCCGCGTCGATCAGCGCCTCATGCGTGAACGTGCCCTCCGGGCCGAGGTAGCCGACGCGCATAAGTGGCTCCCCGGCGATCTCGGCCGGCAGCCTAGGGCTGGCCGGCCGGCCGGCGGTTTCCCTCAAGCGCGAGTCGCACGGCCTCGTCCTCCTCGGGCGAGAGCTCGAGTTCCGCCTGGCCTTCATACACCTGCTTGGCATATAGCCGCGCCTGATCGCGGTGATGGATCGAGGACAGCACCAGACCCGAGCGCTTGGAGTCCAGCAGCGCGATCGAGGTCGACTGGCGCCCAGACATCTCCCCGTAGGCGTCGTAGCGAACCAGCGCGCGATAGGCAACCGTGCCGTCGAGCCTGTGCTCGGCGGTCGCCATGCGCTCGTCGAGGCCGGAGGCAACGTCGGCGACATAGTCGTGCAGCGCCGAGAACTGGCGCGTGAGCTCGGCCGCGTGTCCGACGACGTCCTGCTCGCCGGCACCGAGCAGCATCCGCTGGTCGGCGCGCAGGCGCCGCAGCTTGAATGCCAGGACGATGCAGGTCAGGAGCGCGACGACGGCGACCGCCCCTGCCGCGATCGCGACGATCCCCGCGGTGCTGTTCAGATCATGCACCGGTCGAAGGATAAGAGGCTCGCCCCCGTACCGGTGGCGTCCCCACCCGCGGGCGTCCTACTGGAAGGTCACCGGGAACGTCATCGTGTTGTTCTGGACGTTGTGCTCGCCCGCGACCTTGCCGATCGTGGCGGTCACCGTGTAGTTGCCCGCGGGCGGCGAGGCGTTGAGCGTGACCTGGCAGCTCGCGTGCTGTCCGGGCGTCGTCTGCGCCACGCTTGTCTTGCCCGAAATGCTCGTGTTGCTGACCGTCACCTTGCAGCTGATGTTGTGCTCGCTGTTGGTGCCGCCGTTGGTGAAGTTCAGCTGGAACGTCGGTGGAGGGCTCGCCGACAGCGTGTTCGTCGAACCGGTCTGCAGCGACGTGCCGTTGACGGTGACCGTGTCGAGCGAGTGCCCGTGCAGGCCCGGAGTCGGCTTGCCGCCCGGAGTCGCGATCGACACATGCAGCTGGTCTGCGACGAACGACGGGGTCAGCCATCTGACGTCAGGCAGGAACTGCTCGCCGTTGAACGTCTGCGCGTTGGGGCCGCTGGTGGCGATGCCCGCGTTCTTCAGAGCACCCGCGATCAGCGGCAGCGTGTAGTTCTTGTAGAGCACATCCGAGGCGTAGAAGTTGGCCATGTCGGCCGCGATCTGGTTGATCGCGTCCTTGCTGGTCGCGTTCGACAGCGCCGGCTGGATCTGATTGGCGACATGCGAGATCCCGTCGCTGCGCATCTGCATCGCGGTCACGAGATTCTGCTGGGCGCCCTTGACCTCGTCAGGCACGTTCATGCTCTTGGCGTCCTTGAGCTGCGAGTTGGCCCGCGTCGCGGCCTCGGCGATCCGGCTCTGGAGCTCGACCGCACCCCCGGCGCCACTGGGGTTCGACAGCACCCCGAACATCTGGGCGCCCGTCTGGTTGGACTCCTGGATCAGCGTCGAGACGTTGTTGTTGTAGTCACGCAGAGAGTTGTTGCGGGCGCTGACCGTGCAGCTGTGGACGCCGACGACGATCAGGATCACAACGACCAGCAGCAGCCCGATCGCGATCATGCGCCGGACCCGGATGGACTGCTGCTCGGTCGGAGGACGTCGACCACCCCTGGTGGGTCGGCGTCGACGTTGAGCTGTTGGTTCTGTGCGAGGCTCGTCGGCCTCGTCGAAGAACGACATTGGCTCCCTCAAGGGTCCGGAAAACGCCAGTATGAACATCTACACGGCGGTAAACGCAACCGGCCACGCGCGCCTGCATGCGTTCGTGCAGCGCCCGGCGCTGGCCGATCGGGGCTGCGGCGCGACGCCGTCTGCGAAAGGGACGGCGCCTCGCGCGTGGAAAAGCGCCCCATCGGCGCGAGCAGGCTCCCCACTCTAGGTCGCTCCACGGCGGACACCGCGATCCGGCGCCCGCTGCGCGATGACGGTCCGCGCGTCCTCGGCCGCTATCGCCTGGCGAGGCGGCTCGGAACCGGCGCCTTCGGGACCGTGTGGCTCGCGCGCGATGAGCGCCTCGGTCGTGACGTTGCAGTCAAGATCGTCGCGCGCGATCGCGTCTCGGTGGGGCGCTTCGAGCGCGAGGCCAAGGCGGCCGCGCAGCTCGCGCACCCGGCGATCGTGACGCTGTACGAGGCCGCGATCGACGACGAGGGCGCCTACCTGGTGTCGGAGCTGGTCCGCGGCGCGACGCTCGACGAGTTGCTCGAACACGGCCGCCTGTCGGATCGCGACGTCGTCGCGATCGGGATCGCGCTGTGCGACGCACTCGCCCACGCCCATGCCCACGGGGTTGTTCATCGCGACATCAAGCCGTCCAACGTGCTCGTCCCCGAGCAGCCGTCGACCCAGGCTGAACTCGCCAAGCTCACCGACTTCGGGGTCGCGCGCGTGATCGGCGATGAGCGGCTGACGCTCACCGGCGACGTCGTCGGCACCGCCGCGTACATGGCGCCCGAGCAGGCGGCGGGTCGGATCGCGGGTGCCCCGGCCGACCTATATTCGCTCGCGCTCGTTCTCTACGAGGCGCTGACCGGCCACAATCCAGTCGCGACCGGGACCGCGGCGCAGCGGGAGCGGCGCCTGCGCACGCACCTGCCGCCGCTTCGGCGCCAGCGGCGAGACCTCCCACGCGAGCTGGGGCAGGGGATCGACCTCGCGCTGCGACCGCGACCGCGCGAGCGCGGGACCGTCGCCGAGCTGGCTCGCGCGCTGACGCTCGCGCAAATCCAGGTCAATGACTCCGCCGGGGTCGTCGCGAGCCCGTGGCGCCCGCGGCGTACGGCCACGATCCAGCCCCCAGATGAGTCGCGCTGGCGCGACAGCGCGCTCGACGACGCTCCGCGACCGCCACCGCGAACAGTGGTCGACGACCGCCTGGCCCCTGCCGAGCCGGCGTCCCCGCTCGCCTGGCCCGCCCGCGCGCTGGCGGCGGTGGCGACGGCGATCCTCGTCGCGTGGCTCGTCTCGCACGCGCTCGCGCCGTCGGCGCTGGCGCCGGCCGGCGCCGCGGTGATTGCTGCCGTCGTCGTCGCCGCGCTGCCCCGGCTCGGCTGGGCTGCGCTGACGCTCGCCGCCGTGGTCGCGCTCGTCGCTCAGGGCCGGCCCGGTGGAGCGCTGATCGTGCTCGTCGCGGCGCTCGTCCCGGTCGCGCTGATGGCGCGCAGCCCATCGAGCTGGCCGCTCTCGGCCGGCGCGCCGGCGCTCGGCGTGTTCGGTCTCGCCGGCTGCTGGCCGGCGATCGCCGCTCGTGCCACAAGCACCTGGCGCCGCGCGGCGCTGGGGTTCAGCGGCTGGATCTGGCTGGCGATCGCGTCGTCGCTGGCCGACGCCCACCTCTATGCGCGGCGACCCGCGACGCTGCCGGCATCGGTCTGGATGACGTCTGTCCCGAAGACGGTCGATCACGTATTGGCGCCGGTGTTCAGCACGCAGATGCTGATTGCGGGGGCGATCTGGGCCGCTGCGGCGGCGGTGCTGCCGACACTCACCGAGCGACGCTCGTTGCCCGTGGCAGTGGTCGCGGTGACCGTCTGGTCGGCGATGCTCGTCTCGGCGATCGCTACAGTCCTCGCTGTCAACCACTCTCGCGGCGCTGGCATGCCGGCCACCGCGGTGCTCGGCGCAGTGATTGGCGCGGTCATCGCGCTTGCGCCGGCGGCGCTCGAAAGCTGGCGTAGTAGCCATTCGGCCGTGTCACTTGCGTAGCATGGACAGGCCCGTCGCGGCCCCGCCATGAGCGTCCTCAGAAGCCTCGAGAACAAGATCGCCGACCTCGTAGAGGGTACCTTCAGCCGGGCTTTCCGCTCGGAGGTCAGGCCCGTCGAGATTGCCCGCAAGCTCGCGCGCGAGATGGAGGAGCACAAGTCCTTCTCGGTCTCGCGTACGTACGTGCCCAACGAGTACCGCGTATTCCTCTCGCCGCGCGATCGCGAACGGTTTGCCGACTACGAGGGAGCGCTGGCGGAGGAGCTGACCGGCTACCTGCTCGAGCACGCGCGGCGCGAGCGACTGGCGCTGCTCTCACGTCCGGTCGTTTCATTCGAGACCGACGAGCGCCTCGGCCTCGGGGAGTTCGGGATCCAGACGCGCACTGTCCCCCCCGAAGGGCACGAGGATCGCGATGCCCCGGTCGAGCAGTCGGGTCGGACGATGGTCTACAGCACCGCCGAACGCCACGCCGAGCCGCTGGAGGAGCGCGCACGCTCGCGCGCCCAGACCGCGCTGGTCCTGCTCGATGGCAAGCGGATGGTGGTCGGCCCGGCGGGCGCCACGCTCGGCCGCAGCCGCCAGTGCGACATCGTCGTCGACGACCCCAACGTCTCACGCGAGCACGCGGAGATCCGGTCGCGCGGTGGCTCCTGGGTTCTGCACGATCTCGGTTCGACGAACGGGTCGCTGCTCAACGGCCGCCGGATCGACTCCACCGAGGTGCTCAAGCCCGGAGACGAGATCG
The DNA here is from genome assembly GCA_036490775.1 of Solirubrobacteraceae bacterium. Classification (GTDB taxonomy): domain Bacteria; phylum Actinomycetota; class Thermoleophilia; order Solirubrobacterales; family Solirubrobacteraceae; genus Palsa-465. Next base: position 8,386 of record DASXDD010000130.1, on the reverse strand, counting down.
AGCTTGGCACGTCGGCGATGACGTTCGAGCTGGAGTAGGCAGGCGCGCCATGCTCGAGCCAGTCTCGGTCGGTCTGAAGTTCGGTTTCCTCGCGGTGCTGTACCTGTTCCTGCTGTGGGTGGCGTGGAGCGCGCTGCGAGATCTGCGCCGCGGCCGCGCGGGCGCGGCCCAGCCTCAGCCCGATCGGGTCCAGTACAACACCGACGCGACCGGGATGTACGCGGCCAGCGACGGGCTGATCGACTCCGACCCGGACGGATTTGAGCCGCGTTTGCTCGTCGAGCGCGCCCCCGGACACCAGACGGGGACTACCTATGACGTGTCCGGCGGCGCTACGCTCGGCCGCGGCGACGTCGAGATCCACCTCGAGGATCCGTTCGCGTCCTCCCAACATGCCCGGATCGCGCGACAGGGACACGTGGTTGTGATCGAAGATCTCGGATCTACGAACGGCACCTACCTGAACGAGGAACAGCTCAACGGCCCCCAGCCGCTGCGGCCCGGGGACCGAATTCGGATCGGTGACTGCGAGTTCTCCTACCAGCAATGAGCGAACGAACCGATGCTACGCGCGGCTGAGACGGCGCTGAGAAGCGACACCGGGCGGCAACGCCGGGACAACGAGGACAACGCGTTCGCGCGCGCCCCGCTGTTCGTCGTCGCCGACGGCATGGGCGGCGCGCAGGCCGGCGAGGTCGCGTCGAAGATCGCGGTTGAGTCGTTCGAGCAGGGCCTCCCGGACTCGGGCAGCTCCGAGGAACGTCTCGCAACGCGCGTTCGCGAGGCCAACCGCCAGATCCACGAGCTGTCGCGGACCGATCGCGAGCGGGCCGGGATGGGAACAACGCTGACGGCCGCCTATGTCGACGACAACGGGGTCGCGATTGCCCACGTCGGCGACAGCCGCGCTTACCTGTTCCGCGACGGCACGCTTGAGCGCCTGACCCAGGACCACTCGCTTGTCGAGGAACTCGTGCGCCAGAAGAAGCTGACCCCAGAGCAGGCGGCCGGGCACCCGCAGCGCTCGATCATCACCCGCGCACTCGGGCCCGAGGCGAATGTCGAGGTCGACACCTGGACGTACCCGGTGCGCGCCGACGACGTCCTGCTGCTCTGCAGCGACGGGCTGACGACGATGATCTCCGAGGTGCAGGTCGCCGAGATCCTCGGCGGCGCCGGATCGCTTGACGGGATCGCCGACGCGCTGATCGACGCGGCCAACGACGCGGGCGGCCGCGACAACATCACGGTCGTGCTGTTCCGGCTGGAGGACGTCGGCGGCGAGGCCGATCAGCCGACGGTGATCGGCGTTCCGCGCCCGACTCCGTCAGCCGACGACGAGCTCGCCGAGACTGAGCCGGGGGAGGGCCCGTCCACCGCGGGCGGCGCGTCAGGGGCGGCGACCGCTTCGTCGACGGCGACCGCCACGCGCCCGGCGCCGGTGCGGCGCCTGCAGCCGTCGCCGCCACGCGCGAGCCCAGGCCCACAGCCGCCCGACAAACGTCGCCTAACGCGTACGGTCAAGGTGTTTGCGGCGCTCGCGGCGATCCTCGTTGTGGTGTTCTTGATCGGCGGCGGCGGCTACCTCGCCAGCCGCCAGCTTTATTTCATCGGCACCAATCCGCAGGGGATCGTCACGGTCTACCGGGGGCTGCCCTACAACCTGCCGGCCGGCATTCGCCTGTACGAGACGTTCTACACCTCCGGCGTCCCGGCCTCGCTCGTGCCCGCCGCTCGCCGGGACAACCTGCTCAACAACAACCTGCGCTCGCAGTCCGATGCGACCTCGCTGGTAATGGACTTGGAGTTGGGGAAGATCTCGCAGTGAGCGCGGCCGGATGAGCGCCCGAAATCGCGAGCTGCTCGGCCTGATCCCGGCGTCGTTGCTGCTCACGGCCGGGTTTGCCGGCGTGTTTATCCAGCGGTCGAACGTCCTCTCGAACGTTTCGCTCACCTACGGGGCGATCTTCCTGGGACTGTGCATCGCCGGGCACGTGTTCATCCGGATGACGCTCCCGTACGCGGACCCCTACATGTTCCCGCTGATCGCGCTGCTGGCGAGCTTCGGGATCGTGATGATCTACCGGATCAGCCCGACGCTGGCGCGCCAGCAGGCCCAGTGGTTTGTGCTCGGATTGGTCCTGTTCGGTGTCACGATCGTCGCGTTTCGCGACTACCGAAAGCTCGAGCAATACCGCTACATCATCGTGTTCGTCTCGCTCGGGTTGCTGATCCTGCCGCGCATACCCGGGGTCGGCTACCAGGCCAACGGTGCGTACCTCGGCGTCCGCATCCCGGGGCTGTTCGTGTTCCAGCCGGCCGAGTTCGCGAAGGTCGGGCTGGTGGTGTTCCTCGCCAGCTACCTGCGCGACACCCGGCAGGTGATGATCGCCGGGTCGCGGCGATTCCTCGGGATCACGATCCCGCCGATCAAGTACTTCGGGCCCGTGCTCGTGATCTGGGGCATCGCGATGCTGATCATGCTGCTGCTGCACGACATCGGCTCGTCGCTGATGTTCTACGGCGGCCTGCTGGCGATGCTGTACGTCGCGACCGGCCGCCTGTCGTTCGTGACCGTCGGCTTGTTCGCGTTCGCGATCGGGGCTTGGTACATGGGCACCCATGTCCCCCACATCCACGACCGCGTCGACGCCTGGCTGCACCCGCTCAACGCGCAGCTCTACGGCAAGGTCGGCGGCAGCTATCAGCTCGCAAACTCGATGTTCGCCCAGGCCGCGGGGGGCCTGTTCGGCCAAGGCTTTGGCGAGGCGGCGCTCAACATCCCCGGCGGCGGGCCGCTGTTGCCCGCTCCGCAGACCGACATGATCTACGCGGTAATCACCGACGAGCTTGGCCTGTTCGGCGCATGCGCGGTGCTGATCACCTACCTGCTGTTCGTCGCGCGCGGCCTAAAGACGGCCCAGCTCTCGCGCGACTCGTTCTCGACGCTGCTGGCCGTCGGGCTCAGCGCGATCTTCGCGCTACAGGTGTTCGTGATCGTCGGCGGCGTCACGCGAGTGATCCCGCTGACCGGCGTGACGCTCCCGTTCATCTCCTATGGCGGCTCGTCGATCATCGCCAACTTCGTGCTGCTGGCGCTGCTGCTGCTCGTCTCAGACCGGGCCAGGAGGGACGCGTGAACGTCCCGATCGCAAGGCTGTTCGGCGTGATCGTCGTGCTGTTCGCGCTGCTGATCGTGTGGACGTCGCGGTGGACGGTGTTCCAGGCGTCGTCGCTCAACAACGACGTGCTCAACCGCCGCACGCTGATCGATCAGCTGAAGATCAAGCGCGGCCGGATCATCGCCGACGACGGCACCGTGCTCGCGCGGTCGGTGCCCGGGCCAGGCGGCACCTACACGCGGACGTACCCGACCAGCAACCTGTTCTCCCAGGCGGTCGGATACGCGATCGCTGCCCAGGGGCGCAGTGCCGGGCTCGAGCGGTCGCGCGGCGACGCGTTGCGTGGCCTGCAGACAGGCTTGAGCTCGATCTTCGGGCAGCTCTCGTCCCACCCGGTCGGCGACGACGTCTACACGAGCCTCGATCCCAAGGCTCAGCGAGTCGCGCTCAATGGGCTCGCCGGCAGGGCCGGCTCGGTCGTCGCGTTGGACCCGCGCACCGGTGCGGTCAAAGTGATGGTCGCGCTGCCGGGCTACGACAACAACCACCCCGACAAGACCGGGCCCGGGATCTCGACGTTCAATCGGTCGACGCAGTCGCGTTACCCGCCGGGCTCGACGTTCAAGGTCGTGACCGCGACGGCGGCGATCGACAGCGGCCAGTACACGCCCAACTCGATCGTCAACGGCGACTCGCCCAAGACGATCTCGGGCGTGCCGCTGGCCAACGACCTCAATCAGAACTTCGGCCCGATCACGCTCACCAAGGCGCTGACGGAGTCGGTCAACACCGTCTGGGCGCAGGTCGGCGAGCACCTCGGTCGCGGAACGATGACCAACTACATGAAGCGATTCGGCTTCTACTCCAAGCCGCCGCTTGACTACCCACCGGACGAGCTCGTCGCCAGCCGCGTGTACTCGCCCACTGGCCGGCCGTATCTGCCGGCCAGCCCGAACGAGGACATCGGCCGGATCGCGATCGGCCAGGGCGGCCTGGCCGTGACGCCGCTGCAGATGGCGATGGTCGCGGCCGCGGTCGCAAACGGCGGCAAGCTGATGACGCCGCGGCTCGCCGACAAGGTCGTCGACACAGACGGCCGCACCATTCGGACCTATAAACCGTCTGTGTACTCACAGGTGATGTCGGCGTCCACCGCACAGCAGGTAAACCAGATGATGAGAACGGTCGTCGAGGAGGGCACCGGCACGCCGGCGCAGCTGGGCAACATCAGCGTCGCCGGTAAGACGGGGACCGCGCAGGTCGGGATCGCCGGGTCCAACCTGACCCAGCCGTGGTTCATCGGCTTCGCGCCCGCCGGCAACCCGAAGGTCGCGGTCGCCGTGACGGTCGAGCGCACGCAAGGAGGCTTCGGCGCCACCGTGGCCGCCCCGATCGCGAGATCGGTGATGCAAACGCTGCTCGCCGAAGGCGGATGACCGTGGCCGATCTCTCTCCCGGAGCGATCGTCGACAACCGTTACAAGGTCAGCTCGCGGCTCGGCGCCGGAGGGATGGCGGACGTGTTCCTCGCCGAGGATCAGCAGCTCGGCCGCAAGGTCGCGCTGAAGCTGTTGCACCGCCGGTTTGCGGCCGATCCCGACTTCGTCGAGCGCTTCCGGCGCGAGGCTCAGGCCGCGGCCGGGCTGCAGCACCCGCACGTCGTCAGCGTCTACGACCGCGGCTCGTTCGAGGACACCTACTACATCGCGATGGAGTACCTGCCGGGCCGCTCGCTCAAGCAGCTGATCCGCGAGGAGGCGCCGCTGGACCCGATCCGTGCGATCGACATCACGGTCCAGATCCTCAAGGCGGCTCGCTTCGCGCACCGGCGCGGCGTGATCCACCGCGACCTCAAGCCCCACAACGTGATCATCGACGACGCCGACCAGGCGAAGGTCACCGACTTCGGAATCGCGCGCGCCGGCGCGTCGGACATGACCGAGACCGGCTCGATCATGGGCACCGCCCAGTACCTGTCGCCCGAGCAGGCTCAGGGACACGCTGTCAGCGCCGGCTCTGACCTCTACTCGATTGCGGTCGTGCTCTACGAGATGCTGACCGGCCGGCTGCCGTTCGACGGCGAGTCGGCGGTCACGATCGCGCTCAAGCACGTGTCCGAGGCACCGGTGCCGCCGCGGCGCCTGAATCCCGCGGTGCCGATCGAGCTCGAGCAGGTCGTCCTGTGGGCGCTGAACAAGAACCCCGCCGACCGCCCGCTTGACGCCGATCAGTTCATCACTGCGCTCGAGGCGGCAAAGGCCGCGCTTCTTGGCGACCCCGGTCAGCGCACTGCATCGATGGCGACGCTGGCGGCCGTCGGCGGCGCCGCCGGAGGTTATGCGGGCGCCGCCGCCGGTGCGTCGCCCCAGGATGCGGCGGCCGCGTACCGACGGCCGAGCTACGACGACACCGGTTCCTACGAGAACGAGCCGCCAGGAGAGCCGCCGCCGCGCGAGTCGTCGCTGTGGCCGTGGATCACGTTGCTGATCGTTTTGCTGATCGCCGGTGGCGCCGTCGCCGCGTATCTGCTGACGCGACCGCAGAAGCGGATCGTTCCGACGGTCACCCTCCAGACGCTCAACACGGCACGCACGATCCTGCAGAACGACGGCTTCTCGGTTTCGGTGCTAAATGTCACCAATACCAAGCCGGCCGGCACCGTGATCGGCCAGGACCCGCAGGGCAACAGCAAGGCCGACGAAGGCTCGACCGTGACGCTGACGGTGTCGACCGGACCGGGGAACACGACCGTGCCGTCGGTCGTCGGACTCAGTGAGAAAGCGGCGAAACGCTCGCTAACGAGAGCGCAGCTGAGATTCCGCGTCCAACGCGAGACGTCGACGACGATCCCCAAGGGCAACGCCACGCGCACCGAGCAGGTCGCCGGAGCGTCGGTCGGCGTTGGCTCGACGGTCACGCTGTTCATCTCGGCGGGCAAGCCAACCGTGAACGTGCCCAACGTCGTCGGCCAGTCGCAATCGTCGGCCAACACGCAGCTCACCAACGCCGGCTTCGTCGTCCATACGACCACGCAGACCTCGACCGATCAGCCCGCAGGCAACGTGCTCTCACAGAGTCCCGCTGCCAACACCGACGCGGCTTCGGGCTCGACCGTCAACCTCGTGATCGCCAAGGCGCCGACGACCGCCAAGGTCCCCGATGTCCGTGGCGACACGGTCCAAGGTGCGACGAACGCGCTCAAGGCCGCCGGCTTCAACGTGACGGTCACGACCAAGCCGGTGACCAAGCAGAGCAAGGACGGGATCGTCGTTGCCGTGCAGCCCAAGCAGAACTCGACCCAGAACAAGGGCAGCGCGGTGACGATCGTCGTCGGTATGTTCACGCCGCCGACGACGACGACGCCGACGACCCCGACCACGCCGACGACCCCGACCACCAGCACCACCGGCACCCCGTGAGCGCGATGCGGATAGCGGTGCTCGGAGGCGGCCGCTCCTCCGAGCGGGAGGTTTCGCTCGCTTCCGCGGCGTCGGTGCGCGACGGGCTGCGCGAGGGCGGTCACGAGGTGCTGATGGTCGAAATCGGTGCCGACGGGGTGTGGCGCCTGGATGACCGCGAGCTGGCGCTGGCGCCAGGCCGCGGCTTTGAAGGCTGCGACGTCGTGTTCCCGGTGCTGCACGGGCCGTTCGGCGAGGACGGCACCGTCCAGGGGCTGCTCGAGATCCTCGACGTCGCCTACGTCGGCGCCGGCGTGCTCGCGTCGGCCCTGTGCATGGACAAGGTCACGTTCAAGCATCTGATGGCGCGCGAGGGGATCCCGCAGGTCGACTATCGCGCGGTGTTGGCCTCGCAGTGGGGCCTTTCGCGCGAGCAGACGCTCGCCGATCTTGCGGCGCTCGGCCTGCCGGTATTCGTCAAGCCCGCGCGCCTGGGGTCCTCGGTCGGGATCGTCCGCGTCGGGAGCGCCGACGAGCTCCCGGCGGCGCTCGATGTCGCCTTCGAGCACGACTCGCTGGCGATCGTCGAGGCGTACGCGTCCGGGATCGAGGTTGAGTGCTCGGTGCTCGGCAACGACGCGCCGATCGCTTCGCAGCCGGGCGAGATCCTGCTCGCGGCGGGCGAGACCGGCTGGTACGACTACGAGGCCAAGTACACGCCTGGCGGGATGGAGCTGATCGTCCCGGCGCGCGTCAGCGACACGGTGCGCGAGCGCGTCCGCGAGCTGGCGATCGAGACATTCGTCAAGTCCGGGTGCCGCGGGCTCGCCCGCGTCGACTTCTTCGTCGGCGGCGAGCAGGTGACGGTCAACGAGCTCAACACGATGCCCGGGTTCACGAGCACGAGCGTGTTCGCGGCGCTGTTCGATGCGAGCGGGGTCGGATACGTCGAGCTGCTGGATCGGCTGCTGGCGCTTGCGGTCGAGGCGTACGCGGCGGGGTGTGGGGTGCGGCACTAGGTTCGCGCGGGGCGCGGGGCGCCGGGCGCGGGGCGCGGGGCGCGGGCTGCGGGTTCCGGGGGCCGGAACGGCCCATTGAAAGGGAGCCGGGGGCACCTGACGTGGCACGCCTCTCCGGACGCGCCGGCCGTGTCGCACCATGCACCTGGGCGGTGCTTGGCGTGGCACGACTCGGGTCCGTGAGCAGGGTTGTCACGGTATGCACCCCCGCCGTCGGATGCCCCGGGGCATGAACGGCCCATCGAGGGGAGGCCGGGAGGGTGCATAACGTGACAATGCGACCCGCACGGGGCGAGGGCTGTCACGTTATGCATGGCATACATGAATAACGTGGCGCGCTCCCAGCCAGGCGACGCGGGCTGTCACGTTATGCATGTCCGGACCGAGTTCGCACGGGCAAGGCCGGGCCCCGCGGGCGACCAGCCCCTAGCGACCTACTTGTACAGCGTGACCTCATCGAGCGACAGGCTGTTGTGGCCCCCGAGCTCGGTGATCCAGACGAGGTAGAAGCGATACGCGGTGCTCTGGCTGCCGGTCAGGTGGATGTCCTGCTTGGCGTCGACCTGGGTCGCCGCCGAGACCTTCGTCCAGCCGGAGTCTGGCCAGGTCTGCGGCGGCTGGTCCTTGCGCGCGTAGATCGTCGCTGTGAATCCGGGCGTGGTCGTGATGATCCGCAGCACCCGGGCCGTCGTCATCGGCCTTGCGTCGAGGTACAGACCGACGCCGGCCTTGTTGAGCGTGCCGTCGAAGTAGGTCTGAGTGGTCCACGCCGTGTTGACCTGGTTGTCGATCGCGAGGTTCGCGTCGAGGTGCTCGTAGGTCGGCTGTCCGAGCGGGTTGAAGCCGAA
>DASXDD010000129.1:0-14246 GCA_036490775.1 Solirubrobacteraceae bacterium | reverse complement strand
AGCAGATGCTGGCCGAGGTGAGGGAGCTGACCGATCTGCCGCTGCTTCGCAAAGACTTCATCACCCGCGACAGCCAGATCGTCAAGTCCAAGGAGATCGGCGCGTCGGCGATCCTGCTGACGGCGCGAATCCTTCCCAAGTCGGCGTTCCAGAGCCTGATCGACCGGACGCTGGGTCACGGGCTGGTGCCGTTCGTCGAGATCGCCGACCACGACGAACTCGACAGCGTGATCCATCCCGAGGAATGCATCATTGCGATCAACAACAAGGACATTCGCACGCAGGAGCGCGAGGCCGGGGACATCGACCTCAGCCGCTCGCTGCTGGAGGCCGTGATCGACGCAGGCACGCCATGCCCGGTCAGCGCCAGCGCAATCCTCGATCCGAAGGTCGCCGCTGAACTGGTGACCTCAGGCTTCAAAGGACTGCTGATCGGCACCGGGCTGCTGCGCGCCGAGAGCGTCCAGGGATTTGTCGATGAATTCGAGCGCCACCGCGTGGAGCTGCGCTCGATGTCCCGCTCATCCGCCGCGCCGGGGTCGCGATGAGCACGAAGTCGATCGCCGACCACTTCGCCGACCAGGCCCAGCGCCAGGGAGACGCGCCGGCGCTGATCTGGGAGGGCGAGCCGATCAGCTACTCAGAGCTCGCGGCGCTGGCCGAGAGCTCGTTCGCCGAGCTCGAGGACGCGCGTTTGCCCGGGGACCGCCCGGTCGGCCTGCGCGCCAAGAAGTCGCCGGAGGCGATCGGCCTGATCCTCGCGTGTCTGCGGTCGGGGCGGCCGTTCTTGCTGCCATCGATCGAGCTCGCCTCCGACACGCTCGCGAAGCTGTTCTCGCAGGCGGGCACGAGCCAGGTGATCTCGCCACACGGGCCGCGCAGCGAGAGCGCGGCGAGCCTCCGCGCACTCGTCGACGACGACCGCTCCCACGACGGCGAGCAATCCCAGTGGCCGCCAGCTGAAGGCGCAGAGGGCGTCACGTTCATGCTGACGACGTCGGGGTCGACCGGGCTCCCGAAGGTTGTCCCGCTGACCGAGAGCGGCGTCGACGCGTTCACCGACTGGGCTGCCGAGCAGTTCGACATCCGTCCGGGGACCGTGGTCGCCAACTATGCGCCGCTGAACTTCGACCTATGCCTGCTCGACATCTGGGCGACGCTCAAGCACGGCGGCACCGTCGCGCTCGTCGACCAGGACCGCGCGACCCAGGGTGCATACCTCGCCGACCTCGTCAACGACAATCAGGTCAACGTTCTCCAGGCGGTGCCGATGCTCTACCGCCTGCTGATCGACGTCCACCGTGGGGACGGGCGGACGTTCCCCAGCGTCCGCCACGCGATCACGACCGGCGACAAGATCCCGGCGACGTCGCTCGCGGAGCTACCCAAGCTGTTTCCCAACGCGCGCTTCTACAACATCTACGGCTGCACCGAGACCAACGACAGCCTGATGCATGAGTTCAAGGGCCTCGCCGACGGTGATGTCCCGAGCAACGTCCCGGTCGGCCAGCCGCTCCCCGGTGTCACCGCCCGCGTGCAGAACGACGAGGGCAAGCCGCTCGAGGGCACGGGAACCGGCGAGTTGCTCGTCTGGACTCCGTTTCAGACGCGCGGCTACCTGCGCTCCGAGCTGAACGCCGAGAAGTTTGTGTCGGTGGCAGACGGCGACAACGGCGGGCGCATCTACTACCGGACCGGCGACATCGTTCGCCGCCACGAGGACGGGTCGCTGACGCTCGAGGGTCGTTCCGACTTCTACGTCAAGGTCCGCGGCGTCCGCGTCAGCACGCAAGTCGTCGAGCAGGCGATTCAGGAGCATCCAGAGGTCGTCGAGTGCGCGGTGATCGCCGTCACCGACGAGCTGGCCGGCGCTCGCCTGCACGCGGTCGTGCGCCGCGAGGCCGACTCCAAGCTCAACAGCCTCAAGCTTCGCCAGCATTGCGCGAGCCGACTGGCGCGGACCGAGATGCCTTCGACGATTGAGATCGTGACCGAACCACTACCACTGACATCAACCGGAAAAGTCGACCGCAAGAAGATCGCGGCCGACCTAGAGAGGAGCCGCGCGAATGGATGAGACCACCGCCAAGATCAAGCAGTTCATCGTCGACGAGTTCATGCCCGACGTACCGGTCGAGGACCTCGAGGACGATTTCGACCTGCTGACCGGGGGCGTCGTCGACAGCCTCGGCCTGCTGAAGGTCGTCGCCTGGCTCGAGGACGAGTTCGACATCGGTGTCGACGACTCCGAGCTCGGCCCCGACAGCTTCCGCACGGTCGCCGCGATCAAGGAGTTCGTCGACAAGTCCCGGTCGGCAGCGTAGGTGCGCTGATGGCGAGCAAGACCCCCTCGGAGCTACTGGCGGCGCTGGTCACCCGGCGCTACCCGATCCCCGCGGAGGTCTGGGGCGATTTCTGGGACCGGCTTTCCAGCCGGGATCTGCACCCCGGCGAGGCGCTTGCGGTGCTCTCGTCGCTGACCACGCAGATCCCGGACGGCGGCTCGGTGAGCACGATGTTGGACTCACTGAGAGCTCGCAACCCACAGCCCGGGCCTCCGCCGAAGACGACGGTCAACATCGTTGGGACCGGCGGCGGGCCGAGCACGTTCAACCTGTCAACCGCGTCGGCGTTCGTCGGCGCCGCGGTCGGCGCGCGCGTGATCAAGACGGGCTCCCGCGCGTACGCGAGCCGGACCGGCTCGATCGATCTGCTCGACCGGCTCGGGATCCGGCTGGCCGGCTCCTACGAGCAGCTCGAGGAGATGCTCGAGTCCTTCGGGATGGCCGTCGCCGGGCCGTTCGTGTACCCCAAGGAGCTGCGCTCGCTGGCGCGCCAGATCCTGCCGTTCGACATGAAGACCGTCGGGCGCTTCTTCAACCTGGTCGGGCCGTTCCTCGGCGCCGTACCAGTGACACTGCAGATCACGGGAGTGTCGGACCACACGGTGCTGCCGACGTTCCGCGAGCTCGCCTCGGAGGACTCGAGCAAGCACTACTGGGTGTGCTGGAACGAGCTCGGATGCGACGAGCTGCTGAGCGTCGAGGACAGCCATGTCTATGACTCAGAGCGCGGCGAGGAATTCATCCTGCGGCCCAAGGAGATCGGGCTCGGCGCCGGCTCATTTGACGACCTGCTGCCGGTGACCGATCTCGACGCGACGGTCGGCCACTTCCTCGCGCTGATCGGCGGCGACGGCCCGCCCGGCGCGATCGAGAGCATCAAGCTCAACGCGGCCGCGCTCGCGATCAACGGCGGCGTCGCGAAGGACTGGGCCGAGGGCCTGCAGATGGCGGCCGACGCGATGAGCGCCGGCGAGCCGGCACGGCTGATCGAGCGGCTGCGCGAGTACGGAGAGCAGCAAGCCGCCGCATCCCAGAAAGCCGGAGCGAGGTAATGGCTTTCTTCGCGGAGCGTGCCCCGGGGCGGCCCGGGCTGGCGCTGTTTCTCAATTGCGGCGATCCGCCGCTCGATGTCTTCCGCGAGCTGGTGCTGATGCTCGACGAGGCGAAGGTCGACTGCCTCGAGCTCGCGATCCCGTTTCCCAACTCGCCCAGCGACGGCCCCGTGATCCGCGAGTCCGCCTCACGCGCGCTCGAGGACGGCGTCGACCGCGAGGCGGTGCTCGAGTTCGTGCAGAGCGTCCGCCCGGAGCTCTCGCACATGAAGATCGCGCTGCTGGCGGACTGGAGCTACTCGATCAAGGGCGGCCCGATGAAGGACTTCCTCGAGCGCGTCAAGGCGGTAGGAGCCGACGGGCTGCTCGTCCACGCGCTGCCACCGCGCCTGCGCGCCGAGTACTACGCGGCCGCCGAGGAAACCGGCCAGCCGATCGTCACGACCTGCTACTCGACCTCGGAGCCGCCGGTGCTCGAGGATGCCGCCGACCATGGCTCGGCCTACATTTACTTGGTGGCGTCGTATGGCCGCAGCGGCACGGTGGGACCGCCGGACCACGGCGCGCTGGTGCCGGTCATGGAGACCTTGCGCGAGCGGACCGAGATCCCGATCGCGGTCGGGTTCGGTGTCAAGAACAAGACCCACATCGACGACCTCGGGGCGGTCGGAGCGGACGCCGCGATCGTCGGCAGCACGTGCGTCGCGCGGATCGCCGACGCCCGCGCCAACGGGCGCGATGTGGTCGAGGACTTCCGCGGATTGCTCGTGGACCTGGGACAGGTCCAGTAGGGCTGCTCAGTCAACAAAAAAACAAAAGGGGCATTTGATGATCATTCGCAAGCTCGACGAAGTGAAGACGGTCGAATGGGGCAACGGCCTCAGCCGCCGGTTCCTGCTGGAGTCCGACGGCATGGGCTACACCGTCACGGACACGATCGTCCGCAAGGGCACCAAGTCGCGCCTGGAGTACAAGAACCACCTCGAGGCCTGCTACTGCATCGAGGGCAAGGGCTCGGTGATCGAGCTGGACGGCACCGAGCACGAGATCGTGCCTGGCACGATCTACGCGCTCGACAAGCACGACGCGCACGACCTCGTGGCCTCCGACGAGGAGGATCTGCGCCTCGTGTGCATGTTCACGCCCGCGCTGACCGGCGACGAAGCGCACCACCTGACCGAGTCGGGCATCCATTCATCGATTTACTAACGAGGGCTAGGAGTGAGGGATGGCGCTGACGACAACACCCGGTGACTGGACCGACGAGCAGAAGACGCTTCGCAAGTCCGTCAACCAGTACTTCGAGGCGCTCAACGCCGGACACATCGAAGACGACGCAGCCGACCTGTTCAACCGCGACAAGTGGCAGCTGATCCGCGATTCGGGCGTCCTGCGCATCCCTTTCAGTGAGGAATGGGGCGGCCTCGGTCACGACGCGCTGACGCTCGTCTACGTGCTCGAGAACCTCGGCTACGGGTGCCGCGACGCGGGCCTGCTGTTCGCCTTGGCGACGCAGCTCGTGAGCGCGGCCACCCCGCTCCACAAGTTCGGCTCAGACGAGCTCAAGGAGCGCTACCTGCGGCGCTTGATCGACGGCGAGATCATCAGCGCTCACGCGATCTCAGAGCCCTCGGCCGGGTCGGACGCGATGGCGATGATCACGACCGCGACCGAGGACGGCGATTCGTTCATCCTCGACGGGAGCAAGATCTTCATCACCAGCGGCCCGATCGCCGACGTGATCACGGTCTACGCCAAACAGGACACGGGCGGCGGCGCCGCCGGGATCACGGCGTTCCTGGTCGAGACCGACACGCCGGGGTTCAACGTCGGCGAGCCGTTCCCGAAGCTCGGGCTCAACACCTGCCCGTTCTGCCAGCTCGAGTTCCGTAACTGTCGCGTGCCCAAGGAGAACGTCGTCGGCAAGCCCGGCGCGGGCTTCTTCATCCTCGAACACGTGATGAACTGGGAGATCCTCGGCATCTTCATGATGATGGTCGGCGAGATGCAGTGGCGGATGGAGGCGTGCATCGACCGGGCCAAGAAGCGCTCAGCGTTCGGCGCGCCGATCGGCACCAACCAGTACGTCGCCGGCAAGATCGTCGACCAGAAGATCGGCCTGGAGAACTCGCGCAAGCACCTCTACGACACCGCGCGCCGGTTCGCCAAGGGCCGCAGCGTCACGACCGAGATCTCGATGGCCAAGCTGATCACCAGCGAAGCCAACCTGCAGTCGGCCTTATCCGCCGTGCAGATTTTCGGCGGACGCGGCTACATGAAGGAATACGGCATCGAGAAGAGCCTCCGCGACGCGGTCGGCGGTCCGATCTACTCGGGCACGAACGAGATGCAGCGGGTCCGGATCGCCTCGATGTTGGGCCTCTAGTGGGCTCCGCCCGGACGTTTCGCCGGTAAGGGCGAGACCCGGGGGTCGTCAGGCGCGGACGCAGGATCCGACGTGCAGCAGCGCTGCACGAGGATCCGAGGACAAAGCCTGGCGGCCATCCGGGGCCGCCGTGACCGGTGAAATGTTCGGGTGGGGTCCACCTGCCGCCTGATACACCGCTTTTCTGCTCCGGGTGCGCCCTAACGGGCGCTTCCCGGAGCAAGCTTGCGGTGTTTTACGGAGGTAGTTGGATGCCGGTTGCCGGATGTGGCGCGATCGACGATCGACTACTTTTCGCGCCGACCGGATGAGGCGGGGCGACGCCTTCCGGGGGCAACGACTTCATACAAGCGAGTTCAAGAGGGGGCTGTATGCCGTCAGAGACGGGTGCATCCGGCAGCTTGAGGGGCCGGCTGATCGTGTTCTACGCGATCCTCGCCGCGATCTCGATTGCGGTCGTGATCTTCGTGGTGGACCGAGGGCGCGACGAGAAGGCGCAGCCGGCGATTGCCGGCTCCTACCAGTCGGCAGCGCTGAATTCGTGCATCGGACCGGCTCCGAAGCCGGTCGGTGGCGCGCCTCTGCCGGCGACCGCACCGACGCAGGTGCCGGCCCCGGGGCCGACGTTCAACGTGCTCCAGTCCGGTCAGTTCGTCAACTTCACGAACAACCAGGGCACGCTGGGCGGCAAGCTGCGGCTCAACGCGACGACGCTTCCCGGCGGCGGCCACCACCTTACGGGCAACGTCGAGTGCGTCAACGGCGGCAGCAAGGCGATCAACGCGGTCGCGGTCCCAGGCGCCAAGGCGGCGATCTCTGGCACGCTCGGCGGCGTGGCGTTCAAGGCGGCCTTCAAGGCCGACCCTCCGGCCGCGGGGGCGGCCGCGCCGCGAACGCCGGTCAACCTGAAGGGCACCTACACGACGTCTCCGACCTCGACCTGCCTGGGCGGCAAGTTCGCACTCAGCGGCAGCGCACCGACCTACGACGTGTCGTGGAAGGGCGTGGCGCTCGGCAAGGTCACGTACTCCACGACGACCGGCGCAGTGGCGGGTGACATCGCCTGCGCGAGGGGCGGGACCGCCCGAATTACCGCGACGGCGAACGACCGCAACTTGACCAACGTGACGATCATCCCGCTGAACGTCGCGACGCCGGTCCCCTCGACGGCGAGCCTGCCCAAGCCGGCACTGACGACCCCGTCGGGGCTATCGCCGGCAGGTGAGAAGTTCAGCGCAGTGCTGCAGCGAGCCGACTTCAACAAGAGCGTCGCCGCGTTCTTCCTGGCGGTCGCGATCGTCCTGATCGTCTGCCGGATCTTCGGGTGGGTCGCGGTCAAGGTCGGCCAGCCGCAGGTGATGGGCGAGGTGATCGCCGGTATCTGCCTCGGCCCGTCGGTGTTCGGCGCGATCTCGGCCAACGCCCAGGCTTGGGCGTTCCCAAGCGACATCCTGCCGGCATTCGGGACCGCGGCGAACCTCGGGTTGATTTTCTACATGTTCCTGGTCGGGCTCGAGGTCGACCGCGGGCAGCTGAAGGGCAAAGTCGCGAAGGCGGCCGCGATCTCCAATGCGAGCGTCGCGGTGCCGATGCTGCTCGGCATCGCGGTCGCGCTGCCGCTCTACAAGCTGGTCGGCCCGAACAAGAAGTTCATCGCCTTCGCGCTGTTCATGGGGGTCGCGATGTCGATCACGGCGTTCCCGGTGTTGGCCAGGATCCTGTCGGAGCGACGGATGCTCACGCGGCCGGTCGGGGCGCTGACGATTGCGTGTGCCGCGATCGACGACGTCACCGCCTGGTTCCTGATCGCGCTCGCATTGACGATCGCCGCTTCGGGCACGGTGGGCGCGGTCCTGAAGACCATCGGCTTGGCAGTCGCATTCGTCCTCTTCATGGTGCTTGTGGTCAGGCGAGTAGTCGGCCGAATGGCGACCGCCTACGACCAGGTCGGGCGGATCCCGCCCGTCTGGTTCGCGGGGATCATCGTCGGCGTCCTGCTGTCGGCGTACATCACTGAGACGATCAACATCGCGTTCATCTTCGGCGCGTTCATCATGGGCATGATCATGCCGCGCCACTCGCGGATGAACGAGGAGATCACGCGGCGGATCGAGGACTTCGTGGTCACGCTGCTGCTGCCGCTGTTCTTCGCTTACACCGGATTGCGGCTGAACGTGGGCCTGCTCGATCGGCCGGAGCTGTGGCTGATCACGCTGCTGCTGATCGCGGTCGCGATCGTCGGCAAACTGGCTGGTGCGGCAATCGCCGCGCGCGTTGCCGGCTATGACTGGCGGGCCTCGGCCGTAATCGGGGCGCTGATGAATACCCGCGGCCTGACCGAGCTGATCGTGCTCAACCTGGCGCTCGACACCGGCGCGATCTCCAACGCGCTATTCGCGATGCTGGTCGTTATGGCGGTGGTGACGACGCTGATGGCGGGCCCGCTGCTGAAGCTGTTGGACCCGAAGAACGAGTACGGCAGGCAGGTCGAGGACGAGTTCGCCGACGCGGCGCTTGCCGCCGTCCAGGCGCATCCGGAGCTGCCGGTGCCGGAGCGGTCGATCCTGGTCGCACCCGAGACCGACGCGGCGATCCCGCAACTGGTCTCACTGGCAGAGCCACTGGCCGGATCGACTCCCGTCCGGGAGCTGATCGTGGCCAGACTGGTGCAGCCGACCCGCGGGGCACGGACGGGCGTGCGTGCCGGGCTCCAGACCGAGAACCTCGCGCTCGAGCGCGCATCGCGGTCGATCAACGACCTGCGCGAGCGGCTGGCGTCGGGTGGAGTCGTGGCTCGCGGCGTCGCTCTTACCTCGACGAACCCCGGCGATGACCTCGTTCACATCGTCGAGCGTGAGCCGGTCGACCTCGTGATCACCGACGGACGCCGCCGCCTGATCGGCGAAGGGGTGCCGCTGGGCGAGGGCACCGAGCTGCTCGAGCGGGCGACGTGTGACGTGGCGGTGCTGGTTGCCAAGGAGCAGGAGCCGATTAAGCTCGGTCCCGACTCGCCGGTCCTGGTCCCGTTCGGCGGTGCCGAGCACGACTGGGCGGCGCTGGAGCTCGGCTCGTGGCTGGCAGCGAGCACCGGCGCCCCGCTTAGGCTCCTCGGAGCCGGCGGCCAGACCGACGAGACCAAGTCGGTCACTCGGATGCTCGCCGACGCGGGACTGCTGGTCCAGCAGGCGACGGGCGTCTCGACCGAGCCGCTCGTCGTCGCCGGCGGCCGCGACAGCATCATCGAGGCTGCGGCGGGTGCGGGCCTGCTGGTGCTCGGCCTCTCGGATCGCTGGAAGCGAGAGGGCCTCGGCCCGACACGGTCGGCGATCGCGGCCGCGTCTCCCTCGCCAGTGCTGTTCGTGCGGCGAGGCACGCGCCCCGGCATATTTGCTCCGAAGGAGAACGCCACCCAGTTCAGGTGGTCGATGGCGGGCAACCCAGCCGAGTTTCTCGCGCGCGGGCAGTCGATTACAACACCCTCCCCTGAGGGTCAGCCCGACTAGCTGAGCGCTATCGCGGTAACGGAAGGACGGCGGTCACGCAGGTCGGGCCGCCGTCCTCCGATTTAACCGACAGCTCGCCGCCGGCGAGCACCGCACGCTCGCGCATTCCGGTCAGACCGAATCCCTCGGGCGACCCGTTGGCCACGAAGCCTCGGCCGTCGTCCTCGACCGACACCTGGACACGGCCCGGATGCTCGGCGACTCGTAGCGTCACCCGCTGGGCGTAGGCGTGCTTGACCACGTTCGAGAGCGCCTCCTGGACGATCCGGTAGATCGCGGTCTCGGTGTCGCGATGGAGCCGGTGCTCGGTACCGAGCTCGATCTTGAGGTCAGCGATGAAGCCGCCAATTGCCGCCTGGCGCTTGGCCAGCGAGTCGATCGCCGGGCCGAGCCCGAGGTCGTCGAGCGCTGCCGGGCGCAGCTCGGCGATCAGGTCGCGCAGCTTGCGCATCTCCTCCCCCAGATGCGAGTCTGCCGTCTCGGCCGAGCGACGCAGGGTCGAGAGGTCTTCGCGCGCGAGCCCGGCTGACAGCACCATCCGGACGCCGGTCAGCCCCTGGAGCGTCTCGTCGTGCAGTTCGCGCGCCCAGCGCGCGCGGGCCTGGTCGGCCGCCTCGAGACTGAGCCGCAGCCGGGCAGCCGCCACCGAACGCGCAGTCGCCACCGCCGTCGCGGCGCTCGCCGCGATCGACATCAGCAACTGCTCGTCCTCGTCGCCGAAGCGCCGCTCGGTCGAGCCGTTGATCGCCGCGAGTACACCGAGCGTCTCGCCACGGAAGACGAGCGGCACGAGGATCGCCGCCCGCGCATCGTGCGCGAGCTGCTCGAGTCGGGGTGGGTCGTCATCGGCATCGACGCGTTTTGGGAGCCGGCTCGTCAGCACATCGCCGGCGAGCGAACCGTGCACGGGCAGGCGCACCTGCGAATCGGCGCCTGGAGCGCTGTCGCTGACGGCCGCCAGCTCATCGCCCTCAGGGAGGTAGACGACAAGTGTGCGCGCGGACACGATCCCGCGGCCGTGGGCGAGGATCAGTGCGAGCACCCGCCCGAGCTCGGTCTCGCCGCCGACGGCGCGGGCGATCTCGGCGAACGCCTCGAGCCGCTCGACGCTGCGCGCGAGCCCGCGAATGCTGCCCTCCAGCTGGTCGGCGTACAGGGTCAGGTCGCGCTGCGCGACTTGCCGTTCCGCGATGTCGTTGCGCAGACGTTCGGAGAAGCGGCCGACGACGATCCCAGTGAGGAACATCACCGCGCCGCGCGAGATGTAGCCCAGTGCGTTGACGTGGACGGTGTTGATCAGGCTCCATGCGGGGACGAGCGCGAAACCGATCGTGGCTCCGATCAGGCCGCCACTCACGCCGAACTCAATCGCCAGCAGCGCGATCGGGATCACGTAGAAATTGGCGAGCAACGCATCGGGGTCGGTGATCGCCAGGCGGGCGACGAACGTCGCCGCGAACATCGCTGCGGCTACGGCGACGACGGCCGCCCGGCGTGAGGTCGACGGCATCGCCGTCGCAGCTGGCTTCAGTCGCTCGGCGACCCGCAGCTCGGCAGCCTCGAGCTCGAGCTGGCGTGCGCGGGTAGTGGTGCTCACCTGTGGATGACCCCGTGCTCGAGCGCGTAGCGGACGAGCTCCGGGCGACCCGTGATCCCGAGCTTGGCCTGGACGTTGGCACGGTGTGTCTCGACCGTTCGCGGGCTGATGTACATCTTCGTCGCGATCTCGCTGTTGGTGTGCCCGAGCGCGACCAGGCGCAGCACCTCGAGCTCGCGCTCGGTGAGAACCGCGTCCTCGGCGCTCGACAGTGCCCAGCCGCCGATCGCCGGATCGACGTACCTCCCCCCCTTGCCGACCGTTCGAATCGCCCGGACGAGATCGGTTCGCGAGGACTCCTTGAGGACGTAGCCGGAGGCACCGGCGTTCCACGCGGGCGCGACGAACGCGGGATCGTCCTCCATCGTCAGGATCACGATCGCGGTCTCCGGCGACGCGGCGCGCAGCTCGTACAGCGCGCTGATGCTGAGCTCGCGGCCCATGTGCAGGTCCAGCAGCAAGACCACCGGGGTCAGCTCGCGCAGCAGCGCGCTGGTCTCGCGCACGTCGCTGCTCTCACCGACGACCGCGAGGTCGTCCTCGGCCTCGAGCAGCAGCCGCAGGCCCTGCCGCACGACCGCGTGGTCGTCGGCGATCACGATCGTGATTTGGGTCCCTGACATCGATCAGTGCAGCGCGCCGGCTAGGAAGCCTTGGCGAGATACGTCTGTCCAGCCTTGACGGTCACGGTCTTGTGGAGCGTGAAGTCTCTGACCGAGACGACGCCCTTCTCCACCACCGTCAGGGTACCGTCGCACCGGTCGCGTACTCCCCATTCGGTGCCGCGGACGGTGGCGGCCGCGAAGTGGCCGCGCGTGCGGAAGTGGCCTTTCGCCTTGCCTCTCAGTAGACCAAGGATCTTGGCGCTGAGTGCAGCGGCTTTTGCCTGTTGGCCCTGGGCCGTGCACGCGGAGCGGTTGAACTTGTCCTGGATCACGAGGTCGGTCAGCCCGCGCAGCGAGCGCTGCTGGCGCACTTCAAAGCGCCCCAAGAAGAAGTTGCCGGTCTGGAGCTTGGTCGGCGCGGCAGTCGCCGACGTGAGGCGCACCGTCCCCTTCCGGGTGTCGATCTCGGTGCCGATCGGGACGCTCTCGAGCCCGGTCAGCCGCGCGAAGCTGCCGGCGCCCGGAACGCGGACCAGGACGGTGCCACTGACTGGCGCGATCGTGACGGTCTTGGCGAACACCGGCGTGCGCGCGGGTACCGGCGGTGTCGCCACGGCCGTGTTCGCGGCCGGCGTGGGCGAATCGGGAGCGCTCACGCCGCCACACCCGGCGACAGCAAGGCCAAGCCCCATAACTGCGCAGATTGTTGCCCGTTGTCCTCGTGACATCCGTGTTTGCACCCGTGACGCTATTCCGACGCTCATCGTGCGTCAACCCGAGGTCTTGTCCGACCGCCGGAATGCGCGTAGACTCGCTCGCTCAAAGCGTGTCTGCTGGCCGGGCGGTGCGTGGGGCGAATGGGGCAATTCCGCAAGGGTGATGGTGGTATGAAAGCTACGCGGCGAAGGGGCATCGGGAGCAATCGCAAGTTGCGCCTCCTGTTGTTGACGCTGGTCGCGGTCGGCGCGACCGCGTTTGGGATCTTGGGGTACGGCGCGAGCCTTTTGCAGTCGCTTGAGGGAAGTACGATCAACACCCGCTTCACGGTTCGCGGCACGCAGGCAGTGCCGAAGAATCTGATCGTCGTCGCGATTGACCCGAAGTCGTTCCAGGACCTCAACAAGCAGTTCCCCTTCCCTCGCGCCGTCGACGGTAAGGCGATCACCACGATCTCCAAGCAACACCCCGCCGCGATCGCAGTCGACGTCCAGCTGTCGGAGCCCTCGAGCCTCGGCCAGAACGACGACGTCGCGCTGCTCGAGGCGGTCAGCAACGCGCACGGCAAGACGATCTTCTCCGACACCGAGCCGACCGACACGGGCAACGTCTCGTTCCTCGGCTCGGGCAAGGGAACGGCGCTGCTGAAGTCGGTCGGGGCGCGGCCCGCCGAGGGCTCGTTCCCGTTCGACCCGGGCGGCACGATCCGCCAGATGCAGTACCGGATCAGCAACCTCAACACGCTCGCGGTCGTGGCCGCACAGGTCGCAACCCACAAGCCGGTCAAGCCGTTCAGCGGCAACAGGTTCATCGACTTCGTCGGCCCGGCGGGCACGATCCCATATCTGTCGTTCTCGCAGGCCTACTGGGGCACCTACAGCGGCACCAAGACCGGCAAGAAGCTGCCGTCGAACTTCTTCACGAACAAGATCGTCGTGATCGGCGCGACGGCGACGAACCTCAACGACATCCACGCGAGCTCCACAGACAGCGCGATGCCCGGGCCCGAGATCCAGGCCAACGCGATCGACACGGTTCTCCGCGGGTTCCCCCTGTCCGGCGCCCAGGGGTGGATCAACGTCCTTTTGATCGTGCTGCTCGGCGTCACCGTGCCGCTCGTTGCGATGCGCGCCCGCCCGGTGATCACGATGGCCGTCGCGGTGATCCTCGGCGTCGCGCTCGCGGTCGGCGCTCAGCTCGCCTTCAACTCCGGCACGATCATCTCGTTCGTCTACCCGCTTGGGGCGCTGATCCTGGCCACTGCCGGCGCGCTCTCCGTGCAGCTCGTGACTGAGGCGTTCGAGCGGATCAGGACCCGCGACCTGTTCACGAGGTTCGTACCCGAGAACGTCGTCGACGAGGTGCTCGCCAGCTCCGACGGCCTGCGCCTCGGCGGCGTCCAGCGCGATGGCACGGTCATGTTCTCCGACCTCCGCGGTTTCACCTCGATGGCCGAGACGCTCAGCCCGGCGCGCGTGATCGAGGTCCTCAACCACTATCTGAGCGAGATGAGCGACGCGATCCTCAACAACGGCGGCACGCTCGTGGCCTACATGGGCGACGGGATCATGGCCGTGTTCGGGGCGCCGCTCCCGCAGGAGGACCACGCCGACCGCGCGCTCGCGGCCGCGCTGGAGATGCGCGACGTGCGCCTGCCGCGCTTCAACGAATGGTTGCGGTCTGAGAGCCTGAGCGAGGGCTTCCGGATGGGCATCGGGCTCAACAGCGGCCACGTGATGTCCGGACACGTCGGTTCCGAGCGCCGCGTCGAGTACACCGCGGTCGGCGACACGACCAACACCGCCTCCCGGATCGAAGGGATGACCAAGGGCACCCCGCACCAGCTGCTGCTGTCGGGCTTCACCAAGGAAGCGCTGCACGAGGTGCCCGACGACATCATCGACTTCGGCGAGGCCTCGATCCGCGGCCGCGTCGAGAAGATGTCGCTGTGGTCGCTGCCCGAGCCGGGGGCCGAGGGCGGATCCGGCGAGTCCGCAGGCGACGCCAAGCCCGATGCGACCGCGCCTGCGGCCGGCGACGG
>DASXDD010000128.1:0-23961 GCA_036490775.1 Solirubrobacteraceae bacterium | reverse complement strand
AACGTGCGGATGCCACACATCCCAATCCTCCCGGCACGCCTCCGGGCTGTGATCGCCGTCGATGAACACGAAGTCGACCTCGCCGCCGTCCCATCCGCGTCCGACGTCCTGGCTGCGCGCGATGTGCCAAGTGGTTCTCGGGCCGCTGCGGCGGGCGACGCGCCACACCGCGAGGCGCGCGGCCGTGGGCACTGTCGACCAGTTCGCCGGCAGCGCCCAGCCGCTCTCGTCGACGAACGGGTCGATCAGGTGAAGGTCTGAGTCGGCGTCGAGCGCTCGGCAAAGCACGACTGCAGAGGAGCCCTCGTAGACGCCGATCTCGACCACCCGGCGCGAACCGCCGGCTAGCTGCGCGAGCAGGCTCGCCTCGGCGGGTGAATGCATCGTCCGCGGGGGGATCAGCCCGAGCGCGAGCGCGACCGCGCGAACCTTCGGCTGGTCGCGGACGCCAGTCGGGACGGCGCTGCGGATCGACTGCGCAAGCGGCACTGGCGGGCGACGATAGCGCGAGAATTTCCGGCTGCAAGCACCGGTGCTGCGCCGGATTGCGCGTCCGCGCCCTAACCTGTCGGCCGATGAAGCGCCGGTCGATCGCCACGATCTCTACAGCCGCCGTGCTGGCGGCGATGCTCACGATGAGCGCGACGGCGTCCGCACGTGGGCTCAGCAAGGCGGTCGCCGACTGCAACGCGCACACGCGGCTGACCGCGACCTACACGCCCGCGCAACTACGCCAGGCGCTGAACACGATGCCCTCGGACATCAAGGAGTACACCAACTGCTACGACGTGATCCAGCGCCAGTTGCTCTCCGAGATCGGCGGCATCAAGGCCGGTGGCGGCTCCGGTGGCGGCGGCTCGTCGTTTTTGCCGACGCCGCTGCTGATCGTGCTGGGCGTTCTCGTCGTCGCCGCCGCAGGGTTTGCGGTGGTGGCGCGCCGCCGGCGCTGAGCACCGGCGGCGCGCGACACAACTGTCGGTCCGCTAGCGGACCTTGATGGTCTGAGTGCGGCTGAGCAGGCCCGACCACGCGGTCCTCACCGAGCCGCTGCCCGAGAACGACATGTGCACGTCGAAGTAGCCGCGCTTGTTGGTGATCTTGGCCGTCTTGACCGTCTTCCAGGGGCCCTTGGAGCCGGCCTGGAACTGGATCGACACCGACTGCGGCCCACCACTGATGAAGTGCGCCTGACGCGCACCGCCCCAGACCTCGATGCTGCGACCCTTTCTGGTCGACGTCGTCGGCAGGAACAGCGGCATCTGGTAGGCGGCGAACGACGGCTTGTGCGAGCCGTTGTTGAACTCCAGGCCGCTGGCGAAGCTGCCGCTCGGCGGATCGACGAGCAGATACTGGTCAAAGCTCGAGATCCGCTTCTGCTTGTAGCTGATGTATTCGGCCTGGTTGAGCCACAGCGCCTGGTTGGCCAGGCTGGTGCCGACCGGGTCCGGCGGCTTGGTCCGGTACGCGTACTCGGTGCTGTAGATCGAGTAGTGCTTGCCCGACCCGTAGACACGATTGAGGTGGTCAAGGACCCCTTCCAGCCGCCCGACCTCGGGGAGGTCGGCGAAGTCGGGGTCGCTGCGGTGGCTACGTGGGTTGAGGCTGGTCGGCACGTTCGGCGCGACCGGGTGGGCCTGCGACGTGTACGGGTGGTCCGCAAACCCGCTCGCCGAGAACAGCGCCGGGTTCTGCTTGCGGAAGTTGCGCGACCCAGACGACGTGGTCGGGCAGCCACGGGCCGAGGCGGCGGAGCCGCGCAGCTCGCGGTACCTGGAGTCGACGCAGTAGAGCGCCCGCAGGAACCTCAGCGGCTTGACGCCCTGGAAGCTGCCGATCCCGTGGTCAAGGCCGCGGGGCGCAGTCTCGCCGATCAGGATCGTGTCGCGACCGGGCTTGTGGCCGCTGGAGATCAGACCGCTCCACGCGTGGCTGAGCAGCCCGCGGTAGATCGCCGCGCCGACCTCGATCGAGTCGTGGTTGGTGGTCTGCGGCGCGAGGTCGTAGCCGTAGTTGGGCTCGTTCCAGATCGACCAGAAACTGACGCGCGGAAGCGCCGACTGGTGCTTGGGCTTGAACTTGCCGCTGTAGCGAGTGCCGACGGCCTTGGCGAAGGCGCCGAACTGCGACGCCGACGGCTTCCACTGCAGGTGCGTGCCCTTCGGCGCGCCACCGCCGACGGCCCAGCGCGGCGCTGGTCCGGTCAGCGTGAAGTCAAGCCCGATGCCATTGGCGGCGGCGGCGCGGTCGATCGCGTCGAACACCGTCCAGCCCGCGGCTGGATAGGAATTGGGATCTCCGCCCTTGAAGTGCTTGGGGACGGTCTTGGAATTGGGGCTCGGGGCGATCTCGTTCCACGTGATCGAAAGCCTCACGCGGGTCACGCCGAGCGCTCGGAAGGTCCCCAGCGTCCCTGCCGGATTGGCCTTCATCTGGCCGTCGTCCTGGATGATCGCCTCCTGGTTACTCGAGGCAAGCGCGGCGGGAGCATGAGCCGCCGCCACAAGCGTCAAAAGGGCGGCGATTGGAAGTGCGCTTCTGATTCTGAGCATAAAAAAAGGAACCAATCTCCGGTTGCGAAGTTGCGTTGCACACGCCCTGTCTACACTGGCGGCGTGGCATCGAAACGTCAGATTCACGTCGGCAGCGTGCCGATTGGCGGTGGCGCGCCGGTCGCGGTGCAGACCATGACGAAGACCGAAACCGCCGATCTTCGAGCGACCATGGACCAGATTAGCCGGGTCGCCGAAGCAGGCGCCGACATCGTCCGTGTCGCTGTCCCACGCGATAAAGATGTCGAGGCGCTGAAACGGATCGTGCAGGACTCGCCGATCCCGATCATCGCCGACATCCACTTCAACTACACGCTGGCGCTGAAATCACTCGACGCCGGCGCTCACTGCGTGCGACTGAACCCGGGCAACATCGGCGGTCCCGACCGGGTCGCGCAGGTCGTAGAGCGCGCGACCGAGCTCGGCACGCCGCTACGGATCGGCGTCAACAGCGGCTCGTTGCCCAAGCATCTGCACGAGCTCGAGCGTGACAACCCCGTCGAGGCGCTCGCCACGGCGGCGATAGAGTACGTCGAGCTGATGGAGCGGCTGAACTTCGAGAACTTCAAGGTCTCGATCAAGTCGACCAACGTCCCGAACACGATCGCCTCCAACCGGCTGCTCGCGTCGCGGATCCCGTACCCGCTGCACCTTGGGATCACCGAGGCGGGGACCAAGTGGTCGGGGTCGCTGAAGTCCGCGGTCGGACTGGGGACGCTGCTGGCCGACGGGATCGGCGACACGATCCGGATCTCGCTGTCGACGTTCCACGCCGAGGAGGAGGTCAAGGTCGCCTGGGAGATCCTCAAGGCGCTGCATCTTCGCGAGCGTGGGCCGGTGCTGATCGCCTGCCCGACGTGCGGACGACTGCAGTTCGACATGGACACAGTCGTCGCCGACATCGAACGGCGCCTGGAGTCCTACGACGATCCGATTGAGGTCGCCGTCCTCGGCTGCGCCGTCAACGGCATCGGCGAGGCGTCGCACGCAGACTTCGGGATCGCCGGCGCCAAGGACTACGGCGTCGTCTTCAGCCATGGCAGCGCGCTGCGCAAGGTGCCGCAGGAGCAGCTCGTCGACACGCTGTTCTCCGAGATCGACAAGTACGTGACGTCAAAGAGCGTTGACGTCGATGAGGTGCAGGCAGCCGAGGGTCAGGCATTCCTCGAGCAGATCGAAGCCGAGCACGCCGGCGAGCTCACGCCCGAGCGGCTGGCCCGGATGGAGGCCGAGGCGGCCCGTCTGGACGAGGACGCATCGCCCGTCGCCGGGCGCCGTTTCACCAGGGCCTAGCTTCACCAGGGCCCAGCGCTTCCTGGCGCTCAGTAGACGCGTTCGGTCGGGATCAGCGGCGCATTGAGGCCGTGATCCACGCCGTGTGCCTGCATGTATACGGCGTAGCCGAGATCCATCACCAGCAGCGTCGCGACCATCGCAATCGCCAGCCGCCGCCGGTCCCTGACGACGTGCGCGGCAGCCACGTAGAAGATCGGCGCGGCGAGGAAGATCACGCGTCCCCAGTCGAGCGCGAACGTCATCGAGACGACGCTGAGGGCGACGATCACGAGCCCCTGGCGCGCGAACTTCAGCGTCCACAGGGCCAGTGGGGCGACGATCCAAAGCGGCCCGAACGTGTACGCCAGCCGTCGGCCCTCAACCCACCACCCGTTGCCCCGCAGCGCCTCCTTGATCACCGCCCAGCGGGCTGAGAGCAGCGTTCCCGGCCATTCCTTGCCCTTTGCGTCGATCGAGGTGCGCATGAACAGGTACAGCAGCGCCGGGACCGCAGCCACGTAGACGACGTCCTTGAGGGCGTCGCGGTCAAACGGCCGCTGCGCCCACACGACATACGCGAACGGGATCAGAAACAGCGTCGACTCGCGCACGCCGACGCCGATCAGCAGCGTGATCGCGAGCGCGACCTTCTGACGGCGCAGGATGAACAGGATCCCGAGCGTCAGCACCAGCAGCGACTCGGGGTCGACGTTGCGCCCGTTTCGCAGCAGCACGACGAGCGCCGGGGGCGACAGCACGAGCCCGATCATCAGCACCGCTGCGAGCCAGGCGGGGATCTCGAACATCCGCAGGATCACGAACAGCACCGCGCCGGTGATCGCAAGCGACAGCAGCGCCAGCAGCGTGAACGAGGTGGCGTGCGAGAACGGCATCACGTGCACAAGCCACGGCACTACGACCCGGTAGGCGTACGGGAACGTGTGCGGGCCGCCCGGGTGCGTGGCCATCCGCTCGTAGTACGGATCGTCGCCGCGCAGACCCGTCTCGTGCTTGAGCACGGCGTCTGCGATCAGCGCGGCGACGAAGCACAGCAGCCCGACCGCGATCGCCGGTGGCAGCCTGCGGGCGCCCAGCACGGCCGAGCCTCGAAGGCTCAGCGCCGGGGGCTTCTCGATCGCGTGTGAAGGAGCGTCAGCGTTCAACGGCACGGCACTGGGCCCGCGCTGGCGACGGGCCCAGTCATCTCAGGTTCTGGGGATGCCCAGGCTAGCTGGAAGCGGCCGCGAACCCCTCCGCTACCTTGGCCCAGTTGACCGTGTTCCACCACGCGTCGAGGTAGTCGGGGCGGCGGTTCTGGTACTGGAGGTAGTAGGCGTGCTCCCACACGTCGACGCCCAGCAGCGGCGTGTTCCCGTCGCTGATCGGGTTGTCCTGGTTGGCGGTCGAGACGATCGCGAGCCCGGAGCCGTCGTGGATCAGCCACGCCCAGCCCGAACCGAAGCGCTTGATGCCGGCGTCCTTGAACTGAGCCTTGAAGTCGTCGAACGATCCGAACTTGGAGTCGATCGCCGAGCCGAGATCGCCGTCGGGCGAGCCTCCGCCATCGGGGCTCATCCACTCCCAGAACAGCGAGTGGTTGTAGTGGCCGCCGCCGTTGTTGCGGACCGGGCCGCGCTTGTCCTCGGGAAGCGACCCGAGGTTCTTAAGGATCTCCTCGACGGACTTGTCGGCCCACTCGGTGCCCTCAAGCGCTGCG
Organism: Solirubrobacteraceae bacterium; assembly: GCA_036490775.1. Classification (GTDB taxonomy): domain Bacteria; phylum Actinomycetota; class Thermoleophilia; order Solirubrobacterales; family Solirubrobacteraceae; genus Palsa-465. Next base: position 18,420 of record DASXDD010000128.1, on the reverse strand, counting down.
TTGGCGTTGGTGACGTACGCCTGGTGATGCTTGTCGTGGTGCACGCGCATCGTCGCTTCGTCGACATGCGGCTCGAGCGCGTTGTAGTCATACGGCAGGGGCGGAAGTTCGAACGCCATACGGTCTCCTTGCACTTGCGGAACGACGATTTATTTAGCTTGCGGATAGTCCTATCAGAAGGGAGGTCCTCGCTGGCAAGCGCCGTGTGGCCGATGGCCCCGGGTACGCTTCGGGCGTGAGCGCCCCGTGACCAGGCTTTCCACCTATTTCTTGCCGACCGAGCGTGAGCCGCCGGCCGACGCCGAGGCGCTGTCGCACAAGCTGATGGTCCGCGCGGGCCTCGTCCGGCAGGTCGGCTCGGGGCTGTGGAGCTGGCTGCCGGCCGGCTGGCGGGTGCACCAGCGGATCGTTCAGATCGTGCGCGAGGAGATGGACGCGATCGGCGGTCAGGAGATGCTGATGCCGGTTCTGCATCCGGCCGAGCCTTGGCGGCGCACCGGTCGCTACGAGATCGACGAGCTGTTCAAGCTTCAGGATCGGCGCGGTGCCGAGATGGTGCTGGCGATGACCCACGAGGAGATCGTCACCGGCCACGTGGCTGCTGCGGTGCGCTCCTACCGCGACCTGCCGCTGATCCTCTACCACTTCCAGACCAAGGAGCGCGACGAGCCCAGGCCGCGCGCCGGGATCCTGCGCACGCGCGAGTTCATCATGAAGGACGCCTACACGTTCGACCGCGACCGCGAGGGCCTCGACGTCGCCTACGACAAGCACGTCGTCGCCTACGACCGGATGTTCGACCGTTGTGGCCTGGAGTGGTACCGGGTCGAGTCCGACGTCGGGATGATGGGTGGCACCGGCGCGCACGAGTACATGGCGCCGTGCGCGGCCGGCGAGAACGACGTCGCGCTTGCGCCGGGCTACGCCGCCAACGTCGAGGTCGCGAGCGCCGACGCCCAGCCGGTGTCGCTGCCGCCGGCGCTCGCTGCGCCCGAGGAGGTGCACACGCCGGGGATGACGACGATCGAGGCCGTCGCGCAGGCGCTCGAGCTCGGCGCCGGCGCGCTGCTGAAGGCGTTCCCGGTGATCGTCGACGGTGACGCGATGAAGCTCGTCGTCGTGCGCGGCGACCACCGCGTCAACGAGATCAAGCTCGCGCTCGCGCTCGGCAGCGAGTTTCGCCCCGCGCACCCCGACGAGGTCTCGCGGCGGCTCGGGCCGCCCGGGTTTATCGGCCCGGTCGGGACCGAGCTGCCGATCCTGCTCGACCAGGGTGTCGCGGCCGGCGGCTACGTGACCGGCGCCAACAAGCCCGACCTGCACCTGCGCGGCGTCGAGCCCGGCCGCGACTTCCGATTCGAGCCCGTAGACATACGCACGGTCGTCGCCGGGGACACGATCGGCGGCGCGACAGTCCGGATCGAGCCTGCGATCGAGGTGGGGAACATCTTCAAGCTCGGCACGCGCTACTCCAAGCCACTCGGCGCCACGTATCTCGACGACTCGGGCAAGGAGCAGCTGATCTGGATGGGCTCCTATGGCTTTGGCCCGGCGCGCGCCGCGGCCGCCGCGGTCGAGCAGTTCGCCGACGAGCAGGGGATCTCGTGGCCGCGCTCGGTCGCGCCGTTCGACGTCGAACTCGTCGTCCTCGGCAAGGAGGGCACCGATGAGCGGGCGCTCGCCGAGCGCCTGTACGGCGAGCTTCAGCAGCAGGGCCTGCGGACGCTGTACGACGACCGTGACGCCGGGCCGGGCGACAAGTTCGCCGACGCCGAGCTGCTCGGCTGCCCGCTGCGGTTGACGGTCGGCCGCCGGACGCTCGCGGCCGGCGAGATCGAGGTTCAGATCCGCCGCGGCAAGGAGGCGCGCACGGTGCCGATCGAGGGAGCGGCGGAGGCGGTCGCGGGGCTCTGGCAGGAGCTTCCGTAGCCGCCCCTGGTCGCGAGTCGTCGTGAGCGACGAGCGCACGAAGCGCCGCCTGTTCGGGATTGATCGCTCGGGCCCGCCGCCCGACGCGACACTCGCCGGGCATCCGCTGCACCCGTGGACGATCCCGAACATCATCGGCTACCTGCGGCTGGCTGGGATCCCGGTGTTCCTGGTCGTCGCGCTGTCGAGCGACGACGGTCATTCTGCGCTCGCCGTCGTCCTGTTCGCGGTGATCGGGTGGGCCGACTACCTCGACGGGTTCGCGGCGCGGTTGACGGGCCAGTACAGCCGCCTCGGGGCGCTGCTCGATCCGATCGTCGACCGTCTGCTTGTCGTCTCGGGGATGGTCGTCTGCTGGCACTTCGAGCTCCTGCCGCGCTGGGCGATCGCGATCGTGATCGCCCGCGAGCTGCTGATGCTCGTGCTCAGCCGCTACGCGCTCGCCCGCGGCGTAGACGTCAAGATCAACTGGGCCGGCCGCCTCGGCGTTGCGCCGATCATGGGCGCCCCGTTCTTCGCGATGGCCGGCGTGCACTGGCTCGCGCTGGTGATGCTCTACGTCGGGATGGCGCTGGGGATCCTGGCGACGGTGCTGTACGTGCGGCGCGGGGTGGCGGAGCTGCGGGGGCGAGGCGGTCGGGTGGGGGGGACACGCTGAGCGGGGTGGTAGGGGTCGGCTTTTGGCGTTCCGGGGGTCCCGGCTTCCCGGGCGTCCCGGCCTCCCGGGGAGAACGTCACACGAGACGGCCGCCCAGACGCTCCGTGTGACATAACCCCCGCCTGACGAGGGCAAGGTCACATGCCGTGCCGCTCCGGGCCTCGCATGTGACGAAATCCCCGGTCTCAGCACGCCGAACCCGGCCGCGGAAGCACGCCGTCCCCGCAACATCCAAGCAAACTCTCAAGCTGAGCTTGACCCTCTGGGAACGACGGCTATACTCGCACACTCGTAAATCCGACGCAGGGGGTCCGATCGCATGGACACGTTTCCCGACCTCGGCTCACTGAGCGATCAGGAGCTCAAGGAGCTCATCAAGCAGCTGACCGAGGAGGAGATGGAGATCTCCTACAGGCGACGGATCCTTCACGGCAAGATTGACATCCTGCGCGCCGAGTTGGTCAATCGGCTGCGTAAGAAGGACGAGAGCGGCGAGCTGCTCATCACCGGCGCCGACGTTCAGCAGCTCACCGACATCCTCGCCGGGCGGGTGCCCACCGAATCGGAATGAGCGGCTTGGTGCCCCAGGGAGGCCACCGGTAGGTGGCCCAGCACTGCCCCGAGTGCGGGTTCGGCAACGCCGATGGCGCTAACTACTGCCAGCGCTGCGGCGCCTTCCTCGCACAAAGCGAGCCGTCTACCGGGGACACCACCGCCACTTACAAGATCGGCGAGACAGGTGAGATCGAGGAGATCGACCTCGAGGAGGTCACAGCACGTGGGGCGGCACTTGTGATCCGCGCCGGGGGCGGACGCGCGGGCGAGAGCTTCGCGCTCGAGGGCGATCGGCTGACCGTCGGGCGGCGGCCGGACTCCGACGTGTTTCTCGACGACGTGACCGTCTCGCGCGACCACGCCGTGATTGTCCATCGCCACAGCGACTACTACCTCGACGACTGCGGCTCGCTGAACGGGACCTACGTCAACCGCAAGCGGATCGAGTCCCACCGGCTGACCGACGGCGACGAACTGCAGGTCGGCAAATATAAGCTGGCGTTCCTGAGCCGGTGATGGCGACTCCCGAGACACGCGACCCCGCGACGGACCTCCCCGGTGCACCGGATCCACCGGCCGAGCCTCCTCGCCAGAAGGCCGTCACGATCGGCGCCGTATGCAAGGCGCTCGTCCAGGAGTTCCCCGACATCTCGATCTCGAAGATCCGCTACCTCGAGGATCAGAAACTGCTCACGCCGCGCCGGACCCAGGGCGGCTACCGGCTCTACACCCAGTCCGACATCCAGCGGCTGCGGACGATTCTGCGCCTCCAGCGCGACGAGTTCCTGCCGCTGCGGGTGATCCGCCAGGAGCTCGCGGGGGGGCGCACCGACCGCGAGGTCGCGCCCGCCGGCGACGGTCGCGCGATGCGGCGGACGATGGTGACGACCCGCGATGCGGGGGCGCTGTACTCGCTCGAGGATGTCGTCGAGGAGACGGGCGCCGACGCAACGCTCGTGCGCGAGCTCGTCGAGTTCGGCGTGATCAAGGGCGACGTTCGCGGCGGCAAGCCCTATTACGACGAGACCGAGCGTGAGATCGTGCGCGCCGTCTCCGAGCTGGCCCGCTACGGCGTCGGCGGCCGCAACCTGCGCGTGTTCCGCAGCTCCGCTGACCGTGAGGCGCAGCTGTTGCAGAGCATCCTCGCGCCGGCGCTTCGCTCGCGCAATCCCGAGCGCCGCAAGGAGGCGATCGAGGCACTCGAGAACCTCGCGTCAGTGACGACGCATCTCCGCCATCTGCTGCTGATCCGCGACCTGCGCAACATCGTCACGTAGCGTTGCGGCCGGGGCAGCGGTGAGCACCGTCGACCTACGCAGGTTGATCCGCGACATCCCCGACTTTCCGCGGCCGGGGATCATGTTTAAGGACATCACGCCGCTGCTGCTCGACCCGGCGGCGCTTGACCAGGCGATCTCGGGCCTTGCGGAGCTCGCAAAACCGCTGTCGGTCGACCTCGTGGTCGCGGCAGAAGCGCGGGGCTTCATCCTCGGCGCAGCGCTCGCGCGCCAGCTCGGCGCCGGGTTCGTGCCCGCTCGCAAGCCAGGCAAGCTGCCGAGCGAGACCGTCAGCGCCGAGTACACGCTCGAATACGGGATCGATGCGCTCGAGGTGCACGCCGACGCGCTCGCGGGCGGGACCCGCGTGCTCGTCCACGACGATCTGCTTGCGACGGGCGGCACCGCCGCGGCGGTCTGCGAGCTCATCGGCGATCTCGGCGGGGTCGTCGCCGGATGCGCGTTCCTGGTCGAGCTGGGCTTTCTCGGTGGACGCGAGCGGCTCGCTCCGCACGAGGTTCACGCGCTGATCGAGTATCCCGAGTAGCGGATGCCGACGACCGTCTACGCGCGCACGATCCCCGCGACCCCGCAGCGCGTGTGGTCGGTGCTCGAGGACCCGCACCACATGCCGCGCTGGTGGCCCGGCGTGACGCGGATGGAGAGCGTCGAGGACGAGCGCTGGACCCAAGTATTCACGACCAAGCGTGGGCGGCCGGTGCGCGCCGACTTTCACCTGATGACCTCCGAGCCACCGTGGCGTCGCGTCTGGGAGCAGGAGGTCGCGGGGACGCCGTTTGAGCGCGTGCTCGACGAGTCGATCATCGAGGTGATGCTCGAACCGGTTGACGGCGGCACGCAGGTCACGATCGCCCAGCGCCAGAAGCTGCGCGGCTACTCGCGAACCGGGGGGTTCCTGCTGCGCCGCGCGACCAAGGACAAGCTCAAGGAAGCGCTCGAGGGCCTCGAGCGCGCCTGCGGCTAGCGCGGCTCAGGACAGGCCCTTCAGTGCGCCCTGGAGGACGATCGCTCCCGGCGTCTTAGGGTTCTGCTGGGTCTCGCGGGTGACCAGCAGTTGCCCGAAGTGGCTGGCGTTAGCCGGTAGCGCGGCCTCGGCCTGGAGCACGCCGTTGGAGCCGACCGCTGGATTGACGAACCCGAGGAGGTGGTCGTCTGTGGAGGACTTGTAGAGCCACACCGCGTAGGCGTCGTGCTTGCCGTTGGCCGGCAGGTTCTGGGCACGGATCGCGATGCCGGTGTTGGTGCCCTGCTTGAGCACGAGCGCCACGCCGATCGCCTTGCTGGTCGTGTGCGGGGCGGCCAGGTTGATCTGCGCCACGAGCTTGGCGCCGTTGGCCGAGGTGGTCGTGGTCGACGAGGGCGTCGAGCTGGTCGTCGGCGTCGAGCTCGTGGTCGGCGTCGAGCTTGTCGTCGGGGTCGACGTGGACGACGGTTGCGATGCGGTCGTCGAAGTGCTCTTGTGGCTGCTGCCGCCGCTCAGGGATACGATCAGGACAACCGCCACAACGACGACGATCGCGCCGATCGCCAGCAGGATGATCCCGCCACGGCGCGAGCTCGGACGCGCGTTCAGCGCCCTCGCAGCGGCGCTCGTGGAGCCGCCGCCTTCCGACGCGGCGACCGGCTCGGCAACGGGTTCGAACGGGTGTGAGGACAGATCGGATGCAGGGCCGTGTTCGGGGGCGACCGGCTCGGGAGCGGCGGCTCCCTCGTCCGGGATCTCGGGTAACGGCTGTGAGGCAAGCGGCGCCAGCTCCGAGGCGAGCACGCGGGCCCAGGCCCGCTCGCCGGCCGACTGGGCGAGGCGCTGGCGGGTGTCGTCGCTGACCTTCGGCGGCAGCTGTCCAAGCACGTAGTCGGTGATCAGCGCCCTGCGCTCGGGCGCGACGCGCGTCTGCGGCCCGAGCGCATCGAACGCCGCGAGCGCGCGCTCGCGCACGCCGGCACGGTCGATCGACAGCATCTTGGCGATCTCGTCGTACGTGCGACCGCGTGTCAGCACGAGCTCTAGTACGGCACGCTGATCGGGCGGCAAGCTATCTAGAGAAGCCATCGCGGTATTAGCGTAGATGAGCGTGAACCTTGGCGGGCTGCTCGTTTGGGGAGCGCGCCGACCGATAAGGTGCCGCGGCGATGACGCATGATCTCCCGTTCGACGTCACGGCACTCAGCGCCCAAGGGTTCGATGGTCTCTACGGGCTCGAGCTGATCGAGCTCACCGAAGAGCTCGTGCGCGGCCGCGTGCAGGTCCGTGATGAGCTCAAGCAACCCGCCGGGCTGGTCCACGGCGGCGTCCACGCCGCGGTCGCCGAATCACTTGCCTCGTTCGGTACCGCACTGGGAGTGATGCCCCACGGCAAGCTCGCGATGGGCCTGTCGAACCAGACGAGCTTTCTGCGCCCAATAACCCAGGGCGTAATCGATGCAAAAGCGATGCGACGGCATCGCGGGCGCACGACCTGGGTATGGGAGGTGGAGATCTCCGACGATCAGGCGCGGCTCTGCGTGCTCTCGCGAGTCACGATCGCGGTGAGGGACGCGTAGCGACCTAAGGCTCGCCGTCGCGGAGGTCGATTGAGGCTTACGAACGATGCGACGAAAGCTGAGCTCATTGCTGCTGGGGGCCGTACTGCTGCCGATCGGCTGGCCGCACCACCTCGTTCTCGGCATCACCGACTCGCCGGGGGACGCGCACTCGCTGCGCGCCCATGCGCCCGTCGACGCCCGCTACCAGTACCTGTCGGGGGGCGTCAACACGGGCGGCGACTGGACCCACTGGAACCCGAACGGCACGTTTGCCTCCAACTACGTCAAGGAGTCGATCTCCCAGCACCTGATCCCGGTCCTGACGTACTACGAGCTTCTGCAGTCAAACCCGGCGGCCGGCGACAGCGAGTCGGCCAAGGACCTCTCGAACCTGCGAAATCGCGCGACGATGCGCGCCTACTGGGCGAACTTCAGCCTGCTGCTGCGCCGGGTGACGCAATCGGCCGGCAGACACACGGTCGTGATCCACGCCGAGCCCGACCTGTGGGGCTATCTCGAGCAGGCGCATGCAACCAAGCTCGCGCGCTCGTTCGCCAGGCATCTGATCTCGTTGCGCAACCGCCTGGCGCCACGCGCGCTGCTGGCGTGGCACCTGAGCACGTGGGGGACAGGGGAGGACCCGACGTATTCCAAGCCCAGCGCCGCGCACATGGACGCGCTGGCGGCGAAGTCGGCGACGTTCTACGAGTCGCTGCACGTGCACTTCGACCTCGTCTTCAACGACGTGACCGACCGCGACGCCGGCTTCTACCAGCACGTCGAGAACAACCCGAACACGTGGTGGGGGCCGGCTGACTTCAAGCGCCACGACGAGTACATCGCGGGGTTCACGCGGCGCACGCGCGAGGCCGTCGTGCTCTGGCAGCTGCCGGTCGGCGACACGATGCTCTCAGACACCTGGAACCACTTCCGCGACAACCGGCTGCAATGGTGGCTCGACAACCCGTCTGGAGCCCACCTGCGCGCGACGCGCGACGCCGGCGTGGTCGGGCTGCTGTTTGGCGGGGGTGCTACCGGGACGACCGAGGCCACGTCTGACGGCGGCTTCTTCTACCGGCTGGCCCGCCACTACGAGGCACACCCGCTGGCGCTGGGCTAGCTAACGCCCGGGCGCACCGCGGCCCAGCCAGAACTGAGCGAACGCCGCAAGCCGCGGGTCCTGCGGCGTGCGGACACTGACCGCATGCGACCAGGCTAGGCCGACGAGCCCGTCGGTCCCCGGCCGTCGGGCGAGGATCACCGCCTGCCCGGCCGCCGCGAGCGCGGGCGTGAACGGCGGTGCGAGGCTGAGCGCGAGCGCCCTCAGTCCGGGCGGCGGCGTCTTGGTCCCGTACATGATCACGACGTTGCCCTCCTCAAGCGCCTGAAGCAGCTGGTCGTCGGTGAGCGTCGTCTCGTCGCGCGTCACCGGCTGCGGCACGTGCGCCCCACTGGTCGGCGGCGTCGAGTCGTACTCGGGTCGCTTCTGGCCCGGCGCCAGGTGAGCGTCTCCAAGGTCGGGATAGGCGATCCCGGGGCCGGTCTGGCCCGTCGCCACGCCCGCCTGGTCACGCCCGGCGAAATACCCTGACAGCACCGCGATCAGCCCGAACGACAGGGCGATCGATGCGACGACGATTGCGACGCGCTCAAGCGCGGTGGTCGCGAACTTCACCCAGCCGCGCGGACCGCGCGCTTACCTGATGCACGCGCACCGCTTCCGTTCCCGGGAGGACCGCTCGCCGCGGCTGCGAGCTCCTCGATCGACGAGCGCAGATCCTCGGTCAGCGCCTCGACGTCGCCGAGCGCGTCGTAGTCGGCGGTGAAGCCGAAGTTCAGCTGGCCGTTGTAGCTCATGATCGCGATCCCCAGCGCGGTGTTCTCGGCCAACGGCACCATCGGGTAGAGCGCCTCGAGCTCACGCCCGAGCATGAACAGCGGGTGCTGGGGCCCGGGCACGTTGGTCACGACCAGGTTGAACAGGCGCTGGCGCGCCTGCAGGCGCGCCGCCTGGGCCATGATCGTCGGCGGCGCGAACCCCGAGAGGCCGGTGAGGACCTGCGCGCCGACCGCCTGGCCGGAGTCCTTGATACCGCGCATCGCGTGGCTGATCGTCAGCATCCGCTCGACCGGGTCGGTCATCCCGACCGGCAGCGGCGCCCACATCGCGGCGACCTTGTTACCGAGCGCGCCCTGCTCGATGTCGGCCCGGACCGAGACCGGAACCATCGCCTTGAGCACGAGGTCGGCGGTCGGATACTCGTTGCGGCGCAGGTAGCTCCCGAGGGCCCCCGAGACCGCCGTCAGGACCACATCGTTGACGGTCCCGCCGAGTGCGTTCTTGATCGCCTTGAACTGGGCTAGGTCGCCCTCGACCCAGCTGAACCGCCGGTGGGGCCCGATTCGGACGTTGAATGGGCTCGGCGGCGCGGCGTTGAGGCCCGCCCACGCCATCGCACCGACGCCGACCAGCCCTTCGCCGACCCGCTGGGCGACGTGCCGGGGCCTGCGCGTCGTCGCGCGCACGCCGCGAACGACCTCGGCCGGCGCCGTCGAGCGTTCGAGTAGCGCATCCGCGAGCAGCTGCGCCTTGCTCGGCAGCGGCCGCGGGACCCAGTCGCTCTCGGGCTGGGATACCGGCATCGGATCCGACGAGGAATCGAATAGCACCGTCGCGATGTCGACGCCTGAGATCCCGTCGACGAGCGCGTGGTGGGTCTTGCTGAGCATCGCAAAGCGGTCGTCGGCGACCCCTTCGACGAGCCACAGCTCCCACAACGGCCGGTTGCGGTCCAGCGCCTGGGAGAAGATCCGACCGGCGAGCCGCTTGAGCTCGTGATCGCCGCCGGGTCGCGGAAGCGCGGTGTGACGGACGTGATACGTGAGGTTGAAGTGCGGGTCATCGACCCACACCGGGCGCCCCTGGTTGAACGGTACGAACGCGAGCCGCTGGCGGTAGCGCGGGACCAGGTGCAGCCGCAGGCCGATCTGGTCGACCAACTCCGGGTACGTCGGCGCCTTGCCCTCGAACACCATGCATCCGGCAACATGCATGTGCGCTGAGTCGCGCTCGAGATGCAGAAATGAGCTGTCAAGCCCTGTCAGCCGGTCGGGATTGGCCATGGGCTGATTCTTGCAGGGCCAGATAAAAGGCGCGGAAGAGGCCGGGCGGGCTGTTCGGGCCAGTACCACGTTTGCGCTAGTACGCAAGCGAGTGTGACCGGAATCACAGTCGCTAGGTCAGCATGCTGCCACCCTAGACGGCTGGATTCGACCTGCCGAGTCGCTACTGCACGGTGCGGTGGCGAACGGGGAAGCGATGCCGGGCCTACCGGGGCAACACGCCCTACGGCCCGGCTGGGGGCGAATCGATGGCTGTCTCTCCGGCAGCCGTCGTAGCGGTCCGAGGTACGCGAGAAGCGTGCGTCATCGGGCCGCGAGCCCGTCAGGCCCCGTAGGCGCGTGGTCGAAGAACACAGGAGGTCCTCATCTTGAGGTCCAAGCTGAAAACGCGCATGTCGCGTCGCGTATATGCGGCGACGTTCGCGCTGATGCTCGCAATCCCGGCCACGGCGGTCGCGCTCGCTGCCGTGCCTACTGACACCCAGAGCGCGATCCAGGCAAAGCTCAACCGTCACCACGTGTCCTATGGGCAGCGCGTGACGGTCAGCGGACCGGCCGCGCCGGCCCGGCCCGGCCAGAAAATCACGCTGGCATACGCCCCCACCGGGGGCGACCGCTGGCGTGCGCTGGCCTCGTCCCGGGTCAAGCGGGACGGAAGCTTCCGTGTCGCCGCCCCGCTGAGGCGCTCGGGCTTTGTGAAGGTCCTCGGCCCGGCTCCGGCCGTGTCTCAGGGCGTCGCGCCCGGCTCGCCGCCAGCGAGCACAGCGGCGGCGACGAGCGCTTCGCACCCGGTCACGGTTGCGGCGAAGTTCGCCCTCGCGAAGCGCTCGGCCGACGTCGTTGACGGGCACTCGGCCCCGGTGCTCGGCAAGCTGCTGCCGGCCGTGCCCGGTCGCGTCGTCCGGCTCGAGGGCCGGACGGGTGGCGGGCACTGGCGCGTGCTGTCGTCTGACCGGACCGGTCGCCACGGCGGCTTCGGGCTGGGTGCAAATCGCTCTAAGCCCGGACAGCAGCTGCGCGTGCGGTTCCGAGGCGACAGCCTCAACACGCCCTCGGGCATGCACGCCGGCGAGACGACCGTGTTCCACCAGGCGGTCGCGTCCTGGTACAACGACGGCGGCAACACGGCTTGCGGCTTCCACGCCTACTACGGCGTCGCGAACGTCAGCCTGCCGTGCGGCACCAAGGTCACGTTCCGCAACGGCAGCCACGAGGTGACTGCCACGGTCGACGACCGCGGACCGTACGTCGGCGGCCGTACCTGGGATCTGAACCAGAACCTCGCCGCGGCCCTTGGGTTCGGCGGGGTCGGGACGGTCCTGTCGAGCCGTTAGAGGCCAGTCTGGTTGCAGCATCGATCCCCGCGTCGCCGGCATAGATCGCCGGCGGCGCGGCGGGTCGAATCGCCCGAGATCGAACGTCTGATCGGTCTCGTAGCCTCCGCGTCATGCAAGGCAGGTGCGTAGCTCACCTCGACATGGACGCGTTCTATGTCTCAGTCGAGCTGCGTCGCCGGCCGGAGCTCCGAGGGCTTCCGGTGATCGTCGCCGGCACCGGGCCGCGTTCGGTCGTGACGACGGCGTCCTACGAAGCTCGGCGCTACGGAGTCGGGTCGGCGATCCCGGCAGCCAGAGCCAGGAGGCTGTGTCCCGACGGCGTTTTCCTGCCGCCGGACTTCACGTACTACCGCGACGCCTCGCGCGAGGTGATGGCGATCCTGCGCGCGCATCTGGAGACGATCGAGGTCGTCGGACTCGACGAGGCGTACGTCGAGCTGACCGGCCTGCCGGCCCCACACGCCGGGATGCGGCGCGTGCGCGAGGAGATCGAGACACAGACCGGTTTGGGATGCTCGATCGGCATCGGGCCGAGCAAGCTCGTCGCGAAGGTCGCCTCAGACGCCGAGAAGCCGCGTGGGTTCGTGATCCTGACGCGCGAGCAGGCGTGCGAACGGTTTGGCTCCTCGCGTTGCGGGCTCGTACCAGGGATCGGCCCGAAGACCGCCGAGCGACTGCGCGCGCTCGGAATCGACACGCTCGCGAAGCTCGCTGCCGCCCCGGCGCCGGAGCTTGCCCAGCGCTTCGGCCTGAGGTTCGCCGCCGAGCTTCAGCGGCGGGCGCGGTTCGAGGACGAGGCGCCCGTGACCCAGGAGCGCAAGGTGATCTCCGAGTCGCGCGAGACCACGTTTGACCGCGACGTCGCCGACCCGCGCCGGCTCGAGCCGATCCTCGCGCAGCTAGTCGGCGAGCTCTGCGCGACGCTCGCCAAGCGCGAGCGCTGTGGGCGCACGATCGGGATCAAGGTGCGCCTCGACGACTTCTCGACGCACACTCGGGCGCGCACGCTGGTCGAGCCAGTCAACAGCGCCGACCGCGTGGGCCCAGTCGCGCTCGAGCTGCTGCGGCGGTTCTCGCCGGCGCGGCCGGTACGGCTGCTCGGTGTGCGCGTCGCCGGACTCGAGCCGATGGTCACGGGCGCGGACGAGCAGCTGACGCTGGCGGTCTGAGCCTTAGTACAGGGCCGAAGCGAGCCGCCGTCGCGACTCCCGCGCCAGCGGATGATCGACACCGAGCTCGTCGAGCACGCCGATCACGACCCGGCGGATGTCATCGCGCGAACCGTCGGCGGACGGCAGCGATCCGATCAGGAGATCGAGTGCACGCTCGCTGTCGCCGGCGTCGAGCGCGGCGAACGCTTCCCCGAGGTCGGGAACGCTTGGGCCCGCCGCGCGCTCGAGGCCGATCCGCGCCGCGAGACCGTCGGCCGCAAAGCTACCCGGGACGCGGCCAAGGATCTCGAGCGCCTCGTCGTCATCGCTACGCGCGTGCAGGAGCTTGGCGAGTGGGACGACGGCGTCGGCGCGCGTGGGCTCAAGCGCCACCGCCTTGCGCAGCGACTCCTCGTCACCGGTCTGCACGAGCGCGTCCGCTTCGGACGGAAGCAGGGAGTCCATGAACCGCTCAACCTCGGCCGGGGGCTGGGCGCCGACGAACTCGCCGGCCACCTTGCCGTCGCGAAATGCCTTAACTGCCGGGATGCTCTGGATCCGATAGGTGCGCGCAAGAAGCTGGTTAGCGTCGACGTCGATCTTCACCAGCTCAAGCTTGCCCGCGCGGGCGTCGGCTGCGCGCTCGAGCACGGGGCCGAGCTGACGACACGGACCACACCACTCAGCCCAGAAGTCGACGACGACCGGAACCTGATGCGAGCGATCGAGGACCGCTGACTGGAAAGTGCTCTCGGTGACGTCCATCACAACTATGGTAGCCACCGGGTTGGGCCGAGATCGTCTAGAAAACCAGGGATGGCCGAGATCTTTGTGGAACGCGATGGCGTGCGCCTCGCGGTCGAGGACAGCGGCGACGGAACGCCCGTCGTGCTGCTGCACGGGCTGACCGCAACGCGCCGGTACGTCGTGATGGGGTCGAGCCTGCTCGAGCGCTCCGGGCACCGCGTCGTCACGTACGACGCGCGAGGTCACGGACGTTCGACGCCGGCGGCACAACGCACCGCTTACGGGTACGACGACCTGCAGGGCGATCTCGAGGCGGTGATCGACGCGCTCGAAATCGAACGCCCGGTGCTCGCCGGCGCGTCGATGGGCGCGCACACGCTGCTGCGATTCGCGCTGCTCAGGCCGGATAGGGTGGCCGGGTTGGTTGTCATAACGCCGGCATACGATCCGAGCACGAACGACGACCCGAGCCGCCTTGCGAACTGGGACGCGCTCGCCGACGGGCTCGAGCAGGGCGGCGTCGATGGATTCATCGACGCCTATGGCACGCCGCGCGAAGGCCCGTGGCAAGAAACGGTGCTGAAGGTGCTCCGTCAGCGCCTGTCGCTGCACGAGCACCCGGAGGCGGTTGCGGACGCGCTGCGGGTTGTGCCGCGCTCGCATCCGTTCGGGACGATCGCCGAGCTAGCGGCGATCGCCGTCCCGGTCGCCGTCGTCGCCAGCGATGACGAACCCGATCCTGGGCACCCGCGTGCGGTGGGGGAGGCCTACGCCGACGCGATCCCCGGCGCTCGCCTGGTCACCGACCGGCCGGGCCATTCGCCGATCGCATGGCAGGGCAGCCAGCTCTCCAAGGTGATCGCCGAGATCGCCTCGGAGACCTAGCGTCGTGTGGGCGGGGGTCGATGTAGGAGCCCGGCGCAAGGGATTTCACGTGGCGGTGATCGACGAGCGCGGGCTTGTCCAGGGACCCGAGAACGTGAAGTCCGTCACCGAGGTCGGGGACCTGCTGGCCGAGCACGCCCCGGCGGTGATCGGGATCGACAGCCCACGCTGTGCGGCTTTGGTGGGCGAACGGTCGCGAGCCTGCGAGCGAGACTTGGCGCAGGGCGTGTGCGGGATCCGCTACACGCCAGATCAGCACACGATCGCGCACGGTGGGAGCTACTACGGGTGGGTTCGCAACGGGCTGGCGCTGTATGAGGCGCTGTCCGCGCAAGACCGGTGGGAGCTCGCCGAGGTGTTTCCGACCGCGTCGTGCACACGGTTGCGCGGGCCGAGAGGCGCGATGTCACGCGCCGCGTGGTCGGCAGCGGCGCTCCGGTGGCTGGGTCTCGACGGCTTGCCGACCGGCCGTCTGAGCCAGGACGGCCGCGACGCGATAATCGCCGCCTGGACTGCGCGCCTGTGCTCGACGCCGGGCGCGATCGAGTGGTTTGGGGAGATCGCGGTCCCGGCGTAAGCTGCCGCGAGATGAGCACCGGGGCAACGGGTTCGAGCGCCGGGTATTCCGGCACGTCGCTTGTCAAGAAACTCGGGATCAAGCCTGACGCGCGGCTGGCCCTGATCGGCGCGCCGGATGACTTTGACGCGACGCTCGGTGAGCTACCCGACGGCGTCGCGGTCCGGCGGCAGCTCCGCGGCCCGCTAGACGTGATCGTCGCGTTCTACGTCGACCGCTCGGCGTTCGAGCGAAAGCTGCCGGCTTTGCGCGACGCGCTGCAGCCCGCCGGCGGCCTGTGGATCGCCTGGCCGAAGCGCGCCTCGGGCGTCGAAACCGACATGAGCGAGACCGTTGTCCGCGAGCTCGGCTTGGAGGCCGGGCTCGTGGACAACAAGGTCTGCGCGATCGACGCCGTGTGGTCGGGCCTACGGTTCGTGTACCGCCTGCGCGACCGTCCCAGCTAGCCGAGCGTGATCGCCTCGTTCTTGGCGCTGACGGGCGCCAGGTAACCGTTGCCGCCGTAGCGGATCTCGACCTTAAGGGGCACGCGTCCGTCGATTCGGCCGCGGTGCGGGAGCTTCTTGAACGTGTTCTTGCCCGAGAACGTGCAGTTGCCGCCCAGCGGGATCAGGAACGTGCCGATCCGACGGTTGCCGACCAGGTACTTCACCGTGATCGTGCCGTTGCACGCGAACGTGCCGGGGATGTTGCGGCGGTTGATGCTGCCCGAGGTCGTGAACTGGTAGGGACGTGACCGGTCGGTGCCCGGCTTGGTGTGGACGGTGATCCCCGCGGTCGGGCGCTTGGACGGGTGCGTCATGAATACCTGATCGACACCGACGGTTGAGACGGTCGTGCCATGCAGCGCGACGATCCGGTAGTGGAACACCGTCCCCGGCGCAAGGCTGTTCAGCGCCACGGCGACAGGGACCGGGGCCTTTCCGGCAGGCAACGTGGTGGCGATCGTCTGGAACGTGTACGAGGTCGTGGGGCCGTACTGGAACTCGTACGTCGTCGCCTCGCCGTTGGGGTTGACGATTCCGGTCACGGTCGCGGCTGTCGACGAGACGCTCGTCGCGGGCCCGGTCGCCACCGCGGGGGGCGGGTGACCGGCGGTCCTGAACGTGTGATCGGCGCCAACCGACTCGCCGGATCCGTTCATGGCAACGAGCCGATAGTGGTAGACGGTGCCGGGGATCAGCCCCGTCGCCGTCCGGTGCACTGCCACAACCTTCGTCCCGTTGCCGGCAGAGCGGGTCGACGTGACCGCGCCGTACGCGGTCGTCAGACCCCACTGGAAGAAGTACGTCGTTGACTTCCCGTTCGGGTTCACCGACCCGTGGACCACAACGCTGCTCTGCTTGACAGACGACGTCGCGCCGGTCACGACCGACGGCGACGACGCAGCCGCAGCAACTCCCGCAACGCTCGTGGCGATCACGGCAGCAGCAAGCAGCACCTTCAGCTTGGTGGGCTTCATTCCCCGCCTCCTCAGACGCAGTTTTGCCGCTTCTATACCCGCAGAACGGATGAAGTTGCGGTTACGACGTTGCAGGGCGGGTGGCGACCGCGCTCAGTAGGCGCGCGCGACGATCGCGTAGAGATCGTCAGCGTCGGACGTCGGGGGAATCGATCCGTCGGCGGCGGTGAGGCAACGCACTGACAACCCGGCCGCGTTGAGCTGACGCTCGCCTTCGATTCCACACGCGGCCCAGGGCAGCCGTGCAAATCCGACGCGAGCCGCTTCGATGGCCGCGTCGAGATCTGCGACGTCGACCGTCCCCGATCTCAGCGCCTCGGTTGCCTGGGCGAACAGCGCATCGTGGACGGACTGCACCGCGGCGCTCGCTGCCCTGGCCGCGTCGCCGATCTTGACCGGCTCGCGGCCGGCGCCGTCGCGGCGGGCGATGCTGACGGCACCTTGCGCCAGGTCGCGGGGCCCGATCTCCACGCGGACTGGGACGCCCTTTAGCTCCCAGTCGGTGAGCCGCCGGCCAAGCCCGATGTCGACGCGATCGTCGACGCGGACTCGCAGACCTGCGCTGAGCAGCTCGCGTTGGAGGTTCTCGGCCGCGGTGGCGACCTCGGGATCGTGCTTGACGACCACGACGACGACCTGGACCGGCGCGACCTTCGGCGGCAGCCTCAGGCCGGCGTCGTCGCCGTGGGTCATGATCACGCCGCCGACCATCCGGGTCGAGCTGCCCCAGGACGTCGTCCAGCACAGCTGCGAGGTGCCGTCCTCGTCGGTGTAGGTGATGCCGAACGCTCGGGCGAAGTTTTGGCCGAGCTCGTGGCTCGTCGCGAGTTGGAGCGCCTTGCCGTCGCGCATCATGCCCTCACAGGTCAACGTCGACGTTGCGCCGGCGAATCGCTCGGCCGCGGTCTTCAGTCCCGTGAGGACCGGAATCGCGAGGACGCCCTCGAGGACTGAGCGATAGACCTCGGAGTGGATCCGTCGCGCGTAGGCGGCGGCGCCGTCCTGGGTTGTGTGGGCGGTGTGGCCCTCCTGCCAGAGGAACTCGCTCGTGCGCAGAAACAGACGTGGGCGCAGTTCCCAGCGCACCACATTGGCCCACTGATTCAGGCACAGCGGGAGGTCGCGGTAGCTCTGAATCCAGCGGGCCATGTACTCGCCGAACACCGTCTCGCTGGTCGGGCGGATGATCGCCGGCTCCTGAAGGTCGCGGCCGCCGGCTTTGGTCACGACCGCAAGCTCGGGGCTGAAGCCCTCGACATGGTCGGCTTCGCGACGGAGATGGCCTTCGGGGATCAACAGCGGGAAGTAGACGTTCTCCGCGCCGGCGGCCTTGATCCGCTTGTCGGTCTCCGCCTGGATGTACTCCCATACCGCGTAGCCCCACGGGCGGATCACCATCGTGCCGCGGATCGGGCCGGTCTCGGCCAACTCCGCTTTGGCGATCACGTCCTGGTACCAGCCCGGAAAGTCGGTGGCCTGGGGGACGAGCACCGGCATGCCGCCAGATTAGGTGACGATCTCGAAATCCGCGGTCGCGGCTCATGACCATATGGCTACAATATGGTCATGGCTCGCACACAGACTCTGGTGCAGCTCACCGATGAGCTGCTCGAGCGGCTCGATGCCCGCGCTGCGCGCGAGGGCCGCAACCGTTCCGAGCTCGTCCGCGAGGCGATCGCCGACTACCTCGCCACCGATCGGGAGGCCGAAATAGATCGGCTCATCGTCGACGGCTACACGCGTCAGCCTCAGACCGACGCCGAACTGGCGTTCGCCGATCTAGGCACCCGCACCATGCGCGGCGCGGTGGAAACCTGGGACCGGACCGCCGTCCGGTGAAGCGCGGAGAGGTCTGGTGGATGGAGCACCCCGACACGGGCGCGCATCCGGCCTGCATCCTCACCCGTCAAGCCGCCATTCCGGTCCTACGCACGGTGCTTGTTGTGCCGGCGACCCGGACCGTACGTGGCATCCCGACCGAGGTGCCGCTCGGCCGCGAGGACGGGATGCCCGAGGACTGCGCGCTCACACTCGACAACATCGCCGCCATCCCGAAGTCGCTGCTGACGGAGCGCATCACCGACCTGAGCCCGACCAAGCTCGCCGAGCTGTGCACCGCGCTGGCGATCGCAACCGGCTGTTGACGGGAAGGCGACCTCTCAGCAACGCCGG
>DASXDD010000127.1:0-17480 GCA_036490775.1 Solirubrobacteraceae bacterium | reverse complement strand
GACGATCCGCTCGTCGATCGCCTACGCGGAGTCGGCCGAGCGGGCGCTGTCGATCCTCGACTACCGCCCCGACCTCGCGGTCGACTACCTCGACGTCGCCGAGGAGCTGCTGCGCCGTCTCGGCCTCGACGACGCCCGCCGGCGGGTCGCGTCGCTCGCGGGAAGCCCGCGCGCGGCTCGCGCGAGCGCCTAGAGCGACCGTACGTCGGCGCCCTGGGTCTCAAACGGGGCGCGCATCACCGTCGCCCACCCGTCGGTCTCGCGGGTCAGCGCTTCGACGATCGTGCCGGTGTGCTCGTAGTGGCACCAGACGAGCACGGTCGGCCCAGCGCCTGAGATCGTCGCGCCGAGCGCCCCGAGCTTCGGCGCCCGCTCGAGCAGCGCCGCCGAGCGCGGGAACAGGTGCGCGCGTCGCGGCTGATGCAGCCGGTCGTCGAGGCCGGCGGCGATCAGCTCCCAGTTCGCGCCGGCGAGGCCGAGCACGAGCGTCGACGCATGCGCGACGTTGAACACCGCGTCTGACAGCGGCACGCTGTCAGGCAGCGCCGCGCGCGCCGCCGTTGTGCTGACGGACTCGCCGGGGACGACCAGCACGGCCTCGAGACCCATCGGCGGGTCAAAGCGATGAACGCGGGTGCCCTCGCAGACCACAAACCCGCCCTCGAGCGCCGCGGCGACATTGTCGGGATGGCCTTCGAGCTCGGTCGCGAGCGCCATCACGTCGGCGTCGAGCTCGAATATGTGGTCGGCGGCCAGCAGTCCGGCGACGATCGCGGCGGCGCTCGAGCCCAGGCCGCCCGACATCGGGATCTTCGACTCGATCCGGAACTCGAACGCGTCGGCCGGGTGCAGCCGCTCGAACGCTCGCACGACGAGGTTCTCGCGGTCGCGCCGCACATCCAGCGGCGTCTGCACCGAGAACGTCCCGGTCTCGACCACCTCGATCTCTAGGTGCAGCGCGAGCGCGGCGGCAAGCACGTCGAACCCCGGCCCGAGATTGGCCGAGGAGGCCGGCACGCGGACCACGCGCCGGCGGCCGAGCGTCATCCAAGCACCGCCCGCTCGATCGCGCCGATCTCCGGATCGCACGGGACGACCCCGCCGGCGAGCTCGAGCGCGGTCTGCGGGTCCTTGAGGCCGTGGCCGGTGAGCACGCACACGATCCGTTGCGCATCGCCGGCGCCGTGCTCGAGCAGGCCCGCGACGCTCGCGGCCGACGCCGGTTCGCAGAACACGCCCTCGCTCGCCGCCAGGAACCTGTAGGCGTCGAGGATCTGCGCGTCGGTCACGGCCGCGACCGCGCCGCCCGATGAGGTCATCGCGTCCATCGCCTCCTCCCAGCGGGCCGGGTTGCCGATCCGGATCGCGCTCGCGACCGTCTCGGGATTCTCAACCGGCGCCCCGTGGACCAGCGGCGCGGCCCCGGCGGCCTGGAAGCCGTACATCCTCGGGCGCGTGTCGCGCTCCTTGAAGCCGCGCCAGTAGGAGGTGATGTTGCCGGCGTTGCCGACCGGGATGCAGAGCGCGTCGAGCTCGTCGTCGAGCACCTCGAGCAGCTCGAACGCCGCCGTCTTCTGCCCTTCGATCCGGAACTCGTTGACGGAGTTGACGAGCGCGATCGGATGGCGCTTGGCGAGCTCGCGGACGAGCGCCAGTGCCTCGTCGAAGTTGCCGCGAAGCGCGATCACCCGCGCACCGTGCATCAGCGCCTGTGCGAGCTTGCCGATCGCGATCTTGCCCTCGGGGACGATCACGGCGCCCCGCAGCCCGGCGCGTGCCGCGTAGGCCGCGGCGGAGGCCGCCGTGTTGCCGGTTGAGGCGCAGACGATCACCTCGGCACCCTCGCGGACCGCGGCCGAGACCGCGCAGGTCATCCCGCGATCCTTGAACGAGCCGGTCGGGTTCGCGCCCTCGAGCTTGAGCCAGACATCGGCCTGCACGCGCTCAGACAGCCGCGGCGCCGGCACCAGCGGCGTCGACCCCTCCTCCAGCGACACGACCGGGTCCTCCGGCGCGAACGGCAGCCACTCGCGGTAGCGCTCGATGATTCCCGGCATCGGGGGCAGGATGTCAGAGCCTGGCTGCGCTGGTGACGCCAGGCGCTATTCGAGCTCGAGTACGACCTTGCCGGTCGCCCCGCGCTCGTCGATCAGCTTCAGCGCGTCGGCCGCGCGCTCGAGCGGGAAGCGGGCACCGATCACGGGGCGCACGAACCCCTTGGCGATCAGGTCGGCGATCGCGTCGCCGACCTCGTGGACATAGTCCGGCTTGCCGATCATCGACGCGCCCCAGCCGGCGCCGACGACCTCGGTGTTGTTGAGCAGCAGCCGGTTGACCTTGACCTCTGGGATCGAGCCGCCGGTGAAGCCGACGACGACTACGCGGCCGCCCTCGCGCAGGGTGCGCAGGTTGTCGGTGAAGCGATCGCCGCCGACGGGGTCGATCACGATGTCGGCGCCGCCCAGCTCCTTGGCCTGATCCTTCCAGGGCCCGTCGGAGCGCAGGACCTCGTCGGCCCCGGCCTCGCGCGCGACGCGCTCCTTGTCGTCGGTCGAGACGACCGCGATCGTCCGCGCGCCCAGGCCTTTGGCGACCTGGATCGAAGCGGTGCCGACGCCTCCGGCGGCCCCCTGCACGAGCACGGTCTCCCCCTCGCTCAGCCGCCCGCGCAGCCGCAGCGCGAAGTACGCGGTGTGGTAATTGAGCACCAGTCCGGCGCCCTGGGCGTAGTCGAGCTCGTCGGGCAGCGGGAAGCAGAAGAACTCCGGGGCGACGGCGACGTCGGCGAAGCCGCCGAGCATGCAGAACGCGGCGACCCGGTCGCCGGCCTTGACCGGGGCGCCTTCGGGCGCCGAGCGGACGATCCCGCCGACCTCGCTGCCGGGCACGAATGGCAGTGGCGGCTTGACCTGGTACTCGCCGCGCGTCTGCAGCACCTCGGGGAACGAGACGCCGGCGACGTGCACGTCGACCAGCACGCCGCTGCCCGGCGTCAGCATGTGCGACGCCTCGGGCTCGGGCACGTCGGCGAGCTTCAGCGCACTGTCTGGCCCGCTCAGCTCGGTGATCTGGATCGCTCGCACGGCGGCGGGGACCCTATCCGAACTGCTCTTCGAGCACCCGGATCGCGCGCGGCGGCGCGCGCATCACGTCCAGCCCGCCGATCAGGTCCATCGCGGCCCCAAACCGCGATTCGAGCACCGGGTGTACGACCATCACCAGCCGCGCCTGCTCGTCGAGGCCCTTCTGAACGACCGACTTGACCGATACGCCCTGGAGCGCGAGCACCTGCGCGACCTGGGCGAGCACGCCGGGCTCGTCGGCAACCTCGAGGTGCAGATAGAACGCCGACTCGACGTCGGAGACGATCTCGAGCAGCTCGGTCGTCGGCGGCGTCGAAGCGGGCGGGATCATCGCGCTGATCACATCGCCGAGGACCGCGCTCGCGGTCTGCGGGCCGCCGGCGCCGGGGCCCGACATCGTGATCTCGGTGATCGCCTCAGACTCGACCGTGACGGCGTTGAACGGGCCGCCGACCGACGCCAGCGGGTGTCCGGGATACAGGAAGATCGGGTGCACGCGGACCGATAGGCCGTCGCCGATCCGCTCGGCGGTGCCGACGAGCTTCAGCTGCAGGCCCAATTCGCGCGCGTACTCGAGGTCATCGGGCTTGACGTGCTCGATCCCCTCATAACGGACCTGGTCGAGGTGCACGGGCGTGTCGAACGCCAGCCGCGCGATGATCGCCATCTTCGCGGCCGCGTCGCGGCCGTTGACGTCGTCGGACGGGTCGGCCTCGGCGTAGCCGAGCCGCTGGGCCTCGACGAGCGCCTGCTCGAACGTCATCCCGGTGCGCGCCATCTCGGTGAGGATGAAGTTCGTGGTGCCGTTGACGATTCCGTGCACGCGGTCGATCGTCGCGCCCGCGAGCGACTCCTGAAGCACCCGGATCACCGGCACGACGCCCGCGACCGCGCCCTCGAAGCGCAGCTGGACGCCGTGCTCGCGGGCTGTGTCCCACAGCTCCTCGCCGTGCTGGGAGAGCAGCTGCTTATTGGCTGTCACCACGTGGCGGCCGGCACGCATCGCACGCAGCAGATACTCGCGCGCCGGGTCGATCCCGCCGATCAGCTCGACGATCAGGTCTGAGCCCTCGAGGATGTCGTCGAACGATCCACGGCTGCGCGTCATCACGCCCGACAGCTCGGGGCGCAGCCCGGTGACCCGCTCGATCCGGCCGGCGTGCGTCGGCAGCAGCCCCGCGAACGCGGCGCCGACGGTCCCGTGGCCCAGGAGCCCGACCCGGAAGGGGCGGTTATCCGATGTCACGGGCGGCCAGGTCCTCGTAGGTCTCGCGACGGACGACGACGCGCGCGCTGCCCTCACTGCAGAAGATCACGGGTGCGCGCGGGACGCCGTTGTAGTTGTTGGCCAGCGAGTAGCCGTAGCCGCCGGTGACCGGCGTCGCGACCACGTCGCCCGGGGCTGGGTCGGGCAGCATCAGATCCTTGACGATCACGTCGCCGGACTCGCAGTGTTTGCCCGCGAGCCTGCACCGAACGGTGCCTGCCGCGAGCGGGCGCTGCGCGATCAACGCCTCATAGCCCGCCCCGTAGAGCATCGGCCGGAGATTGTCCGACATGCCGCCGTCGACCGCCACCCAGGTTGAGACATTCCGCTTGACGGACTCGATGGTGTAGAGCGTGACGGTGGAGTTGGCGACGAGCGCGCGGCCGGGCTCGAACAGCAGCCGCTTGCCCGGTCCGAGCTCGGCGTGGGCGGCGGCGACGATCGTCTCGACGTAGGCCTCGATCGCCGGCGGCTGCTGTGCCGCGGTGTAGGCGACCCCGAGGCCGCCGCCGAGGTTGTAGACCGGGAAGTCGCCGAGCGGCGCGATCGCGCGCACCGCCGCGCGAAACGGCTCGAGCTCGAACAGCTGCGAGCCGATGTGGAAGTGCAGCCCGACGAGCTCGAGGTGTGGCGCGTGCTTCAGGCGGCCGATCGCCTCGCGGGCCTGGTCGACCGAAAACCCGAACTTTGAGTCGGCCTGGCCGGTCGAGATCGCCTGGTGCGTGTCCCCGGCGACGCCGGGCGTGACCCTGACGAGCACCTCCTGGCGGGCGTCGCGCTCGGCCGCGATCCGCTCGAGCCGGTCGAGCTCGTCGATCGAGTCGAGCACGATGTGGCCGACGTCCGCGCCGAGCGCCTGACGCAGCTCGGCGTCTGACTTCGCGTTGCCGTGCAGGTAGATCCGGGCCGGATCGAACCCGGCGCGTAGCGCCAGGAACAGCTCGCCGCCGGAGGCGACGTCGCACGCCAGTCCCTCCTCCGCGAGTGCGCGATAGACGGCCGTGCACGGGAACGCCTTAGACGCGAACAGCACGTCGAAGTCCTCGTGGCGGGCGGCGATCGCGTCCATGAATGACCGCGCGCGGGCGCGCAGGTCGTGCTCGGCGACCACGTACACGGGCGTGCCGAACTCGCGCGCAAGCTCGACCGCATCGCAGCCGCCGAGCTCGAGGTGGCCGCGCTCGTTGACGCGCGTTCCCGCCGGATACACGTGCGAAAGCTCAGACGCCGTAAGGGTCATGCGGCGCCCGATCATGCCATGCGCGCTCCGGCCCCGCCTGCCATGATCGCGGCCTTGCGACGCCAGCGGACGATCACACCGGTGCTCCCGCGCGAGATCGCCGCCCACGACGGGCTGGCCTACTCGCTGTGGCTGCCCGAGCCGGGCGTGCCGGTCCGCGGCGGCGTCGTGATCCTCCACGGGGCCGGCTCGTGCAAGGAGAGCCACCACGACTACGCACGCGTGGTGCTCGCCGCGGGCTTCGCGGCGATCTGCTTTGACCAGCGCGGGCATGGGGCGAGCGGGGGCGTGATGGACGGCCGCGCGTTGGACGACATCGTCGCGATGGCGGCGCTTCTTCGACGCTCGCTTGGGGATGCCGCGCCGATCGCGCTGCGCGGGTCGAGCATGGGCGGGTGCTTCGCGTTGCTGGCGGCCGGGCCGGTGGGCGCCTCGGCGGTCGTCGCGATCTGCCCGGCCCGGCCGGCGGGGCTGGCGCGGGCGGTCGAGGCGGGCACGCTCGGCTTCGATGCGGATGTGCCCGCGCTGCCGGCGCTGCTCGACGGTTACGACCTGTACGACGTCGTCGCGTCGCTGGACATGCCGGTGCTGCTGCTGCACGCCGAGGGCGACGAGCAGGTGCCCGTCGAGCACTCCCGCGAGCTGGCCGAGCGCTTCGCCGCGCCAGGGAGCCGCCTGATCGCGGTCCCAGGCGGGCACCACCGCTCGGTTCAGCACGATGACGAGCTTCAGGCCGTGAGCCTGAAGTTCCTCGAGCGGGCGATGGGCTAGTGGCGGTCAGAGTGATGAGGATGGGCTGACAGTGAGCCCAAAGTCAGCAGCCTGATCCGCAGCCGGCTAGTGGTGCTGGCCGCCGAGCAGGCCACCAACGGCCTGCGTGGCGCCCGACACGGTGTTGCCGGCGGCCTGACCGGCCTGGCCGACGACGCCCGCGGCGGTCTGGCCGGCGGTTGACACGGTCCCGCCGACGGCTGCCCCGGCCGGGGAACCCGACCCGCCGCCTGTGTCGACAACCCCGGCGACCTTCGAGCTGACACCCGAGACGCCGCTGGCGACCGTGCTCGAGACGCCCGAGACGGTCGAACCGACGGCCGCGCCCGCTCCGGCGACCGTGTTGCCGGCGCCGCTCAGCACCGGCTGGGCGGGACCGGTGACCGGCTGGGTGACCTTGCCGACGGTGCCGCCCACGGCCCCGACAGCGCCACTAACCGCGTTGCCGGCGCCGCTGACCGTGCCGGTCGGATTGCCGACCGGACTCGAGGACCCGCCAGAGCCAGAGCCAGACCCCGAAGAGCCCGAACCACCGGAACCACCCGAACCACCCGAAGACCCGCCACCAGCGCCACCCGTCGGACCCGACGCCGGCCGCCGTCCGACCCGCGAGACCGGACCCGAGGAGAAGTGACGATGACCCGCCCGCGTGACCCCCGAACCGCCACCGACCGCCGGACGCGCGGCAACCGCCACGCCGTCGCCAGTGGGCTGCGTCGCCACAACGAGCGCGCGATTAGCGGCAGACGAACCCGACCCGGCCGGCGCCGATACGGCGACGGCGACCGGCGACGACGGGGCGCCGACCTGGGGCCAGCCCTGGAACGACACAATCGCGCTCGCGATCAGGAACAGCAGTGCAGCTCCTGCCAGCAGCGATCCGGTCGTCCCAAAACCGGCGAGGTATGCACGAGTTCCGCGCACCTCCGCCCTTAATCGGCAACTCGCGATCAAACCTTTAGCCCTTTCGCGAAAAAACTTTCAGAAAGCCATTCCATGCCCATCCGCACCACGGAATGCTACCCAGCAACCGCCGGTTATCTGCACGTTTCCTTGGGATTCCTTCACGATCGCGTTAGGTCGTCTGCCAACATAAGTTCCAATGGCACGCCCACAGTCATTTGGACGCGACACCGGACTTCAGCTCCGGATGGTGATGACGCTGTTCCTGCTCGGCCTCGTGTACGCCGTGCTGATCGGCGTGCTGATCGCCTCTGGCATCGGCGCGGTCTCGATCGCGGTGATCGCGGGCGGGCTATTCCTGATCCAGTACTTCACGTCGGACAAGATCGCGCTGCTGTCGATGGGCGCGCGCGAGGTCACCCCGCAGGAGGCGCCGCGCCTGCACGGCGCGATCGAGCGGCTGTGCATCCAGGCCAACCTCCCCAAGCCCCGCGTCGCGGTCGCCAACACCCCGATGCCCAACGCGTTTGCGATCGGGCGCTCGCCGAAGAAGGCGACGGTCTGTGCGACGACCGGGATCCTCGACCTGCTCAACGACTCAGAGCTCGAGGCCGTGCTCGGCCACGAGCTGACCCACGTCCAGAACCGCGACGTGCTGGTGATGACGATCGCGAGCTTCTTCGCCTCGATCGCCTCGTTCATCGTGCAGATCGGCTTCTGGTTCGGCGGCGCGTTCGACGACAACGACAACAACGGCCCCGCGTTCATCGTGGTGCTCCTCGTCTCGGCGGTCGTCTACGTGGTCTCGTGGCTGCTGCTCCAGGCGCTGTCGCGCTATCGCGAGTTCGCCGCCGACCGCGGCTCGGCGATCATCACCGGCCGCCCGAGCGCCTTGATCTCGGCGCTGCTGAAGATCGACGGCGGGATGAACCAGATCCCCCAGCGCGACCTGCGCGCGGCGTCGAGCGAGCTAGCGGCGTTCTACATCTTCCCGCCGAAGGTCAAGCAGTCGGTCTCGAGCTTGTTCTCCACGCACCCGCCGCTCGAGAAGCGGATCGCGGCGCTGCAGCGGCTCGAGACGCAGCTCCAGGGCACCCGCTAAGCGACGCGGTAGCCTAGGCGCCAATGGGGTTCCTCGACGTCCTGCTGGGCAAGCGCAAGCTGGCTGGTCCGGCGCCGGACCGGCTGTTTGCGATGAGCACCGCGTACGTGACGCTCGAGACGTCGCTCTCGATCACCTCGCGCGGAAGCGCCGCGATCGTCTTCCAGCCGCTGTCGACCGCGGACTTCGAGGGGATCGTGCGCGAAATGGAGGAAGTCGTCCGCGCCACCGCCTCCGACAGCGACACGGCCGTCGAGAGCAACGACGACAGCTACGGGTACCGCTGGCTGGTACTGCGCGGCCAGTCGTTCGACGACCTCGTCGTCAACATCAATGCGGTCTCGAGCGCGCTCGAGGGCGGCGGCTACGGCGAGCGCGTCCTCTGCGCCGTGTTTGCGTTCGAGGACTCGCACAAGCGCCGCCTGTACTGGATCTACAACTACAAGCGCGGCTCGTTCTACCCGTTCGTCCCCGCCGCCGGCGAGCAGCAGCAGCGCGACAACGAGCGCGAGCTCGTGCTCAAGGCGCAGATCGGCTCAGAGCTCCCGGTCGAGCAGGAGCTCGACCGTTGGTTCCCGCTCTGGGGCGCCCCGATCTGATCTAGACGACGCTCTGAAGCGCGTCCTCGACCGACGCGCAGATCGGCAGGTGCTGCATGACGCCGGCCAGCCGCAGCGAGTCCCGGACCGGCGAATCCTCCGGGATCACGAGCATCAGCCGCTGCCCGCGGGTCCGCAGGCTCTCACGCAGTCGGTAGATCAGATGGATGCCGGTGCTGTCGAGGTAGTCGACCGCAGCGAGGTCGAGCACGACCCCGCGCGCGTCGTTGGCAGTCGCGTCGACGATCGCTTCGCACAGGTGCTCGGCATTGGAGAGGTCGATCTCGCCCGTCACCGCCGCGACGACGATCTCGTCGGTGACGGTGAACTGGACGTCGGCGAGCATCACGGCACGAGCGCGCGTCGCATCACGATCTCGGTGCCCGACCCGGTCCGGCTCAACGCGACGTCGCCCATCGCCTGCTCGATGATCTTCAGCCCCCGCCCGCGGTTGTTCCCGCGCATCGGGCGCCAGCGGCCCGCGTCGCGGACGGTGATCACGATGTCGCCGTCGACCTCCCTGGCGTCGAGCTCGAACATCGCCGGCGCCGGCGAGTAGGCGTGCTCGATCGCGTTCGCGCACGCCTCGCCGACGGCGAGCGTGATCTCGGTGATGTCGTCGCGGTCGGCGCCGCGCTCACGCAGCCAGCGCCGGATGACGCGCCGCACGTCTGAGAGGACGTTCGGGTCGGCCGCCAGCCGCAGCGCCAGCTCCGCCGGGATCGGCATGTTGCGCAACGCCACGATCGCGATGTCGTCGTGCAGACCCTCCGGCGGAACCAGCCCGGCCATTGCGTTGCGGCACGCCTGCTCGGCAGAGCTGCCGTCGCTGACGAGCGTGAGCAGCTCGTCGATCCCTGCCGCCAGCGACGCCCCTCGCCGCTCGACCAGCCCGTCGGTGTACATCACGATCATCTCGCCGGTCTCAAGCGCCACTTCCTGCTCGGGGCAGCTCCCATAGGGGAACGCTCCCAACGGCGCGCCAGGCGACACCTCCATCACGAACGACTGGTCGTGCTTGACGACGATCGGCGGCAGGTGTCCGGCGGTCGCCAGCTGCACGAGACCCGTCTCGGTGTCGAACACCGCGTAGGCAGCGGTTGCCATCGGCGACTCGCCCATCGTCTGCACGTAGCGGTCGACGAGCTCGAGCGTGCGCCCGGGCGAATGTCCCTCAAGCGCGTACGCGTGCAGTGCGGTGCGCACCTGGCCCATCAGCGCCGCCGCCTTGATGCCGTGCCCGACGACGTCACCGATCGCGATCCCCAGCAGCCCGTGCGGGAGCTCGATCACGTCGTACCAATCGCCGCCGACACCGTCGCGCGCCGGCATGTACCGCGCCGCCACGCCCGCACCGACGACATCGGCGAGCTTCTTCGGGAGCAGGCTGCGCTGCAGCACCATTGCGACCTGGTGCTCGCGCACGAGCGCTGAGTAGAGCCGTGCGCGCTCGATTCCGGGCGCGACTCGGGCGGCGGCGACCTGGAGCACGGCCAAGTCCTTCTCGCCGAAGTCTCTCGGCGTCAGCGACCCAACGTGCAGTACGCCGATCAGGTCGCCTTCGACGATCAGCGGGACGCCGAGCAGCGAGTGGATCCCCTTTTCGCGCAGGATCGGGTTGAGGATGTCGGCGTGGTCGACGTCGGCGATCGCGATCGCGACCCGCTCGGCCGCGATCCGGCCGGCGAAGCCGCGGCCGAGCGGGATCTGCACGCCTTGCTCGACCTCCTCCTCGATCCCCTTGGCGGCGCGCGCGACGAGCTGCTGTGACTGAGCATCGAGCAGCAGGATCGCGACCGTGTCGACATCCAGCGAGCGCTGGACGCGCACGAGCAGCGCGTCCATCAGTTCGTCGAGTCCGAGCTCCGACAGCGCGGGATCGCTGAGGCTGTGGAGGTCGCGGGTCTGCTCAGCCGGCGCGAGGAACGGCGGCGCCCGCGGTAGCACCACCTGGCCGGCGCCCGGCCGTTGCTCCCCGAGGTGCTGCTGTTCGGTGGTCATCGGAGACGGAACAGACCTTGCCCGTAACCGGCAAGACTCAATCCGCCTCGGAAGGCTACCCCGGGATCAGGCCCTCGCCACTGAACTCGGACTTGGCTTCCTCGAGCGACACGTCGGGCGGCGGCAGGATCACGTCAGACCCCTCGAGGACGTCGTCGGCCACCGGCTGCCCCTTGGACCTGACGAACTCCAGAAGCTGCATGAACGCGTTATGGAACTTCGCCTCGTCCTCGGAATCGCAAGCGGCGACGGCCTGGTTGTCGAGCTCGTTGAGCGCCGCGACGTCGTCATCGGAGAGCTCGTACTGACCCTCGTTGGAGATCCTGACGATCACTGCCCCGGCCCTTCGCTGGGCGCTGACGGCTGGCTGGGATCGGTCTGCGTGGCGGTCGAGCCGCCGGCGCCGAGCTCGCCCGCCGGAGCCGGGGAACCGCCGCCGAGCTCGGCCTTCATCTTCGCCAGATCGGAATCGACCTCGCTCGTGCTCGAGAGCGCCTTCAGCTGCCGGTCGATGTCGTCCTCGGCCGGTCCGAGCGAAGTCAGGTCATCGAACGTGCCGGCCGCTTCGAGCTCCTGAACCGCGTCGGCGCGAGCCTTCATGTTCTCGGTCTTGTCGAGCGCTCGCTGCATCGCCAGGCCAACATCGGCCATCTCCTCGCCGACTCCGGTCGCCGCCTCGGAGATCCGGACCTGCGCCTCTGCCGCGGAGTACTGGGCCTTGATGACCTCTTTCTTGGAGCGGAACTGCTCGATCTTCGTCTTCAGCTTCTGCTCAGACTCGGTCATCTGCTGTTGCTGCTGCTCGAGCTGGGCGACCTGCGAGTCGAGCGACTGCAGCTCGGTCTGGGCGACGTTCTTGCGCTCGAGCGCCATCCGCGCGAGCTCCTCGTTGCCCTGCGAGAGCGCCTGGCGCGCCTGCGTATCGAGCTTGACTACCTGCTCCCGGAGCTTCTGCTCCTGCAGCTGGAGCCGCTTCTTCGAGGTGACCACATCGGCGATCCCCCGCTTGACGTTCTGGAGCAGCTCGATCTGCTTCTGGTAGCTGTACTCCAGCGTCTCGGCAGGATCCTCGGCGCGGTCAAGCAGCTTTGAGATCTTCGCTTTTACGACGGTCGACATGCGTCCGGATAGGCCCGGCATCGCATCCTCCTTGGCGGGTGTCTGGACGAGCCCACCAAGCGTAGCGGGGGCGGGCCGTCCGTAGTGCATTCACGGGCTACGATCCGCGCGTGGACGCCAAGCCCGCCTCCGAGTCGGCCGCGCTGCTCGCGCGCTGGATGGGGATCGGCGACGCAAACGCCACCGGCAACGTCCATGGCGGCACGATCATGAAGCTCGCCGACGAGGCCGCCAGCCTGGCCGCGATCCGCCACTCGCGAAAGCGCGTGGTGACGGCCGCGATGGACCGGATGAACTTCCTGTTCCCGATCTACATCGGCGAGCTCGTGACGCTCAACGCGATGGTCAACGCAGCCTGGCGAACGTCGATGGAAGTCGGCGTCCGCGTCGAGGCCGAGAACCCGCACACGGGCGAGGTCCGCCACACGAACACCGCCTACCTGACGATGGTCGCCGTCGACGAGCACGGCCGGCCGTCGCCGGTCGCGCCGATCATCGCCTCGACTCCCGACGAGCAGCGCCGCCAACGCGAGGCGGGCCTGCGGCGCGAGAACCGGCTCGCCGAGCGAGCGCAGATCCTCGCGCACCGCGAGCGATCAGAGGGCGGCTAGTACTTAGTACCCGACTGGGTGACGCTTCATGAACCCGCTGCTGGTGGTCATCAGCGGACGCCAGCGCGGGCCCGTGCCCTTCGACGGATGCGGGTCCTGCTCGGCGGACGTGTCAAACCGGATCCCGGCGATCTCCACGAACGCGTGACCCGGGTTCGTATAGACGGTGATCCAGTGACCGAGGCCCTTCTGGCCCCAGCCCATGAAGTCGCTTGAGTCCATCGGCGTGGGCAGCAGTCCAGCGGCGTGCAGCACGTAGGACACCGAACCCGAGCAGTCATAGCCGCGGGAGATGAACGCCCTGTGGCCGCCACCGAAGATGTAGGGCTTGGAGCGGATCTTGTTGCCGGCCCAGATCGCCTCCTGCACCGGAAGTGGTGCGTATGAGGGGGCGTAGGCGACGCCGCGGACGATCTTGGCGACGAAGCCGGGGACTGTCGGCTGGAGCGGAGTGCTCGGCACCACGGGGGGTGCGCCGACGCCGGCGCCGCCGGTGGTGGAGTTCGATGGGGGTGCGACGGGGCTCCCCCCGGACGCGGACGCGATCGGCGCACCGATCAGTCCGAGCACGGCCATAGCTAGAAGTATGCGTGTAACCCGCAAGGTCCTCTTCTCTTTCGTAGGCCTGCGGGGTTAGCTGACGGGCTAGCGCTAAAAGAGCCTGCGCTTCCTATGGCTTCACCAAGGGATTAGCCCCAATAACTGGGGTCCCCCGCTCCGTGGATCTCGTCGTCCGCGGATTCGGCGTTGCGGCAATATACACAGAGTTTCGGCAGGACGTAGCTTCTCTTGAGCGATTGGTAATCCTGCAAGCGCTCGCACGCGCGCGTTCCGGGCGTTTTGCCCGGCGCCTGCGCAGAACCTTGGCGCTAACGTCAGCGCGACAATGCGACGGACGACGCGGCTAGCCCTGCTGGGGATCTGTTTGGCCCTGGCCGGGTGCGGAAACCGCACAGTCGTGTTCCAGAAGCCCGCCAAGAGCGTCGCGTCGGACACGCAGCAGCTCGGGTTCCCGGCGCTGGCGACCAAGAACACGACGCGGGTTCCGGGCGGCGACCCGATCGCCGACGCCGCTGAGGTCGCGCTCGCCGTGTATCCGTCGGCCGCCGCCGGCACGCATCCGGCTGCGGTCACGCTCGCCCCGACCGACGACTGGCAGGCCGCGATCGCCGCGGCGGTGCTGATGGCGCCCCCGATCCGGGCTCCGATCCTGCTCTCGTCGTCCTCCTCGCTGCCGTCGGCGACCAGCACGGCGCTCGACACGCTTGCACCGATCGGCGCCGGCACCCTCAGCGGTGCCCAGGTGATCCGCGTCGGCGACGTGCCGACGCCAAAGGGCGTGCGCACGGCGCCGATCAACGGCACCGATCCGTACACGCTGAGCGCCGCGATCGACCGGTTCGTCAGCGCCGCCGCGGGCAAGGCGTCGAGCAACGTCGTGATCGCATCGGCCGACGACCCGGCCTACGCGATGCCCGCCGCGGGCTGGGCAGCCGAGAGCGGCGATCCGGTGCTGTTCGTCTCCCACGACCAGATCCCGCAGGCCACACGCCAGGCGCTTGAGTCCCACTCCAAGCCGCA
The DNA here is from genome assembly GCA_036490775.1 of Solirubrobacteraceae bacterium. Lineage (GTDB taxonomy): Bacteria > Actinomycetota > Thermoleophilia > Solirubrobacterales > Solirubrobacteraceae > Palsa-465. Next base: position 3,203 of record DASXDD010000127.1, on the reverse strand, counting down.
CATCTACGCGCTCGGGCCTGCGAGCGTGATTCCCGACAGCATCCTCTCGCAGCTGGGCAAGTATGGGACCGTCAAGCGCGTCGGCGCATCCGATCCCGCCGCCAACTCGGTTGCGTTTGCGACCTACCGCGATCCGCCGTGCCCGAGCAATCAGGCGTGTGCACACGTGCCGGGCAGCTTCGGCTGGGCGCTGCGCGGCCCCGGGCACGGATACACGCTGGTCAACTCCACGCGCCCGCTCGACGCGGCCGCCGCCGCGCCGCTGTCCTCGAGCGGCAGCTACGGCCCCGAGCTGCTGATCAACACCGCCGCGACGATGCCGCCGGCCGTGCTCAACTTCTTCCTGGACTACGCGACGCCTGGATTCACGCAGGAGGGCCCGACCGCGGCGGTCTACAACCACGGGTGGGTGATCGGCGACGACCACGCAATCTCGGTCGGGGTCCAGGCGCAGATGGATAACCTTCTCGAGGCCGTTCCCCAGAAATGAGCGAAGCCGAACACCCAGACCGACTGCGCCCCGGGCGCAACGTGACCGTCGACGACGTGCGCCAGCTGATGGGCGCGTCGACGCCGCACTTCGCGCTGCAGCTGCGCGAGCGGATCCGCAAGCTGATCCGCGGTCTCCCCGACGGGCACCCGGCGCGGGTTGAGGGCGAGCGTGAGATCGCGCGGCTGGACCGGCTGGCGTTCGCCGGCGAGGTCCGCGGCCATGCCGCCGAGCCGGGGCTCACGCCGCTGCGCAGCGTGTCGGCCGGCGAGAATCGCTGAGCGACACCGGACTCGCGACCTGACGCAGGTCTGACCGGCACCCAAGTACGTTTAAGTGGTCGAATGAGCTACCAGCGATCAATCTCGGTGATCGGCCTGGGCCGGGTCGGGTTGCCACTTGCGCTGTCGTTCGCCGACCGCGGCGCGACCGTGCTCGGCGTCGACCACGACCGCGCGGTGCTGGACGCGATCCGCGCCGGCCGGATGCCATGGAGCGAGGCGGGCACCCAGGAGCTGCTGGACCGGGTGACCGCGACCGGGCGCCTACAGCTCGCCGAGCGAGCTGCCGACGCGGCCGCCGCCGACGACATCGTGATCACGATCGGGACCCCATCGTTCGACCACTTCGAGAGCGACCTGCGGCAGGTCAGGGCCGCCGTCGACGACCTGATGCCGCTGCTGCGCCCCGGCCACAGCCTGATCCTGCGCTCGACGATCGCGCCCGGGACGACCGAGTTCGTCGCCGGCTACGTCGAGAAGCGCCGCGGGCTGAAGGTCGGCGAGGACGTGTTCGTGGCGCATGCGCCCGAGCGGATCGCCGCCGGGCGATTCCTCGAGGAGATCTCGACGCTGCCCTGCATCATCGGCGGCGTCGGCGAGGCCTCAACCGATCGCGCGGCGAGCACCTTCGAGCTGTTCGGGGCGCCGATCGTCAAGACCACGCCGGTCCAGGCCGAGCTCGCGAAGATCTGGACCAACATCCTGCGCTACGCGACGTTCGCGCTGCCGAACCTGCTGATGATGGACTGCGAGCGCTACGACGCCAACGTGTTCGAGGTCATCGACCTGATCAACCACGACTATCCGCGCGGCGGCATCGCGATGCCCGGCCTGACCGCCGGCACCTGCCTGCGCAAGGACTTCGTGTTCTCCGAGGAGCGCTCCAACTCGCCGGGGATGCTGCTCGCGGTCTCACGTGTGCACGAGGCGGTGCCGCTGTTTCTGGTTGAGGGGATCCAGCGGCGCCTGGGCAGCCTCTCATCGCGCAAGATCGCCGTGCTCGGACTGACCTTCAAGCGCAACACCGACGACGAGCGCGACTCGCTGTCGCCGAAGCTGATCCGGCTGCTCGAGCGCGAGCTGGCCGACGTCGCCGTCTGCGACCCGCGCGCGGCGAGCGTGACCCAGCCGCTCGCCGACGCCGTGCAGGGCGCCGACGTCGTGATCATCGCGACCAACCATTCGGAGTTCGAGACCCCGGAGGCGATCGCCGAAATCGTCTCGGGCGCATCCGAGGACTGCCTGCTCGTGGACCCGTGGAACGCGCTCGGGACCTCGCAGGTGTTCGGCTACGTCGCCGAGGCCGCGGCGATGCTCGGCACCGCCGGCGAGGCCGGCACCTCCACCGACGCCGCGCGGTAACTGGATGCCGGCCCGCCGGGCCCTGATCACCGGGATCACCGGCCAGGACGGCTCGTATCTCGCCGAGCTGCTGCTCGAGCAGGGCTACGACGTACATGGGATGGTGCGTCGCTCCTCGACCGAGCGCTTCGAGCGGATCGACCACGTCCGCGACCGGATCACGCTTCATCAGGGTGACCTGCTCGACGACCGCTCGCTCGTCGACACGCTGCGCGCCGCCAAGCCCGACGAGATCTACAACCTCGCAGCGATGTCCTACGTCGGCGTCTCGTGGGTGCAGCCGACGCTGACCGCCGAGTTCTCGGGCGTCGGCGTCACGCGGATGCTCGAGGCGATGCGCGAGGCGTGCCCCGAGGCGCGCTTCTACCAAGCCTCCTCGAGCGAGATGTTCGGCCGCGTGCTCGAGGTGCCGCAGACCGAGCTGACCCCGTTCTATCCGCGCTCGCCCTACGGCGTCGCCAAGGTCTACGGGCACTTCATCACGGTCAACTACCGCGAGTCATACGGGCTGTACTGCGCCAGCGGGATCCTCTTCAACCACGAATCCCCACGCCGCGGGCGAGAGTTCGTCACGCGCAAGATCAGCTGGCACGCCGCCGCGATCCGCCTCGGACTCGTTGACAAGCTCGAGCTCGGCAACCTCGATGCCGAGCGCGACTGGGGCTATGCCGGGGACTACGTGCGCGCGATGTGGCTGATGCTCGCCCAAGACGAACCCGAGGACTTCGTGATCGCGACCGGCACCGCGCACTCGGTCCGGGAGTGCGTCGAGATCGCGTTTGACCAGGCCGGGATCGCGGTCGAGGGCAACGTCGAGATCGACCCGTCGATGCTGCGCCCCGCCGAGGTCGAGCACCTCGTCGGCGATGCGAGCAAGGCCAGGCGGATGCTCGGCTGGGAGCCGCACGTGGACTTCGAGCAGCTGATCCGGATGATGGTCGACGCCGACCTCGAGCTGCTCACCGCTCGACGCTGAAGCTGCAACCGCGCGCCTCGAGCTCGGCGAACATCTCGTCGGGATCGATGCAGCGCTCCGGCGGCATCGCGCCGGTCTCGGTCAGCGAGCCGCG